>JAEELW010000138.1 GCA_016282915.1 Lachnospiraceae bacterium | reverse complement strand
CGCCTTGACATTTGATGGCATAGACATTATATTCAAGAGGCTGAGAGATGATCAACATCATCCTCAGCCTCATATCAACTAACCATAGAAGATCAGGTATTTACAGAAAACTTTTCACACTCTCTCCGCATGCTGCATGGCATATTCCGGCGAAGTGTTCTCATCTGTCAATGTCACGATATCCGCTATCCCGGATTCTTTTATGAGCTCATAGCCGGAACCCAGACAGCCGCATATTGCCATGCACGGTATCCCGGCTCTCTTTGCCCTCTCTGCCACCCCCTGCACCGCTTTCCCGCCACTGCTCTGAACATCCAGGCGGCCTTCTCCGGTGATCACAAGATCAGCATCTTTTATCACATCATCCGTAAGCAGGGCGAAATGACGGATTGCTCCTAAACGATGCTCTCCGTCAGCATTTGTAAAAATCTCAATACATCCGTTACCGGTATCGATCATAAAACCATCATGCCATTCGCGGATGATCTTCAAACCCAGAACCGAGATGTAAAATCTTTTACCCTATTGATCTCTTCCTCTGTATTACATTTCATCGAAATGTGATGAATCCCTTTGATCATGTTCCCTCCGTAAAATATGCCTGCCATCGTTTTGGGCTTTTTCAGCTGTTAATAGCCATATCTTCGTCCCAGTAGATCTTCTTTTGGTCGAGCATAAACACTATGTCGTCATCTCCAAATAATCGGAAATGATTTAAGTCAACACCGACATTAAATCCGAATGGCTTCCAAAGCCCGCCGTATCTGTGCGTGTGACCAAATAATGTCTGGCACTCTTTATCATGGTCCGTTGGCTTATGTGTAAGGAAAAACTTTTCGCCCCGGATATTGACATAAGCATCCCTTAAAACATCCTGAAAGCTAAACTCGGGATCCGTCAGGCAGTACTCTCTGAACTTTTCGAAATCTCCACCGAAGATATCTCTGATAACGCGATCTTCCGATGTCCCGGTAATAAGGATTATGTGTGCATTGATCTGCTTTGATACCGCAAGACCACTAACGTAATCCTTCTCCGTCGCATTGTAATTGCAGAAATCTCCGATGGCATAAATCGTGTCATCTGATGAAGCCTGCTCATTCCATATCCTGACCTGCTCAACGGTGTATTCAGTATTATCTTTGAACAGACGATTGTCGCGCTTTAACACAGATAATGAATCGTAACCGAAATGCGGATCTGCCGTATACCAGTTGTTCATTGCATGCTCCCTCCACTAACTGCAGATTTAGCAGGATAACGTTCAAAAAGCAAAGAAATTAGCCCTATTCTGCATCCTGCAGCGATTTATGCATCAGCACATTAAAGACTTTTCTTTTTACTGTTAAACGCCGAAGATACCTTAAAACGTCTGCTGCTCAGCACACATGAATCCCTGCCCACTTCAAACACCTTTCCGGTCGCATCTATAACCAAAAGGTTTCTTTCTCTTATCTCCAAATTTGTATCCGAAGCACAGGATGTAATCATAATCAGAGCAATATGCTAAATGTATGTAATGTTCTTCCGGATTATTCTCTGCCGACCACAGCAGCTTTCCATCCGAAGAAAAACAGATGGAATTTATCCTTTTGATCTCTTTGTTTGTCCAGATGATCTTTCCACTCTCAACATTGTGAAGAGATACTCAATACCGTTGGTATGCAGCTTCAGCGAACAGTTTTCCGCTGTCGGAAATGCACATACGCCTTTCACCGCTGTATTTCGTGGAATACTCACCAAGTTTTTCCCCGGTAGATACTTCATATGCTGCAATGTTTTTTCGAATTCAGCAACCGGCAAATACTTTCCGTTGTTTGAAGTTCTGATATTGCGTCCCTTCATAAGTATTCCTCCAATATGATCAGCAGTACTGCAGTGAATTATTCATCGTCAATTTCCACTCCCCGTTTCTTTCTCACCACAGTATTTGATCTGTTTCAAACATCTGCCCGCTTCCATGCATACATGAGCATATCAATACCCCGCTCTCCATTCCGGATTTTCTTAACCTCCTCCACACAGAATCCCACTGCTTCCTCTATGAATTCATCAGACATTTCTTTTGTAAAAAAGAAAATGGGTTCTTCATCCACAGGCGAAAAATACGAGGCCATATCCCGCATAAGTCTCTCCGTGTCAAAGGCACTGATCCTGTTTAAAGCCTCATCCTCAAAGCTGTCAGGTACTATGAGATCATTCTTCAGCCCGTACTTATTGATAACATACTGATTGATCATCTCATAATCCTTATGCAGTCTTTCAACATTTCCGGGGATCCTCGGATTCCAGTGATATCTGTCATATACATAATGCCTGTATAAAGAGTCCTGTACCAGGTGCAGATAATAGCCCATATACAGATCATCCGTTAACATCCGGTCCCCAAACAATTCTCGGTATCTGTCAAGATCATAGGTTCTCTTTTTACCGTCCTGAACATTTATCTTCAAATGAGTGTTGCTGTATTGATTTCCGCCAACTCCGGCATCAACAACTACCGCTCCAAACTTAAGTCTGGCAACATCGGAAAACGTTAACTGCTTTGTCAGTTCATTCGTGATCGCTAAATGTATTATGCTTGATGCCATGCAAGCCCTCAATTCTTTCTATTGCTGCAAAATCCCCTGAGATACTTCATCATATTTCTGTTCTCTCGCATATTCAATATCGTCCTGCTCCCTAAACCTCGTAATCCATGCATACTCTGCTTGCCGTATACGGTCTTACCTTCGTCGTTGCCACTTCCACATGCTTTGGATGTCCGGCATATCCTTCAAGCGCCTCTTTCGACTCAAATGATGAGTCCAGCATCAGGTCACAGTTAGAACTCGGCAGCGGTTCGGTATTTACATTAATGTTGATAAGACCGGGGATCTGGCCTTTTAATCCTTCCAGTCCTTCCTTTATCCCGGCCTTGATGCTTTCGATCTGTACTCCCGAGTATTCGTTCTTAAGCATCCATAATATTACATGTCGTACCATTTTCTTCCTCCTTTCTTTTTGCTTCATAAATATATAAAAACATACCGCAAAACGTGCTCCGTTCAACAGAGCCATTAGTGAATCAGATCATTCCATCTCCTGCCAGTTCTTACAGACATCGATCCACGATGAACATCCCGAATACTTTTCCAGTTCCTCTATCGTCAGTTCAATAGCACTGTTACTGCTCCCACAAGCCGGAAATACTGTTTTAAATCTTTTCAGCGACTCATCAAGATAAACATCTACCCCTGCCTTGATCCCAAACGGACATACCCCTCCGACAGCATGTCCGATCAGTTCTTCCGCTTCATCCGGTGTAAGCATTTTAGCCTTGGCGCCAAACTTTGCTTTATACTTTGCATTATCGATCTTTGCGTCTCCTGCCGTTACGATCAGAACAGGCTTTCCGCCTGCCATAAACGAAAGCGTCTTTGCTATCCTGCAGGGCTCACAGCCCAAGGCCTGCGCTGCCAATTCTACTGTGGCACTGGAATCATCCAGCTCCATGATACGATCCGCAATCCCATATTGCGCAAAATACTCTTTAACTGCTTCTATTGCCATACTGTTTCCTTTCTGCAGATGATCGTGTCCATGCAGTGATAATGCGGCACCCCGCCACTATTGTCCTCAAAGATCACTTCATCAATACGTTCGAATTTCCAATCAGAAAAATAAGTGAATAATTCGCCGGACTTCCACATCTTTTCTTCCTTATCCCAATCCGGCGGCAATTCAAGAAAGGGCTTTTCCACGAATACATTGCTGTAAACGATGCCTTGTTCTTTTGTGATACGGTCCAGTTTCCTTCACCACAGCCAATATCCAGAACCTTTTTATCCGCAGAAGGCGGGCACAGTTCTATCAGTTCTTCCAGAAAGTCCCCGGGTTCCAGCCCCCAGTAATAATATTCTCCTTCATACCATTTCTCGTAATCTGTTCTTATGCTCACCCATTATCCCCCCCGTATTATATATACTCATACCCATTCTTTGCCTTCTCTATAGGTATCGGGTATGCTGTTGAAGATGCTGTGGATTGGTTTATCCCCCCTACCGCTTAGACGCTTTAGTTAAGGCTCCAACCACAGCCTTAGTGCATAAATCACGTTATTACATTACTCCGGATATTCTTTTATAACTCTTATTTCGCCGATTATATGTTTATTGAATTCCTCCAATTCTTCAGCCGGGATCCATAATTCCCGGTGATACCCCGCTCCCACTGTATGAGCTTCATACATACTGCAATACTCATCATCAACTTCAAATTCCGTTACATATCCTTTGTGATCATCGTTATAATCAACATTCCATTTCGAAGCAATTTCAACAGCATATTCCTCATTCAGTACGGGATAGAAAATCGGCTGTTCCGGTAATCGTGGCGGAAAAGCCTTATTTCCGCTCCGAATGATCAGTTCTAATTCTTTTGTTCCTACCGGTCTGTACAATTTCATATCTGCACCTCTTGCTGGTCTTTCTTCAATCAGTCTTCACTGCCACAAACATTCCGGGATCCTTCGGAAGCTTTATCACTCCGTCAAGCATATGCTCTGACAGTTTCATTTTTGTCTCTTCTTTCGAAAAAGGACATATGTTTTTGAAAGTGATACCGGAGTAGATGTACTCCACAAGATCATCCAGTTCTTTTACCTCAAGGGAATCAATATATCTTTCTATTTTCACTTCCCCGAAGTATTTCGAAAGCTTTTCCCCGCCGTTTTCAAGAGAGAAGGTATTCTTATATGCGTTGTCCATACCAAGCCACATACAGATCGTTTCCATGACGCCCTTCTCTCCGGTAGTCCCGGCATAAAAATGTCCGCCGGGCTTCAGCACTCTGCACACCTCCGAAAGCGCTTTATTCAGATCGGGCACATGATAAAGCATATAATTTGCAATAACGATATCAAAATGCTCATCCTGAAAAGGAATGTTCTGGATGTCGATAAGCTGATACTTCACATTGGGAAGTGTCCCGATATTATTCTCACTTTCTTTTAACATCGCCTCAGATAGATCCGAAAGCACAAGCTCGGAGCATCTTTCAATTACATCCTTATGCCCGGCCCACATAGAACCCGTGCCACATCCAAGCTCCAGTACCTTCATGCCTTCTTTGATCTCATAGATCGTGAAGTACCAGTTTGAAAGCCCCATCCTGTTGGTGGAATACTTTTCGTGAATGGAAATCCTTGTGCTAAGCCCCTCTGTCTTTGAATACTGCTCCTTAACCTTTTTCGAATCGTTGATATTAAGTTCCATAGTTTTTCTCCTTTTCATCTTTTGCGTAGTTCCATATACGTAAATCTATCCGGGTCTTCTCCCATAGCAATAACATGTTCGGGCATTTCTTTTTGTAATCCTCAGGACCGGATATATTTCATAACATCTTCGTCTGCCCAGAGTCTCTGTATATCTTTGATATCATCATAAGTTGATTCTTTTATAGCAAGCATTATTATTCTCCTTCACTAAATAAACCGCTTCCAATATACTCATCCCTCAGGGCAGAAAGCTGCTGCACTATCCCGGGATTCCAGGAAATCATCTGAGGAAGCCTGTCACAGGGGAACTCGCTGCACAGGCCGCAGAACCGTGCATTATGCTCTTTGCAGCAGGCATGTACCCTGCACATCCCTGACTGAGCCCACTCCGGAACCCTGCCATCAGCTTCGATACACCCGGGACAGGATCCATCCTTCTTTTTAGAACATCCGACACAGCACTCGCCACAGGCTGTGATCGTTGAAAAATCTGTCATTTCTGTTTACTCCTTTGTTTCGTCTTTTATCGGCATAAGGATTTATCTCAATCCATTAGCAAACACCCATGAATAAAACAGCTCTTTAGGCGGCTTTACATATTCATAATCCAGAAGTGACTCTCTTGTGTCGATTATTTCAATTGCTTCGTTCAAAACTTCTGCGATGGATTTTCCGGCAACATCAATCTCCACTTCGTTAACCAAGGGTTCTCTCTTGAGGTTCCTGTCATTCGTCTTCTGCTGCAGTTCATAATCTATCAATCCGTTGTTCGGGCGATTCTTCATCTGCTCTCGTATCTGCTCCGGATCGCTGGATACAAGCTTAATTGTTATATAGTTCGAACCCTTAAACACAATGGGGATATCCGCTGTTCTCAGGTCATCAATGTCCGATGCAATGATATTCTTATATCCAAGCTTATGAAAACATTTAAGCATCGCCACCTGGTTCTCCCAGCAGGTCAATTCTTCAAGTTCTCCGGTCATAGCTTCCACCCCGTCTCTGGAGATAAATTCCGGGATCATAGACTGTTCTATGCATGTCGTCTTATAGTGTTCAAGAAGCCCTTTGGCCAGCGTGGTTTTTCCGATCCCGCTGGCACCGGTCACAAATATATAATCTTTTAGTTCCATAAAGTTTTTTAATCCCCAATCTGTTTGTCCATATTATTGTTTTCGTTTCGGACGATTATCTCCATATTGATTCATACCTTACCATTCCCGTACTCCCTGCTTAGGAACAGTTTCGCACTTTCCGATGTTGTGAATCTTTTATACTTCGAACCATGATCTTTTACAGAGCGGTATATCCAAAAGGATAATGTAGTCACATTTTTCAAAACTCTCATGTAACAGTTTTCTGGGAGAACCTTCTACGATCCAGTCATCACTGTTGATTATCTCCTGAAACAGTTGATCCCGCTCTTTGGCATCACGTTTCTTATCACCATTCGGAGTTCGTTCCCATACAATATTATCCTTCTGAAAAAAAGGAAAATGATATATCTCAGATAAATCCCTCGCCAGTGTGGTCTTGCCGCCAGCAACAGATCCGATGATATCCAGCTTCATCTCAAATCCCCAACTCTTCACATGCCATATTCCAGTATTCTTCAGGAATATTCTTCCAATCATTCTTTCCGGTATATCTTTCAAAAAACTCTAATGCCTTAAACAGGACTATTGCCGGCGAAACCTCTTTCCCCATAAGCACTGCTTTTGTTGCACGATACCATCCCGGCGCCTGTTTTGAAAGACCTTCTTCATCCATTTCGCGTATCACGCTTTCAACATCGTAGCTAAGAGAAACAAAGTCCGTATTCCACTGTCCGGATATCCCCTCAAGCATCATAAACTGTGCTTTCCCATCGCAGAACAGAGGAACCCCGACAGATCCCGGATTAACGATCCTTTTTTCGTGTCGCGTATACTGACACTGGATATGGAAATGCCCGCAGATCGTCAATTCTGTTTCCAGTTTTTTCGTCACTTCATCTATATAATCATAATCCTCCCGAAGATCCTCATTCGCTCTCCAGGGGGATCCATGACAGATAACAAACTCCGGCATCTCCGGATAATGCATCCTTTTGGAAATAGGAAGTTCCTCAAACCATTGGATATCTTTTTCTTCCAGCCGGTCGTAAGCATATTTCAGCATTCCCGAACCGGAACTTCCGTCTTTCCATTGCCAGTCTGCATTCTTTCCGTTTTTACGATTGATCCAATAGTCTTCTTTATTGCCGCGGATGAATGTACACGGATTGCTTTCCCGGATCCGGCGAAGACTCTCCATCGTTTTTTGAGGGCACGTCAATTCCCCGATATAATCTCCGAGAAAAATGAATTCTTCCGCACCACGCACCAATGCTTCTTTCACACACGCATCCAGGGCAATATGATTGCTGTGGATATCCGCCAATACTGCTATCCGCATACTCTGATCTTTCTCCCAAAACTCTTTAGAAGCACATCCATTATATCATCTGCCGGCTGAAGCGGCTTTCCGTTTCATTCGGCCACCGTGATTTCCCGGGACCGGCACTCCGTTACAAAGCGATATCAGCGGTTCTTTTCCAGAATAATACTGTATGCTACGACCAGTCCTATCGTGATCACTATGACACCCAGGTACGGGATCACAAAGCCGGCAGAGTTCTGTTTAAGAAACAGGAACGGAACGCCCAGGCCTTCAAATAACAGCGCATAGACCAGCCATAGTATTGACACGGAATGGTTATATCTCTTTCCGTCCTTCACTTCAGGCGGCTTGATACCCGCAAAAAATCCTACCGCTTCCTTTGCATTCCATGCCCAGATACTGATACCTATAAACATCACTGCTATGACACTCCAAATAACAAATCCTATCACCATGCCTTATGAACCTCCTTTCACCGTTCGATAGCCACAGTTCTGATCCCCGCTCCCCTATATCAGATGATTATACCATAAATATGTGCTAAAAGAACCGGCTCTTCAACTTTTCTGATGAAGAGCCGGCCAAAAGGGGATTCAGTAAAAGGAATAAACAACATCTCTCTTACTTATGTTCTGATTGTAGTTGATGTAAGATCCGTTTTCCAGCAAGAACTCTTGTCATTTTTGCTACTATTAAGTGCGCTCATGCAGCATGCCGCCCTGTCAATGTTACCCTCACTTTGCCCGGTTTCATGCCTGAACATCTTTATCCGTTCAAACATGTACTCAGCGTACTCTTTAAACAGCTTTATTTCGAAATATCTCCAAATGCCTTCTTAAATGCCTCATAGTTATTCTCATCTCTTGGACTGCAATATACCGCAAACTCAATCAGTTTGAAATATCCGTCAAACTCAGGCAGCACTTCCTTATATGCCCGGGCCACGATCTCCGGCTTATTCTGAAAGGCACCGCATCCGAAGGCTCCAAGTACAAGGACTTCATCCCCGTTTGCCGCAGCGATCCGGAGCATATGCCTTGCTCTGGATAAATGGATCTCAAGGACCTCTTTATCCGTCAAGTGAAGCGCGCTGTCATTGCCGGGATTCATGGCGTTATTGGGCATAGGACGCAGATTGGGTGCGGCACAGGTAAGAATATCCACCTCGCACCAGTCTTCCTTAGGGAGCCTCTTTGGAACATCTGTATCGCTCTTAAAGATCATAATTCCGGGTGTATAGATACAGGCACCCGTATATCTTGCATCATGGCGATTACGATGAAATTCATAATACCCATTCCGGTTACTCTCTGTATCCAGGACCGGATACAGAGTTGAAGACCTGCACAGACATTCCTCCTGTGCACGACTACCCTTTGTAACACCACCGCCGGGATTTGTAGCGCTTGCAAAGTTATGCACTGCGATCTTACTGTCCGGATATTCCTTTCTCAGCCTCATCGCCGCCTCAAAGCTTCTTGATCTGCTTAGCTTTATCTCCGTTTTATCAAAAAGCTTTGTTTCCGGAAGCCGGGGCACATCCTGCTCATAGTAAATATGGGATCCTTCTTTTGAAGCTCTTACGGATTCCTTTAGGTCAGGATCTGTTTCATACCAGCTTTTCGTATCCTCAAATATAACTATCAATTCTTCTTTTCCTGTCATTATTCTTCACCCTTTCCTTTCTCTTCAGATAAGATGCTTATTCCTCTGTTAAGATTGTTTATGATCTCCCGGATGCTTTCCCCTTCACTGTCCCCATACCAAAATACCGGCTTTGCATCAACTGCCTGCCCGACAGCCAGAACAGTATATTCAACAAACCTGAATGGATTATAGTCCTTTTGTCATTTTTTTCCTCTATGCCATAAAAGCTCTTCTCTGTCGGTCAGTCTCTTTTTTATCTCCTCTATTCATCTGTAATTCTTCTCAAAGCCTTTTTACGTCGCAACTTATACGTGCAATACTCTTAATCTCCTCTGCATTATATTCTTTATACTCTTTGATCTCCATTTTATAGTCTTTCCTCTTCCTTCAGCCAATTCCCACCGATCCTGTTTTATGCTTACACTTTCACATATCTGATCTCACGTTTATTCCATCGCTTAAATATCTTCTCTTTCCCGTCAGGACAATAGTGATTCTTTTCGTAAAAGCTCTTCCCAATATCATTATCTTCCAAAACCCAGATCACATATTTCCGGAAGCCTCTTTCCTTTCCGATCTGCTCGTAAAAACGCAGCATCTCATATCCCACGCCCATTCTCATGCAGGCAGGATCCACATATAGAAAATGAAGCTCAAAGGACTCCTTTTCATCATCGTCTTCGCACATTCCGATGCCCATCATCCCTTTGAGCATTCCTGTATCAGGATCTTCGTATACATATAGATCAAAGATGTTTTTGCTTATCCAGTTTTCATATACCGGGATCCGCTTTTCAACAGACAAGTCTTCAAGTAAGCATTTTTCCGAAACAATGCTTTTATATGCATAGCGGCT
This sequence comes from Lachnospiraceae bacterium, assembly GCA_016282915.1. Lineage (GTDB taxonomy): Bacteria > Bacillota > Clostridia > Lachnospirales > Lachnospiraceae > NK4A136. Next base: position 10,753 of record JAEELW010000138.1, on the reverse strand, counting down.
GCTGATAACATCGATCTCTGCAATCCTTGCCGAATCATTAATTGTTGCTTTACGGATCATGATCTTACCCCTCTTTACTCTTTCTTATATACCAGCTATAAGCTGTAAATACAAGTTCCCTTTCGCCCTCATCAAATATATCCGATAGCCCTTCCCGCATCCACCGTCCGGCTTTATCTGCCGTAATACTTCCATTCTCTATCTGCACATTAACATTTGACTGTATCAGCATAAAATCAGCAAACCGGTTCAGATCAAAGGCATAGCTGATCTCATATTCCGTTTGCTTTTCCATGACAAATCCGGCCGGAAGGTCGTCCTGCGTCCATTTATGCTCTTTCCTCGGAGGTTTTGGGAATCTGCTAAGATAATCTTCCCGATACCATTTTAAATAGCTTCCTGTATCGCCGATCATCCTGTCACTTATTCCAAAATCATAGATCACCAAAAGACCGCTATCGCAAAGCGCTTCATCCATATTTGCCAGAAAGCGCTTTTCATCTACCCAGTTGATACATCCGGCCGCTGTTACGATATCGTATTCTTCTTCCGGGATCATTGTCTCTTCCGCTTTCGCTGTATAAAAGCGGTAGGATGGATCGTTTCCGTATAATTCCCTGCAGACTTCGATCATGGCATCCGCAACATCCGTTCCTGTGACCCTGTCGCATATAAGCCGCAGTGCCTTCGTCGACAGGCCGGCGCCGCATCCGACATCAAGTCCGTTTTTGAAGGTATGCTCCGGCTCAAGACCGCAATCTCTTTTTACCCGTTCTATTACCTCTTTGTGAAGCCACGGTCTCTTTGCGTATCCCAGCGCTATTCTTTTTGAATCAAAAGGTCCGAAAACAGTTAATCCTCCATTTCCTGTTCTATGTTCCATGATGACTTTTCGCTTTCTTCGTTCATTGTACTCCGGGATCATGCGCAACCATCTGTATCATTCATGCCATACGTTTCTCAGTTCTTTTTTGCTATCGCAGTAAACTCCCCCGGAAGCTTCTCGTTCTCCCATGAGGGATGTTCATCAAAACGCTCCAGAGTAAAGCCATTCCCGATGATGGAATTGATGATCTCGCTGATGGTGTACTTTCTATAATGGCACTTCGGAATCAGCCTGCGGATCTCATCATCGTAAAATCTCGCGTGCGCCATCTCTCCTTCAAAGATATCTGTTGAGAAATAACTCATGGCAGGCTGCTGTAACCCCAGTATATCCGAGATTTTGTTAAAAGGATGGAAGTCACTGCAGATCATCTTTCCACCGGGCTTAATCAGCTCGTTCATAATCCTCATGAAAGCATCTATATCATGGAAATAATGAAGGATTCCCCCCTCCATGAACACCACATCAAAGAAAGCGGAATATTTTCTCATATCGATCTCCATGATGTCACATACTTCATATCCGATCTTCACGCCTGCAGCTTCAGCAGTTTCCACCGCGTATTTCCTGTTGGCTTCCGAAATATCAAAAACAGTAACTTCTGCCCCAAGCAAAGCCAGCGGTATTGCTTTCTTTCCGCAGGATCCGCATATGTTAGCTACCTTGACAGCTTCAAAAGAATCAAAGTAGTTTACGTACTGTTTCAGCATTTTCTTTGGATTTTCTTTATCCTTTGATGCCCTTTCTTCCGGCGTACCTGAAGTTCTTACCCAAAATTCATAAGCATCGAACTCCCAGGCTTTCTTATGCTGTTTGCTGTAGTCTTCCAAAATGATCACCTCCTCTATTCTTTTTAACATGTATGTACATCATATTACGGGTAACTAAGCCATGTTGAAATACTGCTCAATTATGTATGTCATCTCTAACGGAGAGCTTAGGTCTGTTCTTGAAAAACTCTGAAGTCCAAAGCTCTGAGCATCCTGATAAAAAGCAGTTATAGCTGCAGCTCTTCTGATTTCTATCCTTCGCTTTTTTTCTTCATCAGAAATATCTTCCGTATTCATTATTGCCGTCAGCATTCCGTTATGATCGCCTCTCCCGAAGAAATCCTTCTCACATACATCTCTGTCTACGGTAAGATATGCTATATGATCACGATCAGCCACCGACAACAGACAGTTTATATCCATCATCCCCTCAAACAGCACAAGATCACGTTCTTCCGAAAGGCTGTTTAACTCTTCAATTATCATCGGTGTCTGTTCCGATATTACACCTCTTTCCCAAGCCACCATCTCATCTAATGACCAGTCCCAAAAGGAAGAGGCATCCATCGTCATATATTTGTGTTTTGCTTTGTCCGCATGCTTATAGTAATCAAATCGTCTTTCATCACCGCTTAACAGATACATTTTATTCCTTTGAGCTAATAGCCCGGCGACTGTTGTCTTGCCTGCGCAAGGACATCCCAGTATAAAAAACACATTCCCTTTCATTTCATCCACCCTTCAAGAATATTAATCCACCCTGTGATCTTTACAAACCTTATTTACCAGTCAACCACATCAACCACAGTCTTCTCGATTTTTTACCAGTTCCAGGTCTTTTTCATCATCCTTCATTTGAGAAATATAGTCCTCCGGATCGTTCCTATACCAGTCAAGGTGTGCATATTATTCATTTTACACCCCTTATCAAAAAAACTGATATAGAGAGTTATTCGTTCTTCTCCAGCCATAATTCAAACAGAAGAAGATAAATAAAGATATTCTCCCAAATAAAGATCGTATCGAAAAACCAAAGCCAGCTAAAAACAAAAAAAGCGAAAATAAATAACACCGCATACAGCATGCATAAGAGTGCAAAAATCTTTTGTGCTTTTCGCCCCGTAATCATAAGCACGATAAATGATATCGCCATAAGAAACATCAGGGCGTAAGCACAGTAATTATGTATCGTCGCCGAAAAGCTGCTCCATTCCCAGTTAAAAGGAAAAACCGCGCATCCGAGCACACATAAAAAAACTAAATAGTATAAGGCTTTACGTATACGAGGAATTTCCAATTTATTTACATACATAACGATCAGCACAACCATTATAGCTATGCATATACCATAGCTTATCGCGGTCCACGGGCGGAGCGCCACATATCGTGATATGGTCAGAGACAGATCAAATCTGTACAGATTAATGATCCATGCAGATAATACCGTAACGAGTGCGATAAGCGTGTAAGTGAAAAAGGATATCAGTACCGGACGTTTCCCTCTTGTTAATTCTCTCATAGTTAATTCTTCCTATTACTTATTCAGCAAAAACTTATTATATCAAAATTTATTGGATCTTCATATATCCGGTCTTCTCCTGAATATATCCAAGCACTTTCCCATTCCCGCAACCGATGTCGAGAATATGCACTTCCCTGTCTCCGGGAATATACGGAAGAATCCTGTCGATCTGGCCGATATCACTAAACCCGTCCTGTGAAAAATCCGCGCCAAATGCTTTCCGGCAAAATGATCTGAATGCAGCTGATGTCTCTGCCATCAGGTAAAACTGCTCGTATTCGTCATAAAAGAGAAGCTTTTTTAACCGCAGATCATCATTCATCAATATGTCCCTAAATAATCCGTTATATATTTAAATCCATACCCGGCATTGATCGCGGTATCCTCATCTTACTTTTCATCCCCGACGAAAAGTATTTCGGACACTTCAATTCCAGGAGCAGCGGCGATATATTCGATCCCCTTCCTGTTCGGCTTTCGAAATCCGTATGGCGCTTATGCTCACTGTATATTACTTTTCAGTGCTATCGGCATATGGTTGCTTAGCTGATCCGCTATTATTTCTTCAGGAGTTGCAAAGACATCTATTTCCTCTTTATACTCATATATGCAATACAAACGGCCATCCTTGCCGACATAAACAACGGGCGGATAATAAAAACCTATATCGCCTATGGGGCAGACTTCCTGACCTGCAAATTCTCTTACAGTGTCAATGTCATACATTGCCTCTTCAAATCGTCTTTCCATTTCATTCGGCCAGCTTGTTTCCACAAGATCAGCGTAAAAGAACAGGATAATGTCATTATTGTATACAGGCTCATCCAATTCTATATAATGTTTCCTGAATACACCTCCATATCGTTTATAAAGCCTTTCTGCAGCCGGAAGTAACGGTATTCCAGCTTTTTCATATACCTCATGGAAATGCTTCATCTCCTGCTCGCTGACATCCGTATATGCCTGGCGAATCGCCTCCTCAATGCGCCCCTTCTTCGTCCCGGTCAATTCTATGACTTCGCTTGTTTCATATTTCGGTTTAGGAGACAGATTGTTCAAACATTCCTGTCCTATTTCGATCGCCCTTTCAAGACAGTCTGCTGTATGTTTAATATCCGGAATATCTGAGTAGTATATTTCATCAGGATCCAGGTATTCATCGATCACTTTCTTCTGCACCCATACTTCAAAATACTCAGACTCCCTGCAGACAATAAATCTGTAGAGTCTGTCATATGAGTATTCTTCATGTATGCTTTCTCTTTGCATTCTCTTAATACCTCAATCTAATCTGCTTACGCAGCAGCTTCTTCTGTTTCTATTTGAAAAACCCGGCTTTACTCTAACATATCACAGGTGCATCCTTATGTACATTGGAGAACTTATGGAAAAAAGGCTTATCTGCATCACAAAAATGCTCAATAAGCCTTATCTTTCGCCGTGAATGAATTAACAAACCCTATTCGCAGACGCCTATGATCATATAAGTTTCTTCAGCTGATTAAACGCTTTAGATGTCTTATCCCATATCTTCAAAGAATCAGCTTCGCCAAAGTACATCTTAAGCTGGAACTTATATCCGATCTCCGCATCAGTGGCATCTTTAAGAGCCTTTATTAAATGCTCTTCATTCTTTGAAAGCTTAGCCTTCATATCCTTAAGCCCTAAACGACACATCTCTTCTACCAGAGGACTGGCTTTCTTTTCAGGCTTTTTAGCTGAAGTTGACGCTTTTTTCTCTGTAGATAAAACTATCTTTGTTTCCTCTTTAGCGGGAACCGCCGGCGATGCAGCTGCACTCTTCTTTGATGCGGTGGCTTTCTTATCGTTCTTCTTCTCTTCAACGCCGCATATCTGTATCTTACCCATCGATTTTATAATATTGGGTGCTTTCGCTCCTGCTCTCGCTATCCTGTCAAAATGTGCCGAATAGATTTTAACCGGCTCCTGAGCCTTTGCCGTAGTTGCGTGGGCCCCATAAAGATATCCTGTGTACAGCCGCTTATCTTCTTCACTCATAGCATCAATTTCAGCAGGAGATTCTATTATCTCCATTTTGGCTTTAATCGAAGCAAGTGCCTGGAACTTTGACATAGGCATCTGTGCCCCGTTCCGTGAAAAGATCACTACCCTGTCTTTGGCAGTAAGCTTTTTAAGCTCATTATCAGGTATTCTGTATAAGGTTTCCACATCAGTAATTATAAGCATATTTATACCTCCCGTGTAATTAATACAAACTGTAAAAATAGCAAGTACTTCTATCGCAGTACCGCTCCTTTAAGCCATACACAGCTTATATTCTACCATAAATTGAACCGGTAGTCATCAGGAACGGACAGAAAAAACGTTCTCCCATTAGATACTAAAGATCCATATTCCCTTTCCCCATAATAGCCGATATAATATACGCATACCATATCCTTCCTTTTAGTGAAATATTCTGAAAGATATTATTTCTTAACCGAAAAATTCATTATTCCATTGATGGTATGTATCACAAAGAACGGAACCGCAGTCCCCACCAACAGATAATTTCTTTTCCAAAGACCAAAGAAAAGGTAGTATAAGGGAACAGCCGCAAACTGACAGATTATGATCAGCCACCCATATTGATGCCCCATATAGTACAAAATCCATCCAATGAAGTTGATCAGCAGCATCATAAGCATCAGAAAAAGGAAAGTTTTATCTTCTGCCATTTCTCTTGGGATAAGCTTAACATCATCCCTTACGATCAACATCAGTAAGATCATTGACAACATACCGAATACAGACTGCACCGTCTCAATCCATCTTATCTCGTTCGTCATGTTCATAATAGGATTTGACGCCGGTTTGATAATGGGCATAACGATATATGGGATTTCCTGGATCACGAATGCTGCGATCCCGATAAAGGATATCCCCAAATAGAAATTCCTAAACAAATGTATAAACTTTAACATATTATTTCTTCAGCAGCTTCTTTGATTTCGCGCACCATTTAAGATAGGCTTCATATGTATCAATCCCAAATGTGACTGTAAGGTAATAATACAAATGATCTTCTTCATCCAGTACCTTCTCGAGATTGGATTTATAGATTTGCAAAACCTCAAGATTTTGTCTGATACTCTCCTCAAATACTTCCAGATTCCTGATCGTCACGCTTCTGTCTTCCACCCCACCGAAATATAATTTGAGTAGTGTTTCATACTTCAATTCATTACTCACTCTTTCCTCTTTCAGCCACCCCTTCAGGGCATCCTTACCTTTTTTTGTCAGATGGTAAGCTATCTTCTCTCTGCCGCCTGCGTTATCGGATTCATTACGCTTTACCAGCCCCTGCTTCTCCATATCACTGAGTGCGGGATAAATACTTCCGAAGCTTCCTTTCCAGAAGAAGCTGATGCTTCTGTCAATGTTTTTCTTGATGTCATACCCTGTAAGATCTTCATGCGCCAGAAGTCCGAGTATAACCAGATCGATTTTCCTGTCTTTCGCCATCACATTTCTCCAAATTCATATCCGTATCATTGCAGCTTTACAAAAACTCAATAATACTGTTTCATCTCCATCTCAACTTATAGCCCAAAACTTTCTTCGGACATTCATCCACACAAGCACCGCACTGAATGCATTCCGAACAATTTGCGATCGTCCCATCCGAAACCATCTTTTTTACATCCAGCCCCATTGAACAGGCTCTGTTACATTTTCCGCAAGAAATACATTTACCGGTCTCGACTTCAATATGAAGCTGCGGAAAATGAAGCCATTTGCCGATCGAACTGCCTATAACCATGAACGGCGCCATCCAGCAGATGTAATGGCACGCTGCCCTGCGTCCGTGAAGCAGTGCCGGTAAAACCAGCAATATTATTACTCCATAGTATATCACATAATTATATATGCTCGATACGGAAATGCCGTGATCCGTCATATAAAACGGATCGATCGTCACATCGTTTTTTCCAAGGATAAAAGTCACTACCACCGCTGTGATCCAGACTCCCCATATCACGTATTTTATTCTGTCTCTTTTCCCAAGTTTAGCCGGTTTATCATTGACCCTCATGACACACTCCTGGAGTCCTCCTGCAGGGCATAGATATCCGCACCATACTCTTCCGAAAAACACGGAAAGCACAAACATCAGACAAAATACAATGAAACTTCCGTTCATGATATGCTCCGTCGCTGCCTGTATTATAAGATAAGGTGAGAAGTACCAAATCGTGATCGGGAACAACAGAAAAGAAAAAAGCAGACATATTTTACGGATTCTTTGTCTCATGTCCAAACGCTCCTTTTCATCGTCAAATACAGCTCGCCAATATATCGTATTGATATATATCATTTTGATACATTATGTCCCGATTTGCAGATTTTGTCAAGATGTTTTTCAAACCCGCCTGATAAACAAAAGAACCGCCCCTCATCTCTGCAGGACAGTCCCTTCTTAATCTCCTCTATTATTCTGCAATTCTTTTCAAAGCCTGATCTTCGAAAAATGCTTCCCATAAAACCCATTTTGCTGCTTCGAACCAGAGCATAAACTATACCGGATTACCAATACCATCGATCGGAGCCGCCTCTGTATCCCCGACAATCCGCATGGCATCTATCCGGATGCAGTCTATAACAGGACATCAGCGCTTTCATGTATCCGCTGATGGAAATCTGCTCTCCAATATCACAACAATGATCACTATGATCAGAGCAATAACCGCAGCTGCGATCACCTGCCTTATCTCAAACTTATCATACATATCACGATCAACAAGCACTTTCCCTGTAATTATGCCCACTATCCCACTTATAGCGCATACGATCAGCTGAATACATAGTAAATGCATACCGGCAAGATTTCCTCCCGCTGATCTTTTTCCGTACTCAGGCAAAAGCCAGTTTAATGCTCTTATTGAAAACTCTGTCTGCCAGAAATACTGCATCACAAGATACGAAATCGGAATGGAAAGAATCCACTTCAGCCCCCAGTGTCTGATATTCCTGCTCACCATTCCAAACCCATACAAAAGAGCTGCAAAGATAATACATACATACTCAAATGGAGAACGCTTGATCGATATCAGATCTGTAATAAAGACAGAAGACACGAACAATATCGATATAGATATTGATAAAACGATATCTATTATGATCGTATATGGTTTTACCCCGATGTGCTTATCCATCATTTCCGACATGGCCTGTCCCTGCTGTCCTTATGCGGCTTTTCCACAGCCACTTCCTTACTGCCCTTAACAACAAGAGGTTAGTCCCCCTCCTTACAGTCGGCGGACGGTAGTATAAGCTACCTCCGCCGCAAGGGCCAATACTACCAATGCTACCGGTGTTTTGATCAGTTTCATTCTTTCTGCTTACCTCCCAATCCCCAATTCTCATTTGGCGGCTCATTTATAACGATAAATACATCCGTCGGCGCTATTGATAATCTGTCTCCCAGCTTCTGTGTGATCGTTTCGATCAGCGCCTTCTTCTGTTCCCTGCTTCTTCCCGGAAACATGGTGATCTCTATGATCATGAATTTATCTGTCTTTCCCGGCGCTGTTTCAAAATCTTCGGGAGAAATCTCTGTTATCCGTTGAAACCTGTCCCAGTCCTCAATTCCGATAGCTTCCATAAGCCCTTCATGGACACAGTCCAAGAGAGTTTTCTTATACTCCCGGCTCTGTCCCTTCATCATTTCTATCCTGACTAATGGCATAGGATCACCTCATTTCCCGCATCTCATCCAGCATCTCTGCTTCCGTGTTTTCTTCTACGAAATATTTTCTCCTTCCGCTCAGCTGATCGCTGTCGACAGTTTTTTCCCCACCAGGATACCCAGAATGCAGCAGCAGACACTTAACGACACATACGCAGCGCCAAGGGCGTACGACTTGTTTTCAAACAGCTTATAAGCCTCTAGCGAAAACGTTGAAAATGTTGTGAAACCGCCACATACCCCGGTCTTCCAGAAGATCACTGCCCCGGGTGATACATTTCCCTTTCTGTCTGTTATTCCAACGATAAATCCTATAAGAACAGCACCTAAAATATTCGTTATCAGTGTCAGTACCGGAAAAGACATTTTCACCGGGATCAGGCTTATCGCATATCTGGCTGCTGCTCCAAGCGCCCCGCCGAGAGCTACAAACAGGAAATTCATTTTATATCCTCATACTTTTCTTTCGTTTTTTGATATGGATCATCAGGCTTGATCACAGCCTTTTCATTCATCAGAGTTCAATCCATAGTAGAGCAGTTCGTTGTATTTTGCATTCGCATCCTCACAGGCTTTCTTATCTCTCCACCTGTCTATATCGCTGCATATGGCAAGCATCTCATCTACGATCAGCTCCGCACTCCGCGGTCTTACATTTACAAGATATCCCATCATCCTGCTCATCGCCTTCGGGCTGCCGAGTTGCTTTGCGATCTGCATTCCCAGCTCTTCCGGAAATCCTAAGCTTTTTATCTCCCGGACAAGCTCGTCCCGTGCTCTGATCCATTCTCTCTGATTATCTGTCATCGCTTATGTTACACCTCACATTCCATATCCGCAGGTATACGATCATGCCCCGGGCCCCATCAGCTTCCTACGTTTGTAACAAGACAGTTCAGATTACCGGCCAATCATATTAAGAAGGATACCGACCGCAGCATCTACATCCTCGCTGATCGGAATCATGATATATTTCCTGTTTTTTTTCTCGGTATTCATGGCACTTGACTGCATCCTCCCTGATTTTTACTTATAGTGTACCAAATCAGACTATGTATTGCAAACTCCTCAGTTCATTTCTGCCCGAGCTCGATTTCTCACACTCAGACAAAAAATATCCAGGCCGCCGATCGACAGCCCGGATATCCTTTTGAGTCTTTCCCTTCGCACACAAATCGTAAATTCCATAACATCCGGTTTATCTGAACAACAAAAATATCCCCGCTGTCGCCATGCTTAGAAACGGATACGCAATGATCCAGATCAGCTGATTCTTGTTATTAAATCCTCTATCCTTCCAACCGTCACAATCAGCAGTCTCAGGGAATATCTTCTTGAAGTACCCAATCGTCATCACAAGCCATTGATCCTGAACGATAATATCAAATGCCTTCATGATATACAGCATAACTATAAACCTTAAGGTCAGCTTCCAGAACCCACATCCATTTCTTATTCCGTCAATGCCAATATAGATGATCCCTGCAACCATTGCCATAAGGAATATCGCAAGGAGCATATGCGCTATCATCTGCTTCACTTTTGGCGGCTCATCATGGTCTTTAGCTGCATTTCTCACATCTTCCGGAAGAAACTTAAGAACAACAGAAGGTTTTGCAATAGGACTGGCTACTACGATAACAAATATCTCTATTATGCAAAGCAACAATGCTATGACTATGACTTTTATCACTTAATATCCACCAATTACTTTTATCTTTCCGATTTTATGTTCCAACGTTCATGCCGACAAACTCGAATTTATAAGTATCTGTCGACATATTTCATGCGGGCTTCTGCTGTCCACTTGCGGATGAACTCAGTTTTAGCATTGGTATAGGCATCTCTGTTATGCTCATATCTCT
>JAEELW010000137.1 GCA_016282915.1 Lachnospiraceae bacterium | reverse complement strand
GCGCAGTTAACCAAGGCAGAAAGAACGCGGTATGGAGGAGCCAGTATATGAAAGAACGTGTGATCATACAGGATGCCATGGACGAGGGGATCGAGCTTGGGTTCGGGCAGGGCATTGAGCAGGGCATTGAGCGGGGCATGAAGCAGGGCATAGAACAAGGCAAATCGCAGATGATCGAAGGAATGCCCCGCAGAGGAAAGACGGTTGATGAGATTGTGGACTTTTGTGACTATCCCCGGGAGCTGGTGGAGAAGGTCCGGGCTGATATGGAAGTAACGGTATAATAAGCAGGGGGCGGTCTTCACAGACCGCCCTTTTTGTGGTATCATCGGACAGGATTTATACCGGTTTCGTATACGCAGGAGCCGGGAGCAGTAGATTCGAGGAGATACATATAACGCGGATATGAGGCGGCAGAGGATACCGCAAACGGGTATATAGAGAGAAGTGGGATCATACTGCGCAGTATTCCGGAAAAGCTAAAGGAGCGGTAACATGAGCGAAGGAGAACTGATGGAGGCGGCCATCGCCGCGAGGAAAATGTCGTATGCGCCTTATTCGTCGTATCAGGTGGGAGCGGCGCTGCTGGCGGAGGACGGCAGCCTGTATACCGGCTGTAATGTGGAGAATGCCTCCTATGGAGCAACCTGCTGCGCGGAGCGCACGGCGGTATTCAAGGCCGTGAGCGAAGGAAGGCGTGCCTTTCGGATGATCGCCATCGCGGGCGGCAGCGGTGAGAAGCTGAATCTTGCCCATCCCTGCGGGATCTGCCGTCAGGTGCTGAGGGAATTCTGCGATCCGGCGAGGTTTACGGTGATCGTGGGAACTTCCGCAGACTCCCGGAAAAGCTATACGCTGGAAGAACTGCTTCCGGAAAGCTTCGGGCCGGATTTTATGCCTGAATAGAAAAACTTCCGGAGAAAGCGGATACTCTTTTGCCGGCAGGACCGATAAGGCAAAAGGATATACGGACGGACCGGAAAGGAAAAAGATCGGAGAATATAAATGAACGAAGAAGCACTGGTAGTTGCAGGAGCCTTTCTCGCGCTGATCGTGATCATAACGCTCCTGGGGCTCGGAGAAAAGAGAAGATACAGGGAATACCTGAAAAACCGGATACGCGGGAGTTTCGGAAAATTTCAGAAGGATGAGATCAATCCGGTCCGCGCGGAGAGCATACCGGCGTACTTTACAAGGCATAAGACGGAAAATTCGATCGATGATATCACTGCCTCGGATCTGGAACTGGACCGCCTGTTTTCGGCGATGAACCTGACCTATTCCTCTGCAGGGGAGGAACTGCTCTATCACAGCCTGCGCACGCCGCTGTTTGACGAAAAGGAGCTTGAGGCCAGGAGAGAGCGTATCGGGTATTACAAGGATCATAAGGAAGAGAGGGAAAAGCTGCAGCTGGTCTTCGGAGAGATCGGAAAGAACGAGCGCTATTCCCTGTATAATTATCTGGAATTTGCGGAGACACTGGAAGAGAACAGCGGGCTGAAGCTGCATTTTCTGGCACCGCTTCTGGTACTGGCTGCAGTGGGCCTGATCTTTTTCCGCACCGGTCTCGGACTTACCGTGCTGATCACGGTGATCGTCGTCAATATGGCCTGGTATTTCCGGGAAAAAGGAAGAGTTGAGCCCTATGTCTCGACCTTAAAGAGAGTGAACAGCGAGATCAACGGGGCGAAAAAGCTGCTCGCACAGAGCGCATCCCTTCCGGCGGAGGAAAGGGACGAGATCAGAAAGCTCATCTCCGATATGGCGGGGATGCGGCGCGGAGCCGGGATCGTATTTTCCGGCGATGACCGTTCCGGAAATCCTTTGAGCATTCTATGGGATTATACGAATATGGTGCTGCATATCGATCTGATCTGCTTCTACCAGATGTACCGGCAGCTGATCAGCCACAGGGAAGAGATCGACCGCCTGCATGCGCGTCTGGGCAGCGTTGAGGCGCTGATCGCCGTAGCTTCGTTTGAAACGGCGCTTTCCGATATCTGCATTCCCGTATTTGACGGGCATGAGACGGCGCAGCAGATCTATCATCCCCTGATCACGGATCCGGTAAAGAATTCCTATGACGCGAAGGGCTGTCTGCTGCTGACGGGATCCAATGCCTCCGGAAAATCCACGTTCCTGAAGACGCTGGCCATAAACCAGCTTCTTTCCCAATGCTACGGCTTTGCCTGCGCGGATGAATTCCATACGGCCTTTCACAGGATCTACACTTCGATGTCGCTGAGGGACGATCTGTCCGGCGGGGAAAGCTATTTCATGGTAGAGATCCGCGCGATGCAGCGTATCCTCGAGGCAGGGAAGAGAGAGGGTGCACAGGTGGCCTGCTATGTCGATGAAGTGCTGCGCGGGACCAATACCGTGGAGCGCATCGCGGCGTCTTCACGTATCTTACGCAGCATGGCGGAAATGGGATTCTTTACCGTTGCCGCGACCCACGATATTGAGCTTACGGATCTGCTGGAGGATGTGTACGAGAATCATCACTTTGAGGAAGAGATCAAGGACGGCGACGTGCTCTTCAATTACCGCCTGATGAACGGCAAGGCCACCTCCCGCAATGCGATCCGCCTCCTTTCCGTGATGGGTTATGATAAAAAGATCGTGAAGGAAGCGGAAGATCTGGCAGAGCATTTTATGGAGAAAGGAAGCTGGACATGAGCAGGGTGACGATCTATACCGACGGCGCGGCGCGCGGAAATCCCGACGGACCCGGGGGCTACGGCGTGGTGCTGCAGTTTACGGATTCCAAAGGTGTCCTGCATGAGCAGGAACTCAGTGCCGGATATAAAAAAACCACGAACAACCGCATGGAACTGATGGCGGCCATCGTGGGCCTGGAAGCGCTGAACCGTCCCTGCGAAGTGGAGCTTTATTCCGATTCCAAATATCTGACCGATGCTTTCAACCAGCACTGGATCGAAAGCTGGATCCGTAAGGGCTGGAAGCGCGGGAAAAATGAGGAAGTGAAGAATATCGATCTGTGGAAACGCCTCCTGAAGGCAAAAGAAAAGCATAATGTGCGCTTTATCTGGGTCCGCGGGCATGCGGGACATCCGGAGAATGAGCGCTGTGACCGTCTGGCGACAACAGCCGCCGACGGGAAGGATCTTCTGGAGGATGTTGTGGAAAATACTTTACAATAAAAGGCATGTTATGTTAAACTGAAAATGTTCTTTTCATGGGAGCGGAGCTGATCATCAGCACCGCATTTGTGTCGGAACGGGGGACAGTTGTGTTTCGGTCTGCAGCCACAGGGAATGCATGTGGCTCGGGGGTGTACAGTAACGGGGACAGTAACCGATGCGGAATCTTTCTAAGGGTGAATATCTTGACAGCCGCGGAAATGTCCGTCGATATTCCGCAAAATATTACGCAAGAAAAAAACAGATCCACAGAAGGGTCACGATCTTTGTCTGCCTGATGGTGCTGCTTGCCGGGGGCGGTATATTTTTGCTCGTCCGGCACTTCGCAAACAGACCCGCAGACGCCAAACCCGGAGCGGAGCCTCAGATCGCGGTCTCGCAGAACGAGCCGGAGGAAGAGGATATGCTCCTGGTGGAAAAGGATCAGGAAGTGCAGGCCGTAGTCCTGCCTGCCGTGGATGTGGCGGCGGATCCCGCAGAGCCGAAGCATGAGGAAGCGCCGGAAGAAGGGGAGAAGAAGGAGACGGAATCCATCTTTTATCCCGGTTATGAAGTGAACATGGATGAGAAGACCGATACGATCAAGAGCAAGGATATGACCAGTTCCTATGCGGTACTGGTGGATCTGAAGGACGGACATGTGGTCGCGGCAAAGAATGCAGGCGAAAAGATCTATCCGGCTTCCATGACCAAGGTGCTGACGCTTCTGGTAGCGGTAGAGCATATAAAAGATCTGGACGATACCTGTACCATCACCCAGGATATCACGGATTATGTATATAAGCATGACTGCGCATCGGTGGGGTACAGCGTGGGCGAGACCGTGAGCGTACGTGAGCTGCTCTACGGGACCATCCTTCCTTCCGGCGGCGACGCCGTGCTCGCACTGACGGAATACTGTGCGGGAAGTACGGAAGCTTTTGTGGATCTGATGAATGAGAAAGTGAAGGAGCTGGGGCTTTCTTCCGTTGCGCATTTTGCCAATCCCATCGGCCTGCACGATGAGCAGAATTACTGTACGCCCGTTGCCATGGCGATGATCATGAAAGCGGCGCTGGAAAACGAGCTGTGCCGCGAAGTGCTTGCAACCAAGCGTTATACGACTGCCTCCACGGAGCAGCATCCGGACGGGATCCCGATCTCCAACCTTTTCCTGCGCCGGATCGAGGATAAGGATACCCACGGCGAGGTGCTCGGGGCCAAGACCGGTTTTGTGACGCAGTCGAGAAACTGTGCCGTGAGCTATGAGCAGTCCAACGACGGCAACCGTTACATCTGCGTGACCGTTGGCGCCCACAGCGCATGGCGCGCGATCTACGACCATGTGGCGATCTACGATACTTATGTGGAATAAACTTCTTGACAAAATCGAAAGGAAAGCTTATAATCACTTTCGTCTGTGAAAACAGAAAGCATATGGCGAGATAGCTCAGCTGGCTAGAGCACGCGGTTCATACCCGCGGTGTCGAGGGTTCAAGTCCCCCTCTCGCTACTGAAAAACAAG
>JAEELW010000136.1 GCA_016282915.1 Lachnospiraceae bacterium | reverse complement strand
GAGGTTCAGGATGTCGCCCTTCTTGTGACGCTCCTCATATTCGACGCCTTTTTCTTTTGCCAGCTTCTTTGCCGCCGCATCGTCCGGCACCTGTGCGGGATCGTCAAAGTCGATGCCCGTATATTTCTTCACGGCTGCTGCCATGCTGATGCGCTCGAAAGGCCTGCCGAAATCCAGCTCGATATCGCCGTATTTAAATTTCGTGGTGCCCAGCACGCTCTGTGCCAGATGACGGAACATCTCCTCGGTCAGGTCCATCATGCCGTTGTAATCCGTATAGGCCTGATAAAGCTCCATCAGCGTAAACTCGGGATTGTGCCTCGTATCCACGCCTTCGTTACGGAACACCCGGCCGATCTCGAAGACACGCTCCAGCCCGCCCACGATCAGTCTCTTCAGGTAAAGCTCCAGGGAGATACGAAGCTTCAGATCCTCATCCAGCGCATTGAAATGTGTCATGAAAGGTCTTGCCGCAGCACCGCCGGCATTGGCTACCAGCATGGGCGTCTCCACCTCCATGAAGTCGCGCTCCGCCAGGAAATTGCGGATCTCGCGGATGATCTTTGAACGCTTCACAAAGACATCCCGTGAATCCAGGTTCATGACCAGATCCACATAACGCTGACGGTAACGGGCGTCCGTATCGGTCAGGCCGTGGAACTTCTCCGGCAGCACCTGCAGGGATTTGCACAGCAGGGTCATCTCCGTCGCATGGATCGAGATCTCGCCGGTCATGGTGCGGAAGATATAGCCCTTCACGCCGTAGATATCGCCGATATCCGACTTCTTGAACGCCGCGTAGGCGTCCTCGCCCAGGGCGTCCTTTGAAACATAGACCTGGATATCGCCCTCGCGGTCGCGGACGTTTGCAAACGACGCCTTGCCCATCACACGCTTAAAGAGCATGCGTCCTGCGATGGAAACGTTAATGGGAGACGCATCCAGAAGTGCGCGTCTCTCGTTATAGGCTGCCTTCTTTGCTTCCCGGTAGGCGCTCACGGTCTCGTTGTCCGCGCCCTCTGCGGGCTCGGGCGGAAGCTCCGGTGCCTTATAGTCCTTCAGGATTTCTTTTTCATGAGCCTCGTACAGGCGCACCACTTCATCCGTATGATGCGTCTGATCGTATTTTGTGATCACAAAAGGATCGCAGCCCGCTTCCTGCAGGGCTGCAAGCTTTTCGCGACGCACTTTCCTCAGCTGGTTCAGATCCTGTTCCTGAGGCTTGTTCTGTGTCTGCTTTTCTTCTGCCATATCAGTTCTCCATCGAGATCTCCAGCACCTTGAATTTCAGCATGCCGGCAGGTGCTTCCACTTCCACCACATCGCCCTTTTTGGAGCCCAGCAGGGCCTTGCCCATGGGAGATTCGTTGGAAATGCTGCCGCTCAGCACGTTGGCTTCGCTGGCACCCTTGATCGTATATTCCAGTTCCTCATCCATTTCCATATCCAGAACACGCACCTTGCAGCCGAAGCTTACGGATTTGATCTTTCCGCTCTTCTGGTCCAGATCCACCACTTCCACGTTCTTGAGGATGTTTTCCAGTTCCTCGATACGCGCTTCCACATCACGCTGCTCGTCTCTGGCCGCATCGTATTCGGCGTTTTCGGAAAGGTCGCCCTGCTCTCTTGCTTCTTTGATCTTCTGGGAGATCTCCTTTCTGCGAACCGATTTCAGTTCATGAAGCTCTTCTTCATATTTGCGCAAGCCTTCTCTTGTCAGATAGTTCTTTTTCTCTGCCATTTCCATCGCCTTTCCTTTCCTTATCCAATGATAATAAGACTACACAGTCTGAAATATTATAACCGTCTGTTATTCCGCTGTCAAGCGTTCCAGCAGGCGGTCCAGATCCTCCATACGCTCCATTTCGCAGGCCTGTTTCCGCAGTTGCGCCGCATGCGGAAAGCCTGCCAGATACCAGGCTGCGTGGCGCCGCAGCTCCCTTACCGCCGTAAATTCGCCCTTTTCCGCAAGCATCAGCCTCGCATGCTCACGCAGCATCGCGCAGATCTCGTCCGTATCCGGCCGGGGAGGCACTTCCCCCGTCCGGAGGAAACTGCGTATCTCCCGAAAGATCCAGGGATTGCCCTGCGCGGCGCGGCCGATCATCAGGGCTTCGCAGCCGGTCTCTTCCATACAGCGCTTTGCGGCCTGCGGCGAATCGATATCGCCGTTGGCGATCACCGGTATGCTCACGGCTTCCCGCACCCGTCGGATGATATCCCAGTCTGCTTTTCCGCTGTAGTACTGCTCCCTGGTGCGCCCGTGCACCGCGATGGCTGCCGCCCCCGCGTCCTCCAGACGCTTTGCCACTTCCACGGCGTTTACATGCGCCCCGTCAAAGCCTTTGCGGATCTTGACCGTTACCGGCTTTTTGACCGCGCCCGATACGGCCTTTACGATCGCGGCCGCCAGGAGCGGATCCTTCATCAGCGCCGAGCCTTCCCCGTTATTGACCACTTTGGGTACGGGACAGCCCATGTTGATATCCAGGATATCGAAGGGACGCTCCTCGATGCTGCGCGCCACCTCCGCCATCAGTTCCGGCTCGGAACCGAAGAGCTGCAGGGAAACGGGACGTTCCTCTTCCGTGATGCGCATCAGCGCTTCTGTGTTCCGGTTGCGGTAATGGATCGCCTTGGCGCTGACCATTTCCATACATAAAAGATCCGCCCCCATCCTTTTGCACAAAAGGCGGAAGGGCAGATCCGTCACGCCGGCCATGGGTGCAAGGATCAGGGGCTGATCCAGCTCAAGCTCACCGATCTTCATGCCCGGGACGTGTTCTTTTCATAGATGATGCGCAGACCGTCCAGCGTGAGCGTGCGGTCATACACCTCGATCATGTCCGTTTCACTGGCGATCAGCGAACCCAGACCGCCGGTAGCCACCACGTGCATCTCGGAAAGCCCGGCTTCTTCCTTCACGCGGCGGATGATATACTCCGTCTGCCCGATCTGACCGTAGATCAGCCCGGCCTGCATGCTGGTGACCGTATTCTGTGCCAGGATCGAATCCGGCTTTTTTATCTCCACTTCGGGCAGCTTTGCGGTATCCTCCCACAGGGCTTTTGCGCTGATGCGTATGCCCGGGGCCGTGATGCCCGCGACGAATTCGCCCTTTGCATTTACCAGGTCATAAGTCGTGGCCGTACCGAAATCCAGTACCAGTACCGGTCCGCCGTATTTTTCAAACGCTCCCACCGCATCCACGATACGGTCCGGCCCGATCTCCTTCGGGTTTTCCGTAACGATATGGATACCGGTCTTTAATCCGGGTCCCACGATCATGGGCTTTTTCTCCAGGAAACGCTCCACCGCTCCGACCAGCGCATGCATCACGTTGGGCACCACGGAAGATATGATCACGCCGTCCACCTCGGACGGCTTCATGCCGCTGTAGCCGATCATCTCCATGATCTGCACCCCGTATTCGTCCGAAGTGCGCATGGTGGACGTCATCAGACGAAAGCTTCCCTCCAGCTTATCCTTCCGGTACAGCCCGAAGGTGATATTGGTATTTCCCACATCCACAGTCAGCAGCATTTATCCTTCCTCCGTTTCCGCAAAGACGTCTTCATGCAGCACAAAGCTGCGGTAATAAAGGCTGAGCGCCTCCAGAAGCTCTTTCCTTTTCTGCCTTACCTGTCCGATCAGAAGCCCCGCGGATACCTCGTCGTAGAGGTAATCCTCTTCGGCCGCCGCGATGTCCATGGACACGCTGCCGTCTTCCTCAAAAACGATGGTAAAGATCCCGCCCACCTCTTCGGTAAAAAGCACACAGAGGATATGCAGCTCCTCCTGGATGGACTCCGGCAGATTGCCGTAGGCTTCCTTATTGAAATAATATTTCTGCTCGTAGGCGTTTGCGCCGCAGAGCACGCTCCGTTCAGACATATCCGCCGATCCCCCGTACCGATACTTCGCCGGAAGCGATGGTCCGCACACCGCCGTCCGGAAGGTGTACGATCAGCTCCCCTTTGTCATTGATCCCTTCCGCCACGCCTTCGTACTCCCCTTTGGGGTCGAGCACACGCACCTCGCGGCCCCGGTTGATCAGATAACTGTCATAGATATGCACGAAATCCGACACATCCAGGCGCTCGGCAAAGATCCCGTAATAATATTCGAAATAGTCCATGACCCCGACGATGATCTGGGCACGGTCCAGCATCTCGCCGTGGGCCATGCGCAGGGAAACGGCGATATCCTCCACTTCCTTCGGGAAGGAGGTCTGGTTCACATTGATCCCCACGCCGATCACCACATGATGGATGAAATCCGGTTCCGCGCTCATCTCGGTCAGGATCCCGCATACCTTGCGTTCGCTGACCAGCACGTCGTTTGGCCATTTGATATTGACCTTCAGATCCTGATAAAGCCCCGAGATCACCTCTGCCACGCTCACCGCCATCAGCAGCGTGAGCATGGGTGCCTTGTCCGGCTGAAAATCCGGCCGCAGCAGAAGGCTCATGGAAATGGATTCCCCCGGAGGCGAGATCCATTCGCGCCCGCGCCGTCCGCGGCCTCCGGTCTGCGTGTCCGCGACCACCAGCGAACCGTGTTCCATGCCCTCTTCCGCAAGATACTTCGCGTCCTCGTTCGTGGACTCCGTTTCCTTGCGGTAGTAGACCCGGCTCCCGGCCCATTTGGTGTTCATGCGGCTCATGAGCTCGCTGCCCGAGAGTATATTCGGATATGAAAGCAGGCGGTAACCCTTGTTGGTCACCGCCTCGATATCGTAGCCTTCCGCCTGCAGCTGCTTGATCACCTTCCAGACTGCCGTGCGCGAAACGCCGATCTTTTCGCACAGTTCCTGTCCGGATACATAATCCGCGCTGTTGCGGATCTCTTTTAAGATCTCCGCCTTGGTACTGATCGCCATATCTTTATTCCAGTGTCGCTGCCATCACAGCCTTGATGGTATGCATACGGTTTTCCGCCTCCTGAAAGACCCGCGACTGCGGTCCCTCAAAGACCTCATCCGTCACTTCCATCTCGCTGATCCCGTACTGCTCGCCCTTTTCGGCGCCGATCTCGGTCTTCAGGTCGTGGAACGCGGGCAGGCAGTGAAGGAAGATCGCCTCTTTCTTTGCCAGCGCCATCAGCTCCGCCGTCACCTTGTAGGGAGCGAATTCACGGATACGCTCTTCCCACACTTCGTCCGGCTCGCCCATGGATACCCACACATCCGTATAGATGATATCCGCATCCTTTGCCGCTTCCTTTGCATCCTCGGTCAGCGTGATGCTGCCGCCGCTCTCCTTTGCCCAGGCCTCGCAGGTCTTTACCAGCTCCGGATCGGGGAAATATGCCTTCGGTCCCGCCGCTGCAAAATGCATTCCCATCTTGCTGCAGAGCACCATCAGGGAATTGCCCGTATTGTAACGCGCATCGCCCATATATGCGAGCTTGCGTCCCTTATGATCCCCGAACACTTCGCGTATCGTCAGGAGGTCTGCCAGCATCTGGGTGGGATGATATTCGTTGGTCAGGCCGTTCCAGACCGGCACCGGCGAATACTTTGCCAGTTCTTCCACCTTTTCCTGTCCGAAACCGCGGTATTCGATGCCGTCGAACATACTGCCCAGCACCCGGGCGGTATCGGCCATGCTCTCTTTCTTTCCGATCTGGGAGCTCTTGGGATCCAGATAGGTGCAGCCCATGCCCAGGTCGTGCGCCGCGATCTCAAAAGAACAGCGCGTACGCGTGCTGGTCTTTTCGAAGATCAGCGCGATATTCCGTCCCCGCAGCGTATCCACGGGAATATGCTCCTTCTTCTTTCTCTTCAGCTCCGCCGCCAGATCCACCAGATAAAGGATCTCGTCCGGAGTGAAATCTTTTAATGTAAGAAAATCCCTGCCTTTCAGATTCATGTCCTTACTCCTTTTCTTACCAGAATACGTGACCGCCGATCTCGATGCCTTCATGACGGCCCACCGCGCGGAAATGCGTTGCATCTCCCACATTGGAAAAACCGTCCAGCGCCTGCTGTGCTGCCTGCAGGCAGGTCGCCGGCACGCCGTTTGCGATCCTGCGGTCCACCGCGCCGCTTCCCGCGGGCGTAAACTGCCCGGAGGCATAGATCACGCCCTGCAGCGTATTGGGATAAGCCGGGCTGCGCAGACGGTTCATGACCACCGCGCCCACGGCTACCATTCCTTCAAAAGGCTGATTGCCCGATTCGCAATAGATCAGCGCGCCCAGAAGCTCCACATCCGAAGCCGTGGCCGCATATACACCGTAATATTTGAAACGTTCCGCTTCGCGCTTTAAGCGCCGTTCTTCCTCTTCCCTGACGGCGATGGCTGCCAGCGTCTCGCCGTAATCCATATGAAGCCCCACATCCAGGTACTGCTTATTCAGATAACCGGGCTGTCCTTCGTAATTGATCTTGACCCATTCGTCGCCGTCTTCGATCACCTCGAACACATCGCCCTCGTCCACCACACCGGCGGCAAGGCTGTCCACGCTGGGCTCCTTGCGGACATTCAGCATATCCGCCGTCACCTTTGCCTGGTACACGCCCACTTCGTCCAGCGTCGCCTCCGCCGCCTGGCCGAAGAACAGGTAATCGTTCTTCACCCAGCCCGTAAGATCGCCGGACTGCATCAGGGTCCATTCATCGGTATATTCGAGGATGTAGCCGCCGCAGTCTTTGTACAGAAGGCCGAGCAGTGCGGATTCCCCGGAAGGCTCCTCCCGGACGTTCACCGACTGCATGACATTTGCCATCACCAAAGAACCCGGTTCCTTCCAGGCATTGGCTGCATTCTCTTCGATTTTCTGCCGGATCTCTTCTTCGGTCGGTTCGATGCCCGCCTCCACAACCTCCGCCGCGCCTGCACTGGCTTCTTCCAGTACTTCGTAGCTGGCGGTCGTTCCTCCGGCATGTCCCCGCAGAGTAAAACACGAAACCGCGACTGCGGCTGCTGCCCCCAATACTCTGCAGATCCTTTTACTGCTTTTCATCTGCTCCACCGCTTTGTTACGTAATTGTTTACGTAATGTTACGAAATTGTTACAAATGGTGAAGAGTATCGTAGCATACTTCCGTGTATTTGTCAAATCGTGACTTTTTATGTTAACCAAAGCCCCGCGGGCGGCGGCTTGGAGTGTTACCGTTCAGTGACCCGGACCGTTACCTCAGAGTTCCTTTGAACGTTCGGCGGCAGCCTCCACCGCATCCATCACGATCCCGCGGAAACCCGCTTCTTCCAGCACTCTTACCGCAGCGATCGTCGTGCCCGCAGGCGAGCATACCATGTCTTTCAGCTCTCCCGGATGCTTGCCGGTATCCAGCATGAGCTTTGCACTGCCGAGCACGGTCTGCGCCGCCCACTCATACGCGAGCGCGCGGGGCATGCCTTCCTCCACCGCTCCGTCCGCCATGGCTTCGATGAACATGAACACATAAGCCGGCGAAGATCCGCCCACGCCCACTACGGCGTCCATCAGATTTTCGGGCACCACATTGGCGCGGCCGCAGGAACGGAGTATGGAAAGCACCGTTTCCTTTTCTTCCCCGCTCACGTGGGCATTCGGCGTAGCTCCCGTGATCCCCTCTCCAACCAGTGCCGGCGTGTTCGGCATGCAGCGGACGATCTTTTTGTCGCTGCCGAGCTCCGCCTCCAGCCAGGCAAGGGTCTTGCCCGCCATGATGGAGATGATGACCTGCTCTTTCTTAAGTGTGGATTTAAAACCTTCGATCGCGCCCTTTGCGAACTGGGGCTTTACCGCCAGTACCAGGTAATCCGCATTGCTGACCACCTCGATGCTGTCCGTGCCCGCATGGATCTTAAATTCCTCCGCACGCTTCTTCGCCATCTCCGCATTGATATCCACGCCGTAGATATCGTCCGCGCTTACCAGGCCGCATTTCAAAAGCCCGCCGATCATGGCTCCCGCCATATTTCCGAGTCCGATAAAACCAATCTTCATTTCTCATATCCTCTCTGCCGCGCCGCTTCATACAGAAACAGCGCCGCGCTTACGGAAGCATTCAGGGATTCCGTCTTTCCCGCCATGGGAATGAACAGGGATCCGTCCGCTTCATCTATGGTTTCCTTTCTGATCCCGGCGCCTTCATTTCCTATTATAAAGGCACAGCCGCCGGAAAGATCTTCCTCCGAAAAACATCCTGCCCCGTCCAGGGCCGCCGCATAGATACTCACGCCCCTGCCGTGCAGAGTCGAAAAACAATAGGAGAGTTCGCGGATCCGCATAAAGGGAAGGCGGAAGATCGCGCCCATGCTGGAACGCACCACCTTGGGATTGTAGACGTCCGCGCAGTCCCCGCCGAGGATCACGCCGCCCGCTCCGGCAGCTTCCGCCGTGCGCAGCATTGAGCCCAGGTTTCCCGGGTCCTGGATATCCTCCAGCAAAAGCAGGAGCGGCGCCTTTCCTTCGGGAAAAAGCGCCGGCCAGTCATAGGCGTAACGCCGGACCACCGCCAGGGCTCCCTGGGGGGTCTGTACGCCGCTCATTTTTTCAAATACCGCATCGCTGACGAGTTCCGCCCTGCCCGAGGACAGCAGCTCCGTAACATCCGCATGGCCGCGCTGTTTCAGCGCTTCCAGGGCTCCTTCCGTAAAATAAGCCTCGGAAAGCTGCGTTACGGGAACTTCCTCAAAAAGGCGCAGTCCCTCCGCAACGAATACATCTTCTTCCGCACGCAGCGCCGCTTTTTTCTGAAGCATCGCAACGTGGCGTATCCTTTCATTGGAAAACGAAGTGATCACAGGATCTTGCTCACCTCGTACTCATATTCCGGTATGCTCTTTTCCATCGCCAGGGCTTCGTCGATATCGAAATCCACAAACTTTCCGCCCCTCTGCGCGATGACGCGGTTGCTCTTTCCCTCTTTCAGCAGGTCTGCCGCCATGGCGCCCATGATGGAAGCATAGTAACGGTCCTTACAGGTGGGGGAGCCGCCGCGCTGCATGTAGCCCAGGATCGTGGCTCGGGTCTCCATGCCGGTAGCCGCCTCGATCCGTCTGGCCATGGAAGTGGAATGCCCGATGCCTTCCGCATTGATGATGATATGATGCTTCTTGCCCTGCTTGCGGTTCTCGATGATATGGTTGATGATGCGCTGCTCGTTGTAATCGTATTTCTCCGGCAGGAGGATGTCCTCGGCGCCGTTGGCAACGCCGCACCATAAAGCGATATAACCCGCACCGCGTCCCATCACCTCGATGATGGAGCAGCGCTCATGGGAAGACGAGGTGTCGCGCACCTTGTCGATGGCTTCCATTGCCGTGTTGATGGCGGTATCAAAACCGATGGTATAATCCGTGCAGGCGATATCCAGGTCGATGGTCCCCGGCAGGCCCACGGTATTGATCCCTTCGTGGGAAAGCTTCTGCGCGCCGCGGTAGGAACCGTCGCCGCCGATCACCACGATACCGTCGATCTCGTGCTTGCGGCAGATCTCCGCACCCTTTTTGATCCCTTCTTCGGTCCGGAATTCGGCACAGCGCGCCGTACCGAGTATCGTTCCGCCCAGGCCGATGATCTCGGACACGGAATGCCGGTCCATTTCCACGATCTCTTCATTTAAAAGGCCCTGATAGCCCTTCTTGATCCCTTTTACTTTCAATCCGTCGGCGATCGCCTTGCGCACCACCGCACGGATGGCAGCGTTCATCCCGGGAGAATCCCCTCCGCTGGTCAAAACCCCGATCGTCTTCACTTCGTTCTGTTCCGCCATATCACGCCTCCCGTCGTACATAATCCCTGATAAAGAATTGTACGATAAAAATACGCTTTTTTCAATAAGCTTTCGAAGAATACGGATGCATTGCCGCCGGAGGTCTGTAGGTCACGCGCACGTTCTCGCTGCCGAGGATCTCCTCCAGACGCCGGCGCAGCTCCAGATCCGCCTGAACGCAGAAATTATGCGGGACATCCTCCGTTTTCCTTGTATCCCGGAAATACAGGCGGATCAGATCCGTCCCGTCCGAATCTTCCAGCGCCGGAAGGATGCGGGGCCACAGGGCCTCTTTTTCCGCCGCGTCCGCAAACTGCAGCCAGAGCGTTCTCGGGATATCCGAAAAGAGCGACATGCTCTCGGCTATGAGCTTGCCGTCCCGGTCTTCCTCCAGGCTCACCCGCCCGCTCACATAGAGCCGGCTGTCCTCCGTCAGCATCGGCTGATACCGGCGGTAGACCTTGGGAAAGACGATCACCTCCACCTGTCCCACCGTATCTTCCAGCGTGACAAAGGCCATGGCGTCGCCCTTTTTGGTATATTTGATCTTTACGTCTTCGACGATGCCGCCCAGGGAGATATTCTCCCCGTCCTTTACGGCCATCTCCTCTTCCGTTCCGTCCTCCGAAGGCTCCGGCCGGCGCAGATCCCCGGCCCGGTGTGAGATCACACGGTCCCAGAGGCCGCTGTATTCTTCCAGCGGATGGCCGCTGACATAGATCCCGAGCATTTCCTTTTCAAAGGAAAGCAGAAGCTCCCTCGGATATTCGCCGATCGACGCGGGTATGGACACGCGGAAGCTCTGACGGTCTTCCTCGCCTGCCAGGTCAAAGAGGCTCATCTGCCCGTTCATCTCCTGCTTGCGCCGCTTCTGCACCGAATCCACGACAGGCTGATAGATCGCCATCAGCTGCTTGCGTGTTGCGCCGAAGCAGTCAAAGGCTCCCGCCTTGATCATATTTTCCAGCACACGTTTGCTCACATCCAGTTCGGAGGTGCGTTCCACCAGATCCCCCAGATCCCGGTAAGGTCCGTGGGCCTCGCGTTCCGCCACGATCGCCGCGATGACATTCCTGCCCACGCCGCGTATCGCCGTAAGCGCATAGAGTATGCCGTCCTTCGTCACCGTAAAGCCCACGTCGCCGGCGTTCACATCGGGTGGCAAAAGCTTCAGTCCCATCTGCCGCGCGATCTGGTTATACTCCGCCACCTTGCCGGAATTATCGATGACCGAAGTCATCAGCGCCGCCATATACTCGCTGGGATAATAGTATTTCAGCCACGCTGTCTGATAGGCCACCACCGCATAGCATGCCGCGTGCGATTTGTTGAAACCGTATTTGGCGAAGTCGATCATCATATCGTAGACTTCTTCCGCCACTTCCCGTCTGATACCGTTCTTTACGCAGCCGGGCACTTCCTTCGGGCGCTGCCCCTCGGGCTTGCCCGCCGCTTCCGCCACTTCCTCCGCATTACCCTCCACGAAGATGCGGCGTTCGTATTCCATCACGCTCTGCTTCTTTTTGCTCATGGCGCGGCGCACGTTGTCGGAACGGCCCAGGGTATAGCCCGCCAGCTCACGCACGATCTGCATCACCTGTTCCTGATAAACGATGCAGCCGTAGGTGGGCGCCAGGATATGTTCCAGCTCTTTGCAGGCGTAATGCACATGCGAGGGATTTTCCTTGCTGTCGATATACTGGGGAATGATCTCCATAGGGCCCGGGCGGTAGAGGGAGATTCCCGCGATCACGTCCTCGAGACTGCCGGGCTTCAGCTCCTTCATGAAATTCTTCATGCCCGCGCTTTCCAGCTGGAAGATCCCTTCGCACTTTCCGGTGCTGATATAGGCATAGACCTTCGGATCGTTCAGATCGATGGCCGAGATATCGATATCGAGTCCCCTGCTGCGGCGTATGTTTTCCACCGCATGCTGTATCACTTCCAGGTTGCGCAGGCCCAGGAAATCCATTTTCAGAAGGCCCAGGCGTTCCAGGGTCGTCATCGTGAACTGCGTCGTGACCGGGCTGCCCTCACCGCCGCAGGAAAGAGGTACGAATTCATCCGCGGCTTCGGGACAGATCACCACGCCGGCCGCATGCATGGAACTGTGCCGCGGCAGTCCCTCCAGCTTCCGGCTCATGTCCAGCAGAAGCCGCACCTCGGCGTCCGTATCGTACAGCTGCTTCAGGTCGGGGTTCATCTGCAGGGCTTTATCCAGCGTGATCCCCAGCTCGGCGGGTACCATCTTGGCCAGCATGTCGCAGCGGGCGTAGGAGATGTCCATGGCGCGGCCCACGTCGCGGATCACGCCCCTGGCCTGCAGCGTACCGAAAGTCACGATCTGCACCACCTTTTCGCGGCCGTACTTGCGGCTCACGTAATCGATCACTTCCTGCCGCCGCTCGGGCCCGAAATCCACGTCGATATCGGGCATGGATACGCGCTCGGGATTGAGGAAACGTTCAAAGAGCAGGTTATAGCGCAGCGGATCGATATCCGTGATCTTCAGGCAATAGGAAACGATGCTGCCGGCCGCGCTGCCGCGCCCGGGTCCCACCGGTATCCCTTCCTGTTTTGCAAAATTGATGAAATCCCAGACGATGAGGAAATAGTCGACAAAGCCCATGGTCTTTATGACCGAAAGCTCGTAGGACAGACGTTCCTTCAAAGCTTCGGGCGTATAGGGACTGCCCTCCGGGGCGTCGGCTTTTTCGAGATACTGCGCGTAGCGTTCCTGCAGGCCTTCATTACAGAGATGATTCAGATAGCTCCAGGAATCGAAGCCTTCCGGCACTTCGAAATGCGGGAGCTTGCTCTCGCCGAAGACGATCTCCACGTTGCAGCGGTCGGCGATCTTCTGCGTATTCTCGATGGCCTCGGGCGCATAGGGGAAGAGCGCGCGCATCTCTTCCTCGCTCTTGACATAGTACTGGCCGCCTTCATAGCGCATGCGGTCCGCATCCTGAACCCTCGCGTTGGTCTGGATGCAGAGCAGCACATCATGGGCCTCGGCGTCCGAAGCAAGGGTATAATGGCAGTCGTTCGTCGCCACCAGCGGGATGCCCAGTTCCTTGCTGATGGCAAGGAGTTCCATATTTACGAGCCTCTGGGCCGGGATGCCGTGATCCTGCAGCTCCAGGAAATAATTTCCCTCCCCGAAGGTATCGAGAAACCATTTGGCTTCCTTCCGCGCCTCCTCGTGCTGGCCGCGCTGTATCATACGCGGCAGCGAGCCCGCCAGGCAGGCCGAGGTGCAGATCAGGCCCTCATGGTATTTTTCGAGGATCTCACGGTCCACACGGGGCCGGTAATAATATCCCTCGGTAAAACCGATCGAAACGATCTTCATGAGATTGTGATAACCCTGTTGGTTTTCCGCCAGAAGGATTAGATGGTTGTAACGTTCTTCGCCGCCGGACAGTTCCTTGTCGAAACGCGAGCCCGGTGCGACATAGACCTCGCAGCCGAGGATGGGCTTGATCCCCTCGGCTTTTGCGGCCTCATAAAAATCCACGACGCCATACATGACGCCGTGGTCTGTGATCGCTGCGGAGTTCATCCCCAGCTCCTTCACCCGCTTCACATACTCGCGGATCTTATTGGATCCGTCCAGCAGGCTGTATTCCGTATGTACATGCAGATGAGTAAATGCCATAATCCCTTCTTATAAATATTTCTTCAGGCTTTCCGCCTTGTCCGTGCGCTCCCAGGGCAGATCCAGGTCGTTACGTCCGAAGTGTCCGTAAGCCGCGGTCTGCTTGTAGATGGGCCGGCGCAGATCCAGCATCTTGATGATGCCGGCGGGACGCAGATCGAAGTTCTCCCTTACGATCTCCAGAAGCTTCGTCTCGGGAAGCTTGCCGGTACCGAAGGTATCCACGCGCACCGAAGTGGGCTGTGCCACGCCGATGGCATAGGAGATCTGGATCTCGCACTTGTCGGCCAGACCGGCAGCCACGATGTTCTTTGCCACATAACGTGCCGCATAGGCTGCGGAACGGTCCACCTTGGTGCAGTCCTTACCGGAGAAAGCGCCGCCGCCGTGACGAGCATAT
>JAEELW010000135.1 GCA_016282915.1 Lachnospiraceae bacterium | reverse complement strand
GGAAGGCGGATCAAGCGTATGCATACAGGGATGTATGTCATACGCGACCCGTAAGAAGCGAAAGATGGGGCCCGGATATGTAAAAAAAGCAGCCGAATGTAGAAGCGGAGCCCGCTGTCAGGCTGCCGGAAGCGGGAAGAATAACGCAATAATCGTATTGCCTGATGACAGGACAGAGTAAACCCCGCGTCTTGTATTGAAAGAAAACAGAGTGGAGCGAGAATCCCGGCGTACCGGCAGACAGACAGACGGCGGAGCGTTCGGAATGAGGCGGTTTTTTCATATCCGGGCGGAAAGAAAAGGGATGATCCGCCATGGAAGGCGGATCAAGCGTATGCATACAGGGATGTATGTCATACGCGACCCGTAAGAAGCGAAAGATGGGGCCCGGATATGTAAAAAAAGCAGCCGAATGTAGAAGCGGAGACCGCTGTCTGGCTGCCGGAAGCCGGAGGATTCTCGTGAACGGGCGGATATAATAATAACAACGAAAGAAAGCTTTACATAGAATATCTCTGCCCCGGTAAGGCAGATGAAATAAAGGAGAATAAGGAAATGAGCAAAATTCAAATGACCACCCCCTTAGTCGAGATGGACGGGGACGAAATGACACGCATCCTTTGGGGGATGATCAAGGAGGAGCTGCTGCTTCCCTATGTGGATCTGAAGACGGAGTATTACGACCTGGGCCTGAAGCACCGTAATGAGACGGATGATAAGGTGACCATAGAGAGCGCGGAGGCGACGAAGAAATACGGCGTGGCCGTAAAATGCGCCACGATCACGCCCAATGCGGCCAGAGTGAAGGAATACGATCTGAAAGAGATGTGGAAGAGCCCCAACGGCACGATCCGCGCCATTCTGGACGGCACCGTTTTTCGTGCGCCCATCCTGGTAAAGGGCATCGTTCCATATGTGGCCAACTGGAAGAAGCCCATCACGATCGCGCGTCATGCCTATGGTGATGTATATAAGAACGTGGAGATCCGTGTGCCCGGAGCAGGGAAGGCCGAGCTGGTCTATACGGCGGCGGACGGGACGGAGGTCCGCGAGACGATCCATGAGTTTAAAGGAGCCGGGGTCCTCCAGGGCATCCATAATACGGACGAGTCCATCAGTTCCTTCGCGCACGCATGCTTTAAGTATGCAGTGGATACAAAACAGGATCTGTGGTTTTCCACCAAGGATACCATTTCCAAAAAGTATGACCATACCTTTAAGGATATCTTCCAGGAGATCTATGAAAAGGAATATGAAGCAAAGTTCAAAGAGCTGGGCATCGAGTATTTCTATACGCTGATCGACGATGCCGTGGCCAGGGTGATCCGCTCGGAAGGCGGTTTTATCTGGGCATGCAAGAACTATGACGGCGATGTGATGAGCGATATGGTAGCGACGGCTTACGGCGATCTGTCCATGATGACCAGCGTGCTGGTATCCCCGAAGGGCGTATATGAATACGAGGCGGCCCACGGGACCGTGCAGCGCCATTATTATAAGCACCTGAAAGGGGAGGAGACCTCCACCAATTCCATCGCTACGATCTTTGCCTGGACCGGTGCACTGCGCAAGCGCGGCGAGCTGGATGACATAAAAGAGTTATGTCAATTTGCTGACCGTCTGGAGCAGGCCTGCATCAAGACCGTGGAAGACGGAAAGATGACGAAGTCATTGTCGCTGATCTCCACCTGTAAGGATCCCGTGATCTTAAACAGTCTGGATTTCATCAAAGCCATACGTGCTACTTTTGATGCTATCGGTTAAACGCGATCCGGCCGCGATCGCGCCAAAGCTATCGGATTTATTACTGAAGGATCATGTCGAGAACGGACGAAGTTTTCAAACCGGCCCTTGCGGGAAAGCGTATCCCCATCATTTCGCTTGACAATAAATGGTACAAGCTGATGGCGGGTGTGGAACGCACGCCCGAAATGCAGGTGCTGGAGAATAAACTGAAAGAGCTTTTGAAGCGTCAGGGAAAGATCAATACCGATTCCAAGGAGCTGAGAGCCAGGAAAGCAAAGCTCATGGAAGAGATCGTGGGCGTGATGGATGAGCAGGGCGCAGAGCAGAAGCAGGAGGCATACAAGGCCCAGATCAACCAGATCAACGAGACTCTGGACCGTTACCAGGATGAGCTGCTGGACCTGCCCAAGGAGATCGAAGAGGTCAATATGGAGCTGATGCTCCGTACCATGGAGATCTGCTACGACCGTATCCGCGAGTATACAGAGCGCATCAACGAGATCGGCGAATGGATAAAGAATGTCCGCATCGAGCTCAAGAAAAATGTGGTCCGCAAGCAGGAGGCGGAGCTGAAGAACCAGCAGATGTATTCCTATATGCACGATATCTTCGGTGCCGAGGTCATCGATATCTTTGATATGAAATACAATCCGGAGATGGAGCACGTGGTAAAGACGGCTCCGGCGGCTCCGGCGGATAAGGCGGCTGTACCCGCAAAGGCCGTGACGGCCGGAAAGACTGCGGCTTCGGAAACAAACGTGGAGGATAAGCCGGAAGGAACTGCGGAGAACGCTGTGCCGCCACAGGAGTCCGGAAGCTGAGCCACGGCCGGAAAGACTGTGCGAAAGCGGAAAGTGGCGTACAGTCGGAAGCTGAGCTGCCCGGGGACGGCGCCCTCAGCGGAATAAAGGAAAAGAGCCTGTTCCGGGACAGGGATCCGGGAGGGCTGTAACAGGAGAAAGAAGAACATGCTGCACCAGGAGCGCGTTTTTGCTACGGTCAATCTTGACCATATTCATTATAATATCCGAAGGATACGAGAACGAATCCCCAAACACTGCAAGATCATGGCTGTGATCAAAGCCGACGGCTACGGACACGGCGCCGTGCGTATCGCACAGGAGCTTTCCGGAGTGGATGCCGTATGGGGCTATGCAGTGGCGACGATCGATGAGGCGCTGGAGATCATCGAACAGGGCATAGGGAAGCCGGTGCTGATCCTGGGCTATACCTTCCCGTCTACGATACCGCTTGCCGTGGAATACGGCATACGCCTGACGCTTTTCGATATGGACAGCGCAAGGCTTCTGCACGAGACTGCGGAGCGCAGCGGAAAGAAGGCAAAGGTACATATCAAGCTGGATACGGGTATGGGGCGGATCGGCATTCAGCCCGACGAGAGCGGCATGGAGTTTGTACGGGAGGTGGCTTCTCTCTCCGGAGTGGAAATGGAAGGGATCTTTACGCATTTTGCCCGTGCGGACGAGACGGATAAGAGCTCGGCAAGGGAGCAGTATGCGCGCTATTCGCGCTTCTGTGACCGCCTGGAATCGGAAGGGATACACATCCCCTTAAAGCACTGTGCCAACAGCGCGGCCATCATGGAGATGAAGGAGACCCATCTGAACCTGGTGCGCAGCGGCATCATCACTTATGGACTGCGTCCCTCGGAGGAAGTGGATGTGAGCGGCATGAAGCTGAAGCCGGCCATGGAGATCAAGGCCAGTGTCATCCATGTGAAGGAAGTGCCGGCGGGAACGCCCATCAGCTACGGCGGCTGTTTCGTGACGGAGCGGCCTTCGCGCATCGCGACGCTTTCCGTGGGCTATGCCGACGGCTATCCGCGCTGTCTTTCCGATAAAGGGAGCGTATTGCTGCATGGAAAACGTTTTCCCGTGGTGGGACGCGTGTGCATGGACCAGATGATGGTGGATGTGACAGATGCGGATGAGGTGCGTCAGGGAGACCTTGCCACGCTGGTGGGGCAGGACGGAGACGAATGCATCACGATGGATGAATTTGCGGAATCCTCGCAGCGCATCAATTACGAAGCGGTCTGCGATATCGGAAAACGCGTTCCGCGGGTCTATATCAGGAATAAACAGTAAGCCGGTCCGGAAATGCGCCTGCAGCCGCTGGACGGAGTACAGGGACGGATCGGGAAGCCGGAAACGGCAGAAAGAAACAGGAGGAAGAAATGGACGACGATGGCAGGTCGGGATGGTTTGGCCGTCTGTTCAGCAAAAAGAAGGAGCTGAGTGAGGACGGAACGGAACGGGAGATCATCGCGATCGTAAACGAAGGACAGGAGAACGGCACCATCGAGCCGGAAGAGGCCGAGATGATCGCCAATATCTTCGAACTCTCGGATAAGGAAGCGGCGGACATCATGACCCACCGCAACCAGATCGTGGCTTTTGACGATGAGATGAAACTGAAGGACGCCCTGAAGGCGATCCTGCATAATAATTTTTCACGTTATCCGGTCTATCATGAGGATCTGGATCACATCACGGGCATCCTTCATCTGAAGGACGCGGTACGGCTGAAAGAAGAGGCTCCCAAGCTCAATCCGAGCCTGGCGGAGCTGAAGGATTCCCTGCGTGAGGCGGTATTCGTCCCCGAGACCAAGACCGTGAACGCACTGTTCAAACAGATGCAGTCGGGCAATACCCAGATGGTCATCGTGGTGGACGAGTACGGGCAGACCTCCGGCCTGGTGGCCATGGAGGATATCCTGGAGGAGATCGTCGGGAACATACGGGATGAATACGACAACGAGAGCGACCATATCGTGGAGGCCGAGGAGAAGGAAAGCTGGCGGATCGAGGGCGTGACCAAGCTGGAGGATCTGGAGGAAAAGCTGGGCATCGATTTCGGGGAGACGGAATTTGAGACGATCAACGGTTACCTGATCTCGCGGATGGAAAAGATCCCCGAGGAGGGAGAGCATTTCGAGACAGACATCGGCGACTGGCATTTCCGTGTCGAAGAAGTGGAAGACAAGATGATACGCTCGATCCTGGTACAGCGCAGAGCGCTTTCCTGACCGGGCTGACGCTCACGCCGGGATATCTTTGCAAAGGACGTTATTCTTGCAGGAATCCACAACTTATGGTATAATCCCATGGATATGTAAACAGATTGATACATCATATATGCTTTAAGGAGAAAAAGTATGTCAGGACATTCCAAATTTGCGAACATCAAGCATAAGAAAGAGAAAAACGATGCTGCAAAGGGCAAGATCTTTACGATCATCGGCCGTGAGATCGCAGTGGCGGTAAAGGAAGGCGGACCCGATCCGACGAACAATTACAAGCTGGCTACGGTGATCGCCAAGGCCAAGGCAAACAATATGCCCAACGATACCATCGACCGAGGTATCAAGAAGGCGGCCGGTGAAGGCGGCAACGTCAACTACGAGCACGTGATCTATGAGGGCTACGGCCCCGGGGGAACGGCGATCATCGTGGAAGCGCTGACCGACAACAAGAACCGTACCGCAGCCAATGTACGTGCCGCATTTTCCAAGGGGAACGGCAGTATCGGAACGCAGGGCTGCGTATCCTTCATGTTTGACACAAAGGGCCAGATCATCATTGACAGGGAAGAGTGCGAACTGGATCCCGATACGATGATGGAAAAGGCGCTGGATGCCGGAGCCGAGGGTTTCTCCGAGGAGGAGGATTCTTTTGAGATCCTTACCGCTCCCGACGATCAGGAGACGGTTCGCAAGGCACTGGGGGATAAGAAGAGCCCCACGGTCAGTGC
>JAEELW010000010.1 GCA_016282915.1 Lachnospiraceae bacterium | reverse complement strand
GAGACCCACCGCACCGTACTCGGGATCGAATACGGCGGGATGAACGACGCGCTCTATTCGTTATACCGCATCACGCATAAAGAAGAACATCTCGCCGCCGCCCATGCTTTCGATGAGACGGCGCTTTTCGAAAAGATCGCATCCGGCGAAAAGAACGTTCTCAATAACCGGCATGCCAATACCACCATCCCGAAATTCCTCGGCGCACTGAACCGCTACGTGAGCGTCGGCGACGAGACTTATCTGGACTACGCAAAGGCCTTCTGGGATATGGTGACGCAGCGCCACAGCTATGCGACCGGCGGCAACAGCGAATGGGAACACTTCGGCGAGGACTATGTCCTGGACGCCGAGCGCACCAACTGCAACAACGAGACCTGCAACACCTTCAATATGCTGAAGCTGACCCGCGGGCTCTTTATGATCACCGGCGAACGGAAGTATGCGGCGTATTATGAGAATACGCTTTTCAACGCGATCCTGTCCTCGCAGGATCCGGAAAGCGGCATGACCATGTATTTCCAGCCCATGGCCAGCGGCTATTACAAAGTGTACGGCACGCCTTTTGACAAATTCTGGTGCTGCACCGGGACCGGCATGGAAAACTTCACCAAGCTGAACAGCAGCATCTATTTCAAAGAGGAGAACGGCATCTGCGTCAATCTCTTCCTTTCTTCCGAGCTTACGGATGATGAACTCGGGATAAAGCTGATCCAGGAAGCGGATGTTCCCGCAAAGGATACGGTGCGTTTTACCCTGAAGCTCATCCGCGGCGGGATGAAGAACATGAAGCTTCGCATCCGCATTCCCGACTGGTCCCTGCGTACGATGCTCAGCGCAAAGGGAAAGCAGGTGACCGAAGAAGGCGGCTATTACAGCGTATACGGCGAATGGCGTGACGGAGATGCGATCGAACTGCGCTTCGTTTATGCGGTACAGACCAGCGGTCTGCCCGACTGCGACAGCGTCTTCGCCTTCCGCTACGGACCGCTGCTCCTTTCCGCCGATCTGGGCACGGAAAACATGATCGACAGCAGCACCGGCGTGGATGTGACGATCCCTTCAAACAAGATCGTGGAAAGCGAATATCTCACCGTTTCCGAAGGATGCGTTGCGGATTTCATACGCAATATCGATAAGCATTTTGAAAAGGATGCGGATGAGCTGCGCTTTACGTTAAAGGACTGCGACCGTGAACTCGTCTTCCGCCCGCATTATAAAAAGACGCGGGAACGTTACGGGATCTACTGGTATTTCTTTGATAAACTTTCGGATGACGGCGAGGCGCAGAAAGAAAAACGCCTTCGGGAAGAAGCCAGGCGGGAACGCATCGTGGATACGGTACAGCCCGGCTACGGACAGTATGAAAACGACGAACTGCACGCGATGGAGGATCACAACTCCGTAGGCATCACCGACAACGGCACCTCACGCCATACGCTCCCGAACGGCAGCTTCTGCTATCATATGAAGGCGGAAGGCGGCCGGGACTATCAGCTGGAGCTGCATCTTCTGCGTGAAGATAACGGGAAACCCCTGCGGGTGCAGATCGGTGAGGACGAGATCTTTAACGGCAAGGCCCATTATACCGGGAAGGACGAAGAATATGTGATGGAACTTCCGATTCCCGCGGATCTCATTGATAAGAACCTGGAAACAAGGGACGTCGCCGGAGAGAGCGTAACGACGATCCCCGTACGCTTCTCGGGCACCTGGTCCTCCGAGAGCGCGAAGCTCTTCGGCTTTATCTATCTGTTAAGGGCGCAGGACTGATCCCGCGAAGATTCTGGGAAAAGATCTTTCTGAAAAAAAGAACAGCAGCCTTTCGGCCACTGTTCTTTTTTATCTTCTTTTTTCGTGTATTATGATTTTGTTTCCGTAAGACGCAGCGGGACATAAAGGATCCCGTCGCACTCCTGCTGCTGCCCGGTCTGCACAAAACCGACGCGCCTGTAAAACTCCACGGCGCCGGGCGCCGCGTTGACCGTCAGAAAATGCTCCGGCTCCCGTACATACAAAAGATCCAGTATACGCTCATCTTCATTATCCAGCGGGAGCACGTCTTTTTCCCAGAGATAATCCGTCAGACAGCCGATCAGGGCCCGGCCGATGCCGCAGCCCTGCCATTGCGCATCCACAAAGAGCAGGGACATATGATTGTGCTCGCGTACGCTGATCACTCCGATGATCTTTTCATCCTGCTTTGCCAGGTACATACGGTAACGTCCCAGCAAAAACATACGATGCAGATCCTCCCCGGAGATGAAGTCGATAAAACTGCGGCTGCCCTCCGTCGGATAGGTCGGTCCCACAAAGGTGGAAAAGGTACGCCACACCATAGCCATGGCGCTTTCCCAGTCCTCCTCCGTTGCATGCACGATATGGATCTCTTTTCCTTTTGCGTTAAAATACATATATATTTTATCAGCAGATCACGGAGCCTTCCGCCAGATCACTTTCCGGCTTCATGAGTACCACGTGTCCTTCCGCATCCTCTGCGCAGAGGAGCATACCCTGGCTCTCCAGACCGGCCATCTTCGCGGGCTTCAGATTCAGGAGCACCATGACCTTTTTCCCGACCATCTGCTCCGGCGTGTAATAGGCCTTGATCCCCGAAAGGATCTGAACCGTACGTCCGCCTATATTCACCTGGGAACAGAGCAGCTTCTTGCTCTTCGGTACTTCTTCGCATTTCTCGATCCGTCCCACAACGAACTGGCATTTCGCAAAATCGTCATAGGAGATCAGTTCCTTCGTTTCCGTAACAATACCACCCGGTGCTGCCGCAGGAGCTCCCGTAAGCGCTGCCAGTGCCGCATCCGCTTCTTCCTGTGTCATGCGGTGAGCCGCTACGAGATTTGCAAAGGCCTTTTTCTGATGTGCGATAAAATCAGCCCTCTGCTTTGCCTGCACTTCCTCAGCCTTTTTCAGGATCTCTTCCTTATCCAGGCGGGCAAAGAGGATCGTGGGGCTGTCCGTCACCTTATATTCCTTCACCGCGCCGAATGCGGAAAGGGTATCAAAATCCCGCAGGCTGCTGCCAAGCTGGGAAGCGATGGCTTCCGCCGTCGTGGGCAGGAAAGGCTTGAGCAGGGATGCTCCCATAAGGATACCCTCGCAGAGATTATAAAGCACTGTGGAAAGCCGGTCTGCCGCCGTCTCATCTTTGGCAAGCTTCCAGGGCTCGGTCTCGTCGATATACTTGTTCAGGCGTTTGAAGACACTGAAGATCTCGGTCAGCGCGTCAGCCACATGCAGGGTCTCCATCAGCTTCTCGACCTTGTCATAGGCTCCGGCCGCCACAGCCTTCAGATCGTCGTCGATGACCGGATCCGCCACGCCGCGGTCCGCCACTGTGCCTCCGAAGTATTTGTTGCTCATGGCCACCGTACGGTTCACCAGATTGCCCAGGGTATTTGCCAGATCGCTGTTGGTGCGCTCGGTCATCAGCTCCCAGGTGATGGTGCCGTCGTTCTCATAAGGCATCTCATGCAGCACGAAATAACGCACCGCATCCAGGCCGAAGATGTCGATCAGATCGTCCACATAGATCACATTGCCCTTGGACTTGCTCATCTTTTCCCCGCCCTGAAGGAGCCAAGGATGCCCGAAGACCTGCTTCGGCAGCGGCTCGCCCAGCGCCATGAGGAAGATGGGCCAGTAGATGGTATGGAAACGGATGATGTCCTTGCCGATCAGATGCAGATCCGCAGGCCAGTTCTTTTTGTACATATCCGTACTGTTCCCGTCCGCGTCATAACCGATGCCGGTGATGTAGTTGGAAAGCGCATCCAGCCATACGTAGACCACATGGTCCGGATCAAAG
>JAEELW010000134.1 GCA_016282915.1 Lachnospiraceae bacterium | reverse complement strand
GCCGTGATCTATGAGGTAGAGAAGTGAACTATGCGGATATCCCCATGGGGGTAAGAGTCCAGATCAGTGTCACCAACGGCGGTGATACCCAGGCCAAGTTCATCTCGCGGGTAATGAAGACGGGAAACAAGAGTCTCCTGGTGATCCCTTTTATGCATAAGGGAGTGCGGGTGAATTTCTCCGGGACGGGCGTGCAGATCCATATGGAAGTGCCCGACGGGGAAGGGAACAACTGGACTTTCAAAAACTGCAAGATCGATACGATCAAAAAGAACGGGCTTCTGTATCACCGCATCGTCTCTCCCATGAGTGAAGGGATCGAGAACCGCCGCGGCGAGAGGCGTACCTATGTCTGGGTACCGGCCATCTTTACCGTTGAGGGCGTGCCCGATCAGATCTTTACGACCCTCAAAGATGTCAGCCCCAGCGGTTTCGCCTTTGTGCTGGACGCGAAGAAGCGCCTGCCCATCACCACAGGGAAAAACGTGAACTGTACGGTGAACGAGAGGGACGGCAATACGGTGCACATGACCGGAAAGGTGATCCGGAGGGAGAGGATGGACCAGTACGTATTGTACGGCTGCCGAAGCACGGATAAGAATCCGGAAGTGGTGGAATATATCGAACGTGTGAAAAAACACAAGCAGAAAAACGAGAATGACAGTTCCGGCTGAGGACAGGAGATCAACGGATACGGAACGGAAAGACAAGAGATCAAAGGAGGTAAAAAAATGGCTGACGAGGAGAAGCAGGACGTATTTCGGGAAAGAAAACGCTGGGTGTTTCTGGGATTGCCCTGGACCTTTACGGTCTATCATGTCCGGGCGGACATGATCACCATCGATACGGGTTTCTTCAGCAAGCAGGAAGACGACTGTTACATGTACAAGGTAACGGATGTGCGTCTGAACGCCAGTTTCATGGAGCGGATCTGCAAGCTGGGGACGGTCACCTGTTACACCGGTGACGTGACGGATTCTACCCTTGTGTTCAAGCACATCAAACATGCCCGTCAGGTCAAGGATTATATACTGGAACAGGCGGATAGGGAGCGTATCCGCAGGCGTACCGTGAACATGCAGGCCATCGGCTATGCGGCGGATCATATGGATATGGACGGAGACGGGATCCCCGATGAGTTCTGATGACAGCACGGGAGGCGGAAGCCTATATTGACAGACTGAAAAGCCGCGGCAGCCGGCCGGGGCTTGAACGTGTGCGGCGTCTGGCGGAAGCCCTCGGACAGCCCCAGGATGCCGTGCCCTGTGTGCATATCGCGGGAACCAACGGAAAGGGTTCCGTACTGGCTTATGTATCGACGGTACTTAAATGCGCCGGATACCGGGTGGGACGTTTCTTCTCACCGGCAATGGATACGGACCGGGAGACCGTGCAGTGCGGGGGACGCCCCATCAGTATAAAGGACTGGTGTGTCCTTCTGGAACGGATCCTTAAGGCGGAAGAAAGCTTTCCGGAAGAAGAAAGGCCGACTTTCTTCGAAGCGCTGACGGTGCTGGCTTTTCTGTATTTTAAAGAGATAGCCTGCGATATCGCGGTAGTGGAATGCGGTATGGGAGGCGCCGGGGATGCGACCAATATCATCACGGCACCGCTTGTGAGCGTATTTACGCCCATCTCACTTGACCATACGGCGGTACTGGGGGCGGATATCAAGGCCATCGCTGCGGAAAAAAGCGGTATCATCAAGGCGGGAGCCCGTGTGGTGAGCGCCCGGCAGCAGCCGGAGGCGGAGCGGGTCTTAAGCGCTGCCGCAAAACGTTGCGGTACAAAGATACAACTGCCCACTGAGCCGTTGAAACTAAAGATATCGCTTTCGGGCTGCCGCATGGATCTGGGGGCCCGGAAGGCTTTGCGGACGGGACTGACCGGAAGCTGCCAGCCGCAGAACGCGGCCCTGGCCCTGACGGTACTGGACGAACTCGCGGAATGCGCTTTTCCCTGTACGGAGACGGTGATACGTAAAGGCCTGGAAGAGACCGTCTGGTACGGACGTTTCAGCGTACTGGGGAAAAAGCCTGTACTGGTGGCGGACGGTGCGCACAACCCGGAAGGAGCAGAACGGCTTGCGGAGAGCATAAAACTCTGTTTCCCGGGGGAAGCGGTGGTGCTCCTGATGGGAGTGCTTAAGGATAAGGATTACGAAAAGATGCTGGGACAGCTCCTTCCCCTGGCGACGCAGCTGGTCTGCGTAACGGCGCCGGGAACGGAGAGGGCGCTGCCGGCACAGCAGCTGGCGGATTGCGCGCTTAAGCTTGAAACAGCCTGCGGTATCACCGCTGCGGACAGCGTGGAAGAAGGACTGGAACTGGCGCTTTTGCTTTCCGGGAAAAAGCTGCCGGTGGTAGCCTGCGGTTCACTGTCGTGGCTTGGCCGGCTGCGGAAGATCATGGAAAAAAAGGAAAAGGAAAAAGAAAATGGTAGACGAAAAAAAGATTGAAAAAGCAGTAAAGCTTTTGCTCGAAGGCATGGGCGAGGATCCGAAACGTGAGGGACTTGTGGATACACCGAAGCGGGTAGCGCGGATGTATACGGAGATCCTGGCGGGGATGGAAGAAGAAGCTTCCACACATCTTTCCAGGACATTTACCACCGAGTCCGATGATATGGTGATGGAAAAGGATATCGCCTTTTTTTCGACCTGTGAACATCATCTGATGCCCTTTTTCGGAAAGGTCCATGTGGCATATATCCCGGATGAAAAGGTGGCGGGGCTCTCCAAGCTGGCCAGGACCGTAGAGGTCTTTGCCAGACGCCTGCAGATGCAGGAGCGCATGACCGGACAGATCGCCGATGCCCTGATGGAGGAGCTGGATTGCTACGGAGCCATGGTGATGGTGGAGGCGGAACATACCTGCATGACCATGCGGGGCGTGAAGAAACCCGGCAGCAAAACGGTGACGGTTGCGGTGCGCGGGGATTTTGAGAATGACGAACTTCTGCAGAGCCGTTTTTACGCGATGCTGGGGAGGTAAATATACGTGGATCAGATATGGGTCAGGGATCTGAAGGTCTTTGCGTATCACGGGGTATACGATGAGGAAAAACGCACGGGACAGGATTTTCTTGTTTCCGGGCGCTTTTTTATGAAACTGCAGGAGGCAGGGCTTTCCGACGATCTGGAGAGGACCGTTTCCTATGACGAGCTCTGTGTCTTTATCACCCGTATCTTTACGCAGCAGCGGAGGGATCTGCTGGAAGCCGTGGCGGAAGATCTGTGCCTGGCGGTCTTTAAGGAATTCCCGCGGATAGCGGAGATCGAGCTGGATATTCATAAACCGGCTGCGCCGCTTCGTGCCGAGGTGGCGGGAGCGGGGATAAGGATAAGGAGAAAACGCCACCGGGTATTCTTAGGGGTAGGAGCCAACGAGGGAGACTGCGAGAAACAGATCGAAGAGGGGCTTAAGGCCCTTGACGCGGATCCGGCCTGCCGTCTCATACGCAGGAGCACGATGGTGAAGAGCACTCCTTACGGCGGGGTGGAGCAGGCGGATTT
>JAEELW010000002.1 GCA_016282915.1 Lachnospiraceae bacterium | reverse complement strand
TACGCACGCCTGCCACCACGTCTTCACCCTGGGCGTTGGTAAGGAACTCACCGAAGAGGCCCTTCTCGCCGTTGGCAGGGTTACGCGTGAAGGCAACGCCGGTACCGCAGTCGTCACCCATGTTACCGAAGGCCATGGACTGAACGTTAACGGCGGTTCCCCAGGAATAAGGGATATCGTTGCCTCTTCTGTATACGTTTGCACGGGGATTGTCCCAGCTGCGGAATACTGCCTTGATGGCGCCTACCAGCTGTACCTGGGGATCGGTGGGGAAATCCTCACCGAGTTTGTTCTTATATTCTGCCTTGAACTGGTTCGCCAGTTCCTTAAGATCATCGGCATCCAGCTCCACGTCCTGCTTGACGCCCTTGCGGCTCTTCATCTTGTCGATGAGCTGCTCGAAATATTTCTTGCCCACTTCCATGACCACGTCCGAATACATCTGGATGAAACGGCGATAGCAGTCCCAGGCCCAGCGGGGATTCTGTGATTTTTCCGCAAGCACGGCCACCACATCCTCGTTCAGGCCGAGGTTCAGTATCGTATCCATCATGCCCGGCATCGAAGCCCTGGCGCCGGAACGTACGGATACCAGAAGGGGATTCTCCTTATCGCCGAATCTCTTTCCGGTGATCTCCTGAAGCTTCTCTACATACTCATTTACCTGCGCCATGATCTCGTCATTGATCTGGCGTCCGTCTTCATAATACTGCGTGCAGGCCTCCGTGGTAATGGTAAAACCCTGGGGCACCGGCAGTCCCAGATTGGTCATCTCGGCCAGGTTTGCGCCTTTTCCCCCAAGAAGCTCACGCATATCCGCTGCTCCTTCGTTGAACAGATACACCCATTTCTTTGCCATATCATTCTCCTTCTCTTTTTAAAGTATAGTAAAACAAAGCGGGTCTGCACCCACATTACAACCATTCTAGCATAAAACGAAGCGTATTGCACGATATATTTTATGATCTTTGTCACTGCTCAATATACAGAGCGTGGTGCCCCCCGGCACTGTCTGAACAACGCCGTCAGACCGTCAGCGGATCGTGATCAGATCAAACATATCTTCATATTCTTCATACCTGTACC
This sequence comes from Lachnospiraceae bacterium, assembly GCA_016282915.1. GTDB lineage: Bacteria > Bacillota > Clostridia > Lachnospirales > Lachnospiraceae > NK4A136. The sequence goes on along the minus strand of JAEELW010000002.1, from coordinate 21,427 downwards.
AGTAGTAGATCTGCTTGATATGATCCAGGTCGTCATAATAATTATTTTCTATAGTGTGTCTGCAGCACAGACCATTCACAAATTCACCCAGATGAGCCTTATCATCATCCATCAGCTTCTCCGGTATCTGCCCCTCTTTTTCGCTGTAAATGATCACGCAGCGGCCGTTTTGGAACATATAAACCACGGTCTCTCCATTCGGATAGTCAGCATAGGTCCACGAAAGATCATACCCCCACCAGGTCCAGGGTTCCAATTCGGGCAGATCCGTTCCGAGCTTCGTTTGCATTTCGGCATAAGTCAGTCCAAAAAGAGAATTATCAACATAGAACAATCCGGTATCGCTCCAGGATATCCATTCCTGATCCGCCGGTGCCTCATATTCATCTTTTGCCGTCTCTGCAGCATAAACCTCTTTGGCTCTGCCATCAGCTCCGAACACGATATCGATCTCGGAAGTAAACATATAATTTCTGTCCCCGCGGGCCCTGAGCGTATGATCCTTGATCTGTTCGGATACATACGGCCGCACGGTATAATTCTGTCCGAGAACATTGACCGTAACATCGCTGTATACATCCAGCATATCCGGATTGAGATAGATCTTTAACTTTCCTTTCGTCGCATCACTCTCTTCGACGGTCACGGAATTTAAAGCTTTATCATAGGAAACGACCAGGCTTGCGTGCGCGAGCCCCGCATCTCTGTCGAGCCAGTAGAAGGCCTGCGAACGACGCAGGGATGCCGAAACATCCGTATCCCAGACGATCTTTTGGGGATACGGATCTCTTTTGAATCTCATAAGCCAGTCCGTTGCAACTGTACTCATCTTCTTCAGCCCGGCTTTTGACGGATCCTTCAGCCAGACGGCAAGCTGATCCCCCGTATACACGTTTTGAACATATTCTCTCACATCTGACCAGTTCTGATTATGGGTTCCGCTATAATGAATGAAAGTTTCGTGAAGAAAGCCCCCACCGTATTCTGCCGCGGCATCATTTAACAGGCCGTCAAAAAAAACCGCCCTCTCGTTTCTGGAATATGCATCATCTTTTTCTCCCACCTGAATGCAGAACGGAAGATTATGCAGATTTCCCACACGTAATTCATGAGGAAAGCCTGCCGACATATTGGCTGCGGCAAATCGATCCGCCATATGGGGCGCAACCATATACACTCCGTCTCCCCCGGAGGAAAAGCCCGTAAGATATACCCGGTTCGGGTCCGCTCCCAGAAACGCGATCGCATCTTCAATGATCCTGTCATAAAAAAGGAAAGATTCCGGTCTATAATGCTCATCCCAGGATGCCTGAAAACCGCAGGGAACTACATAGATCCCGTTTTCCATATTGTAGCTGTAATAGGTTTTCATGCTTTCATACTGTTCCTTTGCTAACGAGGTATCAGGATTTCCACCGCCTCTCAGACCGATATACAGGGGATAACCGTTTTCATCGGGTTGTCCGATGATCTCTGTGGAAATATACATGGAAATACCATCGATCGTCATCTTCCCGCTAAACAATTCCGTCTCACGATCGCGGATACTCTCTATATATGCGGAATAAACAGGATCGTTTTCCGCAGCACTCCCACTGATCGGCATTTTTCCGTCATCCCTGTCCTCATGAGCAATCTCCGGTCTTTCATTATCCCGGGTATCCACTTCATGATCGTTCTGTTCCTCGGGAGCGGCGATGGGTTCAGCAGGTCCTGTTTTCTCTCTTTGTCCGGCATCTCCGCATCCAAGCATCGTAAGAGAGATAAGCAGAAGCAGACATATTCCCCTCTTTCCTTTCATAAACAGTCCCCCCTTAGTGATAACTTTTTTATCAAAAAAATAACGGATCCCGCTTGAAACGCCCGTTTCCCGCCGCTTCGTCACTTTCCGAAGAATACGGGCAGAGCATTATAAAGATATTCGGGAAGGGCCACGAGCTCATGGGCCGCCCCTTCGTTATAGTAATAGACCACGTGCTCCGGCGTAAAGGCGGCAGGCCGTGAGAACATCTCTTCCATCTGCAGATCCAGCTCCCCCCGCATGGAATCCTCCGTACCGGTGCAGGCGTATATGAAATAGCCTTTATCGTTCAGTTTTTTCTCCCCGATCACGGACAGGATCAGATCGGTATTCTGTACCGGCTGCGGATCATCGATCGCCCCGTAATACCAGCAGGCAGCGCTGATCGGAAGAAAATAGCGCATGTATTCCGCGTCGTAACAGAACTCCAGCCAGGTCGTGACCGATCCCAGTGAGAAACCGCCGAAAGCCCGGTGATCCCGCGAAGCCACCAGATCCTCTCCCGAGACGGAAAGCGCATAGCTGTGATAGCGCGCCTCCACGGCCGGCATCAGATCCCGGGCAAAATCATCATGAAAGGCTTCCACCTCTTCTACGGACCATTCGAAATCGGCCGACTCGTTCAGCGAATCAAAAGTTGCCGCCACGATGATCATGGGCGGGAGGTCTCCGTTTCCGATCATGTGGTCAAAGAGGTTTTTCACCATGCCGTCCCCGAAGGAAAAGAATTCATCGGCGTTCCCGGTCCAGCCGTGCATGAAATAAAAAATGTCATAACGCGTTTCCGTATCGTCAGGATCGTAGCCTGCCGGAAGATAAACATTGGCGATCTTCAGGATATCCTCAGCTTCGCCGGCGTAATTTCTGCTCGGATAAGAGATGCGTTCTACCGTCCCGCCGTTTTCTGCAGGCAGGAGATACTCTTCCGGCACATCCTTCGTGATCCCCCGCTGCGGGATATCCGGCATATTCGGCAGCTCCGTCGGTGACGGAGACGGTGAAGGTGTCGGAGTAAGCGTAGGTACGGGCGTAGCTGAAGGTGCTTCCGCCGGCGTCGGGGCCGGCGTTACGGTCAGGGTGGGCGACGTTTCGTTTTCCGCTGCGGGCATCGTCCCTCCGCTGCTTTTCTCCGCGCAGGATGTGAGCAGCGTCAGCATTAGAAAAAGCATGGGTACCGCTCTCTTCATTCCTCTTTCCGGTCTGAAATGCATATGTTTCCGCCCACCTCAATCGCTATTTCTTTTTCTTCACGGAATAACCGAATTTTCCCAGGAATGCGCCGAGTCCGTAATACTCGCCGTGGGAATAGGCCAGAAGGCCGGCTTTGGAAAGGTCGAAACGGCCGTTTTCATCGAGATAACGGGGATCCACATTGCTGCAGACCACCTCGGCAATGAACATATCGTGACTGCCGAGCTCCAGGATCTGCTTTGTCACGCATTCGAGGCAGACCGGGCTCTCCGCCACAGCGGGCGCGGCGATCTTTTCCGAAGGGATCTTTGTCAGCTTCAGCTCCCCCTCAAGCGCAAATTTATCGATATCCCGTCCGGATCTCACACCGACATAATCCACGGCCTTCGCCATGGCTTCGGTCGTGAGGCAGACGGTAAACTCCCCCGTTCTTTTTATGATATCATGGGAAAAACGTTCCTTCCGTATGGAAACCGAAAGCATGACCGGATCGGAACAGATCGTTCCGGCCCAGGCCGCTGTCATCACATTTGCGCGTCCGTTTTCATCCGCGCAGCAGACCAGCACCGCCGGTACGGGATAGAGCATGTTCGAAGGCTTCCAGTACTCGCGCTTCACGGTCTTCTCCGCTCCGGCGTCTCCTGCGGAAGCCCTGCCCTTCTTTTCCTTATCTTTCGCGCTCAAAATCCCAGTTCCTCTCCCACAAGAATCACATGGATACGGTCCGCATGGCGGGAAAAACGCGTGATCAGGAACTGGCAGCAGATGGTATCCGGTGACTTGCAGTTCATGCAGCTGCCGGTCTTTGCGCAGGGCGTGTTCAGTCCGAAACGCTGCGCATTGATGGGCGCCGCCACACTTCTTGCGCGCTTCATTGCGGAATCCACATCCGGACAGATCTTATTCATGCTCACGATAAAGAGCACATGCTTCGGCCCCTGGGCGATCATGGAAACACGGTTGGAATTGCCGTCGATATTGACAAGGATCCCGTCCTCGGTCATGGCGTTTGCACTGGAAAGAAAGAAATCCGCATCGTAACCGGCCAGCATGGCTGCGCGTTTCTCTTCGGGCGTTTTCGCCCCTTCCCTCTCGATAAAACGGTAATTGCCCTTTTTTACCGCCTCCACCAGACCGATCTCGTGGGCGCTCATAGCCCCTCCCATGGTCACGACGCTCCCCTCGGGGATCAGCTCCAGAGCCTTTTTTAAGGCCTCCTCTTTCGTTTCGGCATAATAGCCCGTCATATTCCGGGACTCCAGCCCCTTTATGACCTTCTGCGCCAGAAGGGTGTTACGCTTTATAATATTCTCATTCATATTCTTTTCCCCTCTAAATCAGCATGCCGCTTTCGACATGCCCGCGCCTGACGCGCCTGTGCGGCAGTTCTTCCGACAGCATCCGTTCTTTTATACGATCGCATCTCTCTTCGTGATGTAGGATGCGATATTGTAGGCGTGATCCGCCACACGTTCCAGGGACGAGGCCACATCGGAAAAGATCATGCCGGCCTCCGGCGTACATTCGCCCCGGGTGAGACGGTCGATATGGCTCTGCTGTATCTCCTTTTCCTTCTCATCCACTCTCGCTTCCATCTGCGACATGGCCATCATCGTATCGGCATCCACGGTACCAAGGATGACTTTTAAGGATTCCCCGAGGATCAGGTTCACGCGCTCCAAAAGATCCGCGAGTTCCTTCTGCGCATCCGCCGAGAAAGACGCCCCCAGTTCTTTCCGCCGCGCCGCCATATCCGCGATATTCTCCGCATGGTCGCCGATACGCTCGATATCGTTCGCCACATGGAAAAGGCTGCCCAGGCCCTGCAGATCCTCGATGGGCAGGGTCGACTGGTTGATCTTGATGAAATACGAAGTGATGGAATGATTCAGGAAATCAATATTCTTTTCCATCTCATGAACGGCGCCGATATCCTCATCGTCCAGGGTGATCAGGGCATTCATGGCCCGGTTGAGATTGTCATTTGCCAGGGAAGCCATGCGCTCCAGTTCCTTTAATCCGTCCACAACAGCGGTGGAGGGATTGAAGAGCACCTTGTCGCCGATGAACTTCAGCTGGAAGGTATCGAGATAACCCACCTTCTGATCCTTGCCGGGGATGAAGAAATAGGTGAGCTTTACGATCAGATTGGAAAAAGGAAGCAGCACGATGACCTGTACGATCTTGATGATCGTATGGGCATTTGCCACGAAACGGCCGTCGTCCGCCGAGATCGAATGCAGCCCTGCCGACACCGGATCCATGGCCACCATGAATACGATGAACATCAGTATCGTTCCGATCACATTGAAGAGCAGATGGATGAAAGCTGCACGCTTTGCATCCTTTTTACCGGCCAGGGATGCCAGCAGCGCCGTGGTACAGGCACCGATATTGCAGCCCAGGATGATGAAGAGACAGATGTTTACATCCTTGAACAGTCCCTGCTGCGCCATCAGAAGGGTAAGGGAAACCGTCACCGAAGAACTCTGCACCACCGCCGTGATCACCAGTCCCGTCAGCACGGCCAGAAGTGGATTACTCAGTCCCGCAAGGGTGTTCACCACAGCCTCCGACTCCTTGATCGAAGCCATGCCGGAGCTCATGGTGGAAATACCGAGGAAAAGAACGCCGAAACCGGCGATAACGTCCGCAACTTTTTCGGTGGTCTGTTTCTTGCTGACCATGGCCAGGATCACGCCGAAAAGCAGGATCAGCGGTGCATACTGCGAAAGATTGAAGGAAACCAGCTGGCTGGTGATCGTGGTACCGATATTGGCACCGAAGATGACGCCCGCCGCCTGATAAAGACTCATCAGGCCGGAGTTTACAAAGCTTACCACCAGTGTGGTACAGGCCGAGGAGGACTGCATGATCGCGGTAAAGAAGACGCCCACAAACATGCCCTTTACACGGTTGGTGGTAAACATCTCCAATATGCCTCTCAGCTTGGCACCGGCAGCCTTTTCGATACCTTCGCTCATCAATGTCATTCCCAGCAGAAAGAGGCCTAGGCCTCCCGCCAGTGACAGGACTTCCTGTATTCCCATGATGCTCCTCTCGTTTTTCCCGTGCTATCCCGGTATAATGACCGGTATTATTTAAGTCATGATCCTGATCCGGCAGATCCCTGACTTTCCTGCTGCACCAACCCTCGTAGTTTAACAGATTCAGAGTTTCTTTTCAATCTCTTCGATCACGGTTCTCAAAGCTTTGATCCGCGCGTAGTGTTTGTCGTTGGATTCCAGGATGAACCAGGGTGCGTAGTCGGTGCTGGTCTTTTTGATCATCTCGTCCACGGCATCCTCATACAGATCCCATTTTTCCCGGTTTCTCCAGTCCTCATCGGTGATCTTCCACTGCTTTTCGGGCGTATTCTGACGGTCGGTAAAGCGGGCCAGCTGCGTATCCTTATCGATCTGCACCCAGAATTTGACGATCACCGCTCCCCAGTCGTCCAGTTCCTTTTCAAATTCATTGATCTCATTGTAGGCACGCTGCCAGTCGTTCTCGGAGCAGAAGCCTTCCAGGCGTTCCACCATCACGCGGCCGTACCAGCTGCGGTCAAAGATCGCGATATGTCCGTCCTTCGGCAGGCGTTTCCAGAAACGCCACAGATAATGACGGTTCTTTTCATGCGGCTCGGGCGACGCTATGGGATGCACCTCAAAGCCCCTCGGATCCAGGGCTGCCGTAAGGCGTTTGATGTTTCCGCCTTTTCCTGCCGCATCCCAGCCCTCATAGGCGATCACCACGGGGATCTTTTTCCGGTAGATCTTATTATGCAGCTCTGCCAGCCGCTCCTGCAGATCCTTCAGTTCTCTCGCATATTCCTCGTCGCTCAGCGCCAGATCCAGCTCGATCTCGGAAAGCGCCGGCATACGCTTCAGCGGGAAGGTATTCTGCAGAACGGTGGCCGAATGTCCGATGTTTTTCAGGGCCGTATCGATGCTGCGCACCAGAAGCTCCGTCACCTGCAGCTCCGCCCATTTGCGGTTCTTGGAATCGATGAAATACCAGGGGGCGACAAACTGGTTCGTGGCCTCCAGATACTCATCGTAGACGTCCATGCATTCATCGTAATGGCTGTTCTGCCAGCGGTCCCATTTCTCAACGCGCCAGGAGGTATCCTTATCCTCTTCCAGCTCCTTTAGGCGTTTCTTCTGCTCATTCTTCGAGATATGGAAGAAGAATTTCACACAGAGATAGCCGTTATCGGAAAGCGTGCGCTCGAAACGCTTGATGCTCGTCAGATGCCGGTGATACTGCTCTTTATCCATATCGCCCTGCAGACGCGCCCGCGTCAGTTCATCCATCCAGCTCCCATCGAAGAAGGAAAACTGCCCCGCTTCGGGGATACGCACAAAATAGCGGTAAAGGAAAGGCCTGCGCTTTTCGTCCTCGCTGGGCTTCCCCAGGGTTTCGGTCTTATAGAAACGCGGGTCCAGGTTCTTGATGACCTTTCCGAGCACACCGCCTTTTCCGGCGCCGCCCCAGCCGTCCATGATCACCAGCACCGGCAGCTTCTTCTCCTTGATCGCCATCTGCCGCGCATTCAGTTCAAACCTCGCCGTCTTCAGCCGCTCCGCGATCTCTTCGTCCGACGGTCTGTCCGCCTTGATCCAGTCCTTCAGCATAAGCATAACCCCCTTTCCTTCTCACCCGTATTCCGCTCATTAATGCCCATGTACGGTAAATCTCTTCGATACAGTTTTCCCCGCAGGGATCCGCATTATCCCGGTATCTCCCTGATACAGGACGATCAGCCTTCATGTACGACAGAGTCTGTATCAGATATAGATCCCGTATCCAGCAAGAAAGCTCCGCATCTCGGCATAAGAGGCAAATTCCTTCTTCCAGCCGTGCACCGCATAGGGCATATGCCCCGCCTCCATACTCTCCCGCAGGCCGTATTCCAGCGCAAAGCTCTTTCCGCACTCCGTATCGGCCAGCCTAAAGGCGTTGCGGTCATCCATGCCCAGCACGCCGAAGAAGATATCCTCATTGCGCTTCCAGAACCAGTAACACTTCCGCCAGCGGTACATACGTATGAGCCGCCGGCAGGCGTCCGTCTTTCTTAAGGAAAAGCCTCCGTTTCCCATGCTGATCCCGCAGCCCTCTTTCTTACAGCAGTGGATGCGGAAACCGGGAAAGCCCTCCTTCCTCGGAAAGATCCACTCCCAGATCCTCCGTTCCGGTATCCAGGGTGCTCCGTAATAATCGAAGCCCTTTTCGATGAATTCGCCGATCCTGTCCCGGTCCTGCCATACCACCGCATCCGGCTGGGCGATCAGGATATAGGGATATCTCGAAAAGCGCCGGTAAAACCTGTCGCTGAGCAGCAGACGATTGTAGCCCCGGATCCCTTTGAAGTAACGGTGCGGAAAACGGATATAATGCACCGTCGGAAAATGCTCCTTATACCAGGACACATCCAGCCCCTCGGGTACGAAAAATGCGATATCGCCTTCCGTCAGAACCTTGACATAGCGCTCCACGCACTGCCGTTCATCCTCGTCAAAGGCCGGCTTATACGCCGGGATCAGTGTGATGTAATCTTTTCTTTTCAATGCTCCACGATCGCTTTCTTCGGACATTTTTCCTTACAGACGCCACAGCCCTCGCATTTTTCCGTATCGATCCTTGCCAGGAAATCCGCCACATCAACGGCTTCAGCCGGGCAGTTCTTTTTGCAGAGCCCGCAGCCGATACAGCCGCTCTTACAGTTCTTCATCACTTCCGGTCCCTTATCCTTTGAGGAGCAGGCAACCAGATATTTTGCGTCATAAGGGACCAGCTCGATCAGATGCTTCGGGCAGGCTGCCGCGCACAGACCGCAGCCCCCGCAGGCGTCCTTATCCACCACGGCGATCCCGTTTACGATATGGATCGCATCGTGCTCGCAGACGCCGACACAGCTGCCGTAACCGAGGCAGCCGTAGCTGCAGCCCTTATTTCCGCCGCCGGGCAGCATCGCTGCCATACGGCAGTCGGCCTCCCCGTGATACTCGTACTTTTTTCCGGCCTTTTCACAGTCGCCGGCACACTTCACAAAAGCCACGCGCCGTACACTCTCGCCGGCCTCCACGCCCATGATCGCCGCCACCTTCTCCGCAACGGCCTGACCGCCGACGGGACAGCCGTTCACGGGCGCCTCTCCGGCAACGATGGCCGACGCCAGGCCCGAGCAGCCCGGATAGCCGCAGCCGCCGCAGTTGTTCCCCGGAAGAGCTTCCACGATCTGCTCCTGCCTGGGATCCGTCTCCACATGAAAAGCTTTGGCCGAAAAGCCGAGAAAGAGCCCGAGCACGAGGCCCAGGACTGCGATCACGATCACTGCTGTAATGATGGCACCGATGTTCATAGTTTATCCCCTGTGATTGCCGTTCTATAATAAGCCTGAAAAGCCGCAGAAGGCGATCGCCATCAGGCCGGCTGTTACCAGCACGATGGGCATGCCCTGAAAAGGCTTCGGTATATTGTTGTAGCGCATCTTTTCACGGATCCCGGCCAGGATGCAGATCGCGACCGCAAAGCCGGCAGCCGTTGCGAAGCCGTTCACCACGGCGTAGAGCACGTTATATTCTTCCTGCACGTTCGTCAGCGCCGTCCCCAGCACCGCGCAGTTGGTGGTGATCAGAGGCAGATATACGCCCAGCGATTCATAGAGGGCCGGAATGTTCTTCTTAAGGAACATCTCAACAAACTGCACCAGGGCCGCGATCACCAGGATGAAGACGATGGTCTTGAGATAATCCAGGTCAAAGGGCTTGAGCAGGAAGGAATAGATCAGGCTGCTGACCAGGCTGGCCAGCGTGATGACAAAGATCACGGCCACTCCCATGCCTCCCGCCGTCTTCAGCTGTCTTGACACGCCGAGGAAGGGGCAGAGTCCGTAAAACTGGCTCAAGACCACGTTGCTCACAAAAGCCGAGCCTATCGCTATGATCAGTAATTCGGATATGGTACTCATCTTCTATTCCCCCATGCATTCCTTATGCTTATCGGTATATCCTGCCCTGTTCGCTTCTTCTACAGTTGAAAAATAAACCCTGTTCTGCTCGTATGGAAGGCTTCATTTCTTCCCTACCGCCGTATCGGCCCCATTTTCGTCATAGAAGCGGTGCACGCAGCCGCCCTCGCCACAGGAACTGCAGTCAGAATCGCAGTTCGCGGGCCGTCCGTCCTTCCCCTTTGCCGGCTTCTTCGCACGTATCGCCGCCATCATGGCATTGAGGGCCGCCAGTACGAAGAAGGCGCCGGGTGCCATGACAAAGATGGCAATGGGAGCAAGCCCGATGCTCTCCAGCGGCTCTTTAAAGCTTACGCCGAAGACCGAAAAACTGCCCAGGATCTCGCGCACGCAGCCGATCAGGGTAAGCGCCACGGAAAAGCCGAGCCCCATGCCCAGACCGTCCAGGGCGGAGGCGAATACGCCGTTCTTGGATGCAAAAGCTTCGGCGCGGCCCAGGATGATACAGTTGACCACGATCAGCGGGATGAACATTCCCAGCGCCGAGTTGAGTGCCGGAAGATAGGCCTCCAGGAACTGGCCGACGATGGTCACAAAGGAAGCGATGATCACGATGAAGGCCGGGATACGCACCTTGTCGGGGATCACCTTCCGCAGGGCCGAGATGATGATATTGGAAAGCGTCAGCACCACCGTTGTGGTAAGGCCCATGCCCAGGCCGTTGATGGCGCTGGTGGTCACGGCCAGTGTGGGACACATGCCCAGCATCAGCACAAAGGTGGGGTTTTCATTGATCAGACCGTTGGTAAACGGCTTCCATACCGCCTTTTTTTCTTTTACCGCAGTATCGCTCATATATGCTCACCTTCTTTTTTCCACAGTTCAATAAACCATACGGAAATAATCGAGTCCCGCATTGACGCCGTTCACAAAAGCCCTGGTGGTGATCGTTGCGGAAGAGATCGCATCCACTTCATTCTCTGCGGACGCTCCCCCGCCCTTCACATAGACAAAGCTTTCCGCCTGTCTGTCTTTAAACTGCGGCACCAGAACGTCCGCCGCCTGAAGTCCCAGGCCCGGTGTCTCGGAAGTCTCAAGGATCGAAACTCCTTTCAGGGTCCCGGACAGGCTCACGCCCATGCTGAAACGGATATTCCCGCCATAGCCTTCCTTATTCGTTATATTCAGCACTACGCCCAGCACGCTGCCGTCCGCCGCCAGTGCCTCATACACTTCATCCACCGTATCCTTCGGATATTTTTCCGTAAAAGAAGCATAGGCCGCAGCCGTTTCCGGCTTCTCTCCTTCCCGGAACGATGCCGCCTCCGGAAAGACCTCCTTGCAGGCCGCTTCCACTGCCGCACGCTTCTGCGCTTCGATGGGATCCTTTGTGATCTCGTTCACCACGGCCAGCAGTATACCTGCCACCGCCGTAATGGCAAAGAGGATCAGCGCGTCTTTGATGATCGTCTTCATACCGCTTTCCCCTCCTTCTCCGGCTTACGCCAGCCGAAATGCTTCGGCTCCGTCACACGTTCGATCAGCGGAACGATCAGGTTTCCGATGATGATCGCATAGGAAACGCCCTCGGCCCCCGGTCCGAAGATACGGAAGATCCCGGTCAGTATCCCCAGGAAGATGCCGTAAACGACCTGCCCCTTCTTTGTGATGGGGCGCGTCACATAATCTGTCGCCATAAAGAAAGCCCCGAGCATCAGACCGCCGCCGCAAAGCTGTGCTCCGAGGTAGTTCAGGTCGATTCCTTTCCCCCCGAATACCGCCGCAAAAACAAGAAAGCTTACAATATAGCAGGTGCTGAGATGCCAGGTGATAACACCGCAGACGATCAGGAGGATCCCGCCGCAGAGCAGGGCCATAGCCGAAGTCTCGCCGATAGTCCCGGCTTCGTTTCCGAAAAACATCGTTAAAAGATTAAAGTTCTCACCTGCCTTAACGGCCGCCAGCGGTGTCGCCCCGCTGACCACATCCGCCGCTCCCCAGCCGGGCCGGTAGGAAAAATCCGTCATATAGCGTGAGAATGAGAGCATGAGAAAACAGCGTGCCCCGAGGGCGGGATTCATGAAATTCTGCCCGAGACCGCCGAAGAGCATCTTGACTACGATGATCGCAAAAAAACCGCCCAGAACCGGAAGCCACAGCGGCACCGATACCGGAAGGTTTAACGCGAGCAAAAGGCCCGTAAGGATACAGGACAGATCGCCGACCGTATTTTTCCTTTTTGTGATCCTGTCAAAACACCACTCCGAAAGCGCAGCGCTGAGGATCGATAAAAGGATCACACACAGAGCCCGTGGCCCGAAGTGCCAGATCCCCACTGCCGTCGCCGGAAGGAGGGCAATGATCACATAGCCCATGATGCCGCGCGTTGAGGAATCATCCCTGACGTGTGGCGTCGGTGAAACACTGCGCAGGATCTTTGCCGTCTCTGCCAGAGCGGCCTTTTTCTCTGCTGCCGGCGCAGCTTTCTGTACCTTTTCTTTTGCGTCTTCTTTGATCTCTTCTGCCATAGCTCTTATTTCTTCCTCTTCGCCAGCTGCAGCCTTCGCAGGGTCTTGATGCTCTGGGCAAGCTGCCGCTTGGCCGGACATACATAGGAACAGCTGCCGCATTCCACGCACTCCATGCCGTTCATACGGAGGAATTCCTCTTCGTTATAATGCGATGCATGATCCGCAAGACGCGAGGGGATCAGCCGCGAAGGGCAGGCATCCACACAGCGTCCGCAGTTGATGCAGGCCGAGGGTTCCCATTTTGCCACTTCATCCTCGCTCATGCATAAGAGTGCCGAAGATGTCTTGGTTACGGGTATATCCAGATCAAACAGGGCAAAACCCATCATGGGACCGCCGGAGATGATCTTTTCCGGCTCCGTCTTAAAGCCTCCTGCCGCGTCGATGAGCTCGCGGTAATTCGTTCCGGTACGGACCTTGAAATTCCTGGGATCCGCAACGGCATCCCCCGTCACAGTAACGATCCTGTACATCAGCGGCTGGCCTTCCCGGACCGCATTGTTGACTGCGATCACGGTATCCACGTTATTGACGATGCAGCCGGCATCCGCCGGGAGCATACGGGAATTGATCTCTCTCTTTGTAACGGCACGGATCAGCTGGCGTTCGGACCCCTGGGGATACTTGGTCTTTAAAGCCGCCACCTCGACCCTTTCCTTTCCGGCTGCCTTTTCCCTTAAAAGCTTTATGCAGTCCGGCTTGTTGTCCTCCACGGCAAGAACGCCTCTTGCCTTCGGAAAAAGCGAAAGGATCACCTCCAGACCGCCGATGAGCCGTTCCGGCTCCTCCAGCATCTTCCGGTAATCACTGGTCAGATATGGTTCGCATTCCGCACAGTTGACGATGATCGTATCGATCTTATCCGGCTCCTTCGGCGACAGTTTTACCTGCGTCGGAAAACCCGCGCCTCCCATACCCACGATACCGGCTTTTCCGATGGCAGCGATCACTTCTTCGCGGCTCATCTCTTCAAAAGGCTTATCCGTGATGGGCGCGGCCTTTTCGTATTTACCGTCGTTCTCCACCACGATACAGTCCACCAGATCGCCGGTCACGGTACGCCTCTTTTCGATGCTCTTCACCGTGCCTGATACAGAGGCATAAACGGGTGCCGAAACGAAGCCTCCCGCTTCCGCGATGCATTCACCTTCCAGCACGTGCTGCCCCTTGCTCACGACAGCCTTGGCCGGCGCACCGATATGCTGGCTCAGCGGATATACGAGATCCCCTTTCGGCTCGTATTCCGTGATCGCCTTATCTTTTGACAGCGCTTTCCCGTCTTTGGGATGTATGCCGCCTTTAAAAGTCAGTAAAGCCATTTAGCGCTCCGTCGGACCGTGATCGTCCTTCCCATTCATACTCTTCTGTGCCTCAGCCTGTCTTTACTGCTGGACAGCGGCACCGATCTCCTTCACATAGAACTGCAGGTGTACCTTCCCGCCGCCCATCTTGCCTTCGTAGTCTCGGTTCACGCGCTCGAGCACCGGCTGCAGCTCTGCCTTCCCGGTATTCGGAAGGGCCAGCAGCATCTGCCGGTCGGAATACTTTGCGCTCACATCGCTGCGGCGCAGGCTCGTAAAGAGCGTCTGGTCCAGTACCCCCATAGCCCTTTCCATCTCGGCCGTCGAAGGCAGGTAGCCTTCCTCGGGGATCAGGTTCAGGAGCAGGGCCGCCAGACGGATATCACCGCGTTCCGCCTGCCTGCAGAGATAATTGAATACATACTGGAATGCATAATAATCCAGAACATAGGCGCCCTTTTCCACATCGGTACGGCGCAGCTTGTCATAGAGCTCATCCAGATCGGCGATGCCGCCTTTACTCTGTACGGTCTGCTGGCTGAAGAAATGGAAGGAATTCTTACCGTTCTGCTTCACATGATAGAGTGCCTTATCCGTTCCGTTATAGAGCAGCGGAAGATTATCCCCGTCCTCCGGTGCGATGGCGATACCGATAGATACCGAGGACGTCCCTTCCATATGGAACTCGCTCAGCTTCTGCTGCATATCGGAAATGATGCCTCTGGCTCTTCGTCCGATCACATCCTTGTCATTCACGCCCGTGATATAGACAAGGAAGCAGTCGCCGCCGATCCTGCAGAGCACGTCCTCCGCATCCGTATAATTGCGGATGATGGAAGCCAGAGCCTTCAGCAGATTATCACCTGCCGTCATACCGTAAAAGCCGTTGACCACGCGGAGATTATCCGCGCCGATCAGAAGAAGGGAGCCATAGCTTCCCGCTTTGATCTTTTCATCCATCATCTGCCAGCCGTGCTGGGCATCGATGACGCCGGTCAGCGGATCCAGGCTGCCGCGGTCCACATTTACGGTCTCTTCTTCCCCAAAGAAACCTGCACGCTCCAGATTCAGGAATACCTGCTCCATGCGTATCTGCAGGTCGCTGGGCACGAAAGGCTTACGGATATAATCCAGCGCCCCCACTTCCTTGCATTTTCTTTCGATCTCGGGATCCTTCTCCGCCGTCAGGATGACCAGCGGAACATTCTTTGAACGCTCGTCTGCCTGGATACGCCGGATCAGTTCAAATCCATCCATAAAAGGCATGTTGATATCCAGAAGGATCAGATCCGGGATACTCGTAGCAAGGAACTGCATCGCCTGCAGTCCGGAAGCGCAGCTCGAAAGCTTGTACTGGGTGCCGAGCACAAGTCTGGCACACTCCATATTGACCTTGTCATCATCAACGATCAGAATATGTTTCATTTATCTCCCTCAACCTTTCCGCCACAGCGGGTCCCTGCGGAAGCCGCAGCAGTTCATCCATTGACCGTCCGGCGTTCCCGGCCCGCTCACCGCGGAAGCCGCAGCAGACGCCGGACGGAAGTTTATGTTCAGATATCCGCGCTGATGTCGATATTCTCTCCGGTCAGTCCCACATAAGCGCCATCCTTTGCCTCGGACGCCTCCGCATGCGCGAGCAGCCACTTGTTGCAGGCAGTCATCATACGGTCTTCATCATTAACGGCTTTCAGGGCGGGAACCGCACCGTTGGTGCCCTTCGGAAGAACGATGGCTACCTTGAAGCCTTCGCCGGCCTTTGCCGAGCAGGGAGCGTAATGCAGGCTGGTCTCATAGACTTCCACAACCTGTCCTTTTTTTGCAAGGAAAGCCTTGACCTTTGAGGTATCCAGCTTGCCGTCAACGATATCGTCCGCCTTGGCCAGCAGCAGGATAAAATCGGTGGAACCGATATTCAGTTCGCTGTCACGGTGATATTCAAGGCAGTTGAGCTTCGTATTATGGCCGTTACAATAGCCGATCTGTATAGGCATCCCGCCATAAGCATTATTCTGAAGCAGGCCGAACGAACAGGTGTATTCCAGAGCGGCACAGCTCATAACATACTCTACGCCCTCAGGCAGCGGCGTTGCTTCATCGAGGGCCTTCACAAGGCAGTCAACATCATAACCAAGCACCTTCCCATAGGGCTTAAACTCAGGATCTGTTACGGAATAAATCTTCATTTTCTGCTCCTTTCTGTATCCGGCTCCTGCCGTTAACATACGTTTCCGGGGCCGCGGATCCGCTGTTTTTACTGCTTTTCCGCTTTTTGCCCGCTCGACATTCAGTATAACATAAAGCGCAGGAAAAAGGAAGTATTTCCCCTGTTGTATCCGGAGTATCTTACGATTCAGACCCGTGCCATGCACTTGCTGCGTGGCTGCGGCCGATACTTGGATCGGCAGGCTTGCCGCCCATCGGCGGAGCCGATCTTGCATGGCTGCAAGTACGATACTGTTCAGTGGCCTGACGGCCACTGAACAGTATCCGGAGGATTCACGCAGTTCTGCTCCACGTCATTCCCCGATAAGGCTCCCGCGCGGCAATACGCGGCTGCGGAAGAAAGCGGAATGAATTTTTTAATTTCTATACCGAAAAACACTACTGAAATTTCAAAAAGTATGCTATGATAAATGGGTCATGGAATTATGATAGACATAAGATTTTTACGTTAAGAAAGGATCAGGTCTATGAAAACCATTACGGCGGCTTTGGACTATAGTCCCTCCTATCCCCTCGAACAGATCCTTCCAGCGGAAACCGTGCCGGAGGATGTACTTTTTCTCGACATCGAAACCACCGGGCTCACCCCCCGCAATTCCAGCCTCTATCTTATAGGCTGCGTATACTATTCCGGAGAGCATTGGCAGTATATCCAGTGGCTTGCGGAGAATTATGACGAAGAACTGCAGGTCCTGACTGCATTTTTTGAGTTTCTAAACGGCTTCCGCTTTCTGATCCATTATAACGGAAACCGTTTTGATCTGCCTTATCTCGAAGAGAAGGCTTCCCAGTATTCCATGCCCTATTCCTTTGAAAAAATGAACGGCGTGGATATTTACCGGCGCATAAAGCCCTACCGCGACCTTTTAGGGCTCCCGGATCTGAAGCAGAAGACCGTAGAGGAATTCCTCGGCCTCGAGCGCACGGATCCCTATACCGGCGGTGAACTGATCAGCCGCTATCACGATTTTGTCTGTGAGCGCGATCCTGCCCTGATGGAGGATCTGCTCCTGCATAATGCGGACGATCTTAAGGGCATGGTCTCGGTCGTCTCCATGCTGGCCTATCCGGATCTGTTCCTGAAACCCATCCGCGTCATGAAGGTCCATGCGAATTATTATAATGAGCTGAACAAAAAGCTTTCCCAGGAGATCATCTTAAAGCTCCGCTTTGTTTCGCCGCTTCCCAAGCCCATATCCTTCCGGGCCCTGGGCTGCTATTTCTCCGCCGAAGGCATCGACGGCTCCCTGAAGGTACCCCTCTATGAAGAGGAGCTGAAATATTTCTATTCGAACTACCACGACTATTACTATCTGCCCGCGGAAGACATGGCCATGCATAAAGCCATCGCCGGCTTCGTGGACAAGGAGCACCGCGTGCAGGCCACACCGGCCAACTGCTATACCCGCAAGCATTCGCTCTACCTTCCCCAGTGGGAAGTGCTCTTCACGCCGTTCTTCAAGCGGGAATACAAATCAAAGGAACTTTTCTTTGAGTTGACGGATGAGTTCAAAAAAAGCCGCTCAGGCTTCAATATGTATGCGGAACACATCCTCTCCTCGATGTACGCGCACCAGAATGACTGATTAAAAGACAGGAGGTCAAACTCCTGTCTTTTTTATTTCCCGGACTCACCCGATATCCCGTACGGAATAAAATCAAAAAGGCAGGGAATCTTGCTCCTGTCTTTTTTATTTCCCGGAAGGATATCAGCTGAGGCCGTTGCGACGACTTCGTTCGGCTCGCAGCATCCTGCGCCCGGAGCAGAACAGTTTCCCCATCCGGCACCGGTCGAGACTCAGCATCCGTGCATCGGCTCGACCTTTCGCCGCCTTCCATGGCGGCTCATGCCTGCGTCACTCAATCCGGCCGCGATGCTTCGGCCTCACTTCGAATGTCGCCCGGCCTTCACCTGATATCTCTTCCGCTGGCAATAAAATAATGCAGGAGTTGCGACTCCGGAATAAAAACGGTCCGAATCACCAAAGGATCCGAACCGCCATTTATCATTTATGATCAAACTTACAATCAATCCACTCTCTCGTAGAAAAAGGAATTCTTTCTCGTGAAATTCATATCCTTGTAGCCGGTGATCTGTTCGGTGGAACCGATAAAGAGCACCCCTTCCTTCACCAGCGAATCATGGAAACGGCGGAACACCGCATCCTTTGCATCCTCGGTAAAGTAGATCAGCACATTGCGGCAGACGATCATATTGTAGTCCTTGGGATAATCCCTCGGCTCCAGGAGATTTGCCTGCTTAAAGGTCACGCGGCTCTTGATCTCGTCGCTGATCCTGTAGCCCACGCGCAGGGTACGCAGATCCTCGTTCCCTTTTTCCTTTGCGATCGCCTCCAGCTCTTTTCCTTCGATCTTCGTAAAATATTTCGCTCTGAAATCTTTCGGGATATCCTCGAGGGATTTCTCCACATAGATGCCGCGCTTTGCCTTGAAAAGTATGGTCTTGTCGATATCCGTCGCATAGATGCGGATCAGGTTCATCGGAATGTGCCTGGACAATGCCATCACCAGCGAATACGGTTCGTCACCGGTAGAGCAGGCCGCCGACCATATCTTCAGGCTCTTACCGAAACGCCCGATCAGCTCCGGGATCACTTCCTTATCCATGAACTGCCACTGCTCCGGATTCCGGTAGAAATTGGAAACATTGATGGTGAAATGGTTCAGGAATTCCTCCATCGCCGCTTTGTCTTTTTTCAGAAGCTCGATATAGGCAGGATAGTCCGCAATGCCTTTCTTGTCGATCAGCTGGTCGATACGGCGCTTCATCTGCGCTTCCTTATATGAATTCAGATCCACGCCGGTAAGTCCCAGGATCTTGTCCTTCAGAAATTTGTAGTCTTTTACCACAGCCATGAACGTATCCCCCTTTTCCGCACGCAGCGTTTCCTCCGCCGCCTGCAATCGCTGCCCAAAACAAATTCAGCCCCGTCAGGGGCTGAATCCGTATACCATCCTGTTTGATTTCCGTTCACGATCAGAAGCCGCCCCTGAGGCTCTGTCTGATCTGCAGGTAAAACTCTTACTCTTCGCTCCCGTCCGCTGCTTCGGAAGCTTCTTCCTTCACTTCCTCCTCAGGCTCTTCGGGAAGCAGATCCTTGATGCTCAAGGAGATCTTGTGCTCGTCAACATTCAGATCCACCACACGGGCTTCGATCTCTTCACCAACACGCAGCACATCCGAAGGCTTCTCGATATGACGGCGGCTGATCTGGGATACATGAAGCAGGGCATCCACACCCTCTTCCAGCTGTACGAATGCACCGAACTCGGTCATACGTGCTACGGTTCCCTTTACAACAGTCCCGATGGGATACTTGTTCTCAACGTTCAGCCAGGGATTGTTCTCGTCGAACTTCGCGGACAGAGCGATCTTATCGCCTTTGATCTCCTTGATGATGACCTTGACGGTATCACCCTTCTTGAAGACGTTCTGAGGATAATCGATGCGGCCCCAGCTCATCTCGGAGATATGAAGCAGGCCGTCGATGCCTCCGATATCCACAAATGCACCGAAGCTGGTCACGTTCTTGACGGTACCTTCCACGACATCACCTTCCTGGATGCGGGTAAGCGCCTCTGCCTTTGCCTTCTCGCGGCGCTCCTTCAGAACGGTCTTGCAGTCGCCGATGTAGCGGCGCTTCTTGGGATTGAACTCGCTCATGATGAATTCGATCTCCTGATCCGCAAAAACGTTCAGGTTCTTGGTATAGGTATCGGATGCGAGGCTGGCGGGAATGAATACCGGAACCTCGTCCACCGTAGCTACCAGGCCGCCCTTCACCACCTCGGTGACCTTGGCCTTGAGCACGGTCTGCTCGTTGAATGCATCTTCGAGCACCTTGCTGACTTTTTCCGCAACGATGCGCTTATGGGAAAGCACCACCTGACCGTCCCCGTCGTTCAGCTTGAGGACTTTCACCTCGAGGGGATCACCGGCCTTGACAACGGTGGTCAGATCCAGCGTGGGATCATTTGAATATTCGTTTCTGGTAACGATGCCATCGGATTTATAGTTGATATTGACAGCGATTTCAGCAGGAGTCACTGAAATAACGGTACCTTCCACCACATCCCCCGTATGAATATTTTTTTGTAAAGATTCTTCCAATAATGATTCAAAATTCTCTTCGGACATACTTTTGAACCTCCTCAATGATATAGTTTGGGGTGGAAGCCCCCGCTGTGATCCCTACTGTATGTATGCTCCCGTCCTGCATCGGCTCAAGATCCGTCACTGTCTGGATGAAGACCGTACGATCGCACTCCTGCCGGCAGATCTCGAACAGCTTCCTTGTGTTGGAGCTCTTCTTATCGCCGATCACGATCATGGCATCCACCCCGGAGGCAATTTCCTTTGCCTCAGTCTGATGCGCGATGGTCGCATTACAGATAGTATTCACAATACTAACATCATACGATTTTTTACAGAATATTTCAAGGATTTTTTCAAATTTCTTGTGGTTAAATGTCGTCTGGGCTACAACACATACGCTGCGTCCATCCCGGGGCACAAAAGCAAGCGCTTCTTCCTCCCCGGAAAGGACAACGGCCGGCGTGCGGCACCAGCCCATGATCCCTTCCACTTCGGGGTGGCTTATGTTCCCGCAGATCACGATCTGTTTCTTGGCGCTCTCCTTCCACACGATCTCGTGGATCCTTTTTACAAAGGGGCAGGTCACATCCACATAATGCAGGCCCTTTTCCTCCAGCAGTTCGATCACCGAGCGGCTCACACCGTGGGAACGGAGTATCACCGTCCCGGATGTGAGGGCCCGCAGTCCATCTTCCTCCGTGATGATACGTACGCCCTTTTCCTGAAGCTTCTGGATCACTTCGTCATTGTGGATCACCGGGCCGTAGGTATAAAGTTCCTTTTCCGTCTCCGCCAGCGCGAAGGCTTTGTCCACCGCCTGTCGCACGCCGAAGCAGAAACCGGCGGTCTTTGCCGTCCTTATCTCTACCATCAGGCTGTCTTCTCCCTTACGATCTCCATCATGCGTGCTTCCACCTCTTCGACGCTGAGCTCCGAGCTGTCCAGCAGCACCGCGTCCTCCGCCTGCTTCAAGGGCGAGATCTCACGGTTCATGTCCCGTTCGTCCCTGGCGATGATGTCCGCCTCGATCTGTGAAAGCTCGCATTCCTCGCCCCTGGCCTTAAGCTCATCGTAACGCCGTTTTGCCCGTACGGCGGTGGATGCCGTCAGATAGATCTTTACCGCCGCGTCGGGAAGCACCACGGTGCCGATATCCCGTCCGTCCATCACCACGCTGCGCTTTGCCGCCTGCTCCCGCTGCAGCTCCAGCAGCGCGACCCGCACCGCCGGAAGCGCCGATACCCGGGAGGCATAGCCGGAGATCTCCGGCATCCGGATCTCCCGGGT
>JAEELW010000009.1 GCA_016282915.1 Lachnospiraceae bacterium | reverse complement strand
TGTCAAAATCAGGGAAATTCGTGCATTTATGTAAACTCGATGAATCAAATCTTTCAAAAACCCCCTGTGGTACGTCACAGGAGAAAGCTTACCTTGTCAAGCTAATGTTTCGTAATGAAAAACCACAAAATGCAGTAGTGACAGGGGTTTCGGGCCCCCACATCTTGTCGGAAATTACATCACAAAGCTTAGTAAAAAAGCTAAAAAAACCGCCGGAAAGGGACGTGATCGTAATATTTCCGTTTGAACCTTCCCTCATTCCATACGAAAATAAGGAGTACGCACCTGAGTGCAAACCCTATCAGCAGCAAAAGGAGGACACAACTATGGCAAGACTTTCCGGAGCGTACACGGCCCTGTATGAGCGTCTGTCAAGAGACGATGAGCAGCAGGGCGAAAGCAATTCCATCCTGAACCAGAAGATCTTCCTGGAAGACTATTTCCATCGTCATCTGGAGGGGGACTTCAAGCACTTTACCGACGACGGCTACTCCGGCGTGACCTTTGAGCGTCCGGGCTTCAACGAAATGCTCGCCGAGATCCGCGCCGGACGCATCCACACCGTGGTCGTCAAGGATCTGAGCCGTCTGGGACGTAACTACCTGCAGGTCGGATATTTTACCGAGGTGGTCTTTCCGGACAACGACATCCGCTTCATCGCCATCAACAATTCCGTCGACTCGGCCAGCGGCAGCGAAAACGAGCTGACGCCCTTCATCAACATCATGAACGAGTGGTACGCCAAGGATACGAGCAAAAAGGTCAAAGCCATCCTGAAATCCAAGATGCGCGCCGGTATCCGTATCTGCGGCCTGACGCCCTTCGGCTATCTTCCGGATCCCGCGGATGTCAAAAAGCTCCGTGTGGATCCCCAGGCAGCCATGGTGGTGCGGCACATCTTTACCCTTGCTTCCCGCGGGATCAGCCTGCTGGGGATCTGCCGGCAGCTGGAAGACGAAAAAGTGCTCAATCCCTCGTCTTATATGGAAAAGTTCCACCCGGAGAACAGCCACCATCAGAAGGTCAAAAACCCTTACCAGTGGAGCGAAGCCTCCGTACGCCTGATGCTCTCCCGCGAGGAATACCTGGGGCATACCATACTCGGCCGCACCGAGATCGAAAACTTCAAGACCAAGCGCAAACGCGTCGTTCCCAAAGAGGAACAGTACCGCTTCCAGAACACGCACGAAGCCATCATTGACGGGGATCTGTGGGAGACCGCCCAGCGCATGATCCTCCGAAAGCGCCGCTACGACCCGAATCCAGGGCACCGCTCGTCCCACGTTCTCACAGGCCTGTGCTTCTGTGCCGACTGCGGCGCCCGCATGACCTACCGGAGCTGCGAAGGCGCCCACCGTAAGGGAGGCCGCAGCTATGAGTCGGACCGTTCCTTTACCTGCGGCACCTATCATCACCGTTACAGGGAATGCTCGATGCATTACATCCGCGCCAATGTCCTGGAAGCGCATCTGCTGGATCTGCTGCAGCGTCTGGAAGCCGTGATCCGCAGGAACGAGAACGATTTCTGCCGCATGCTCCGTTCCATCTCCTCGATCAACCGGGAGCAGGAACTCCGCGACAACCGGAAGGAGATCAGCCGCATGGAAAAACGCATGCATGAGCTGGACGGCCTGATGCACAGGCTTTATGAGGATAACGCGGGCGGAAAGATGTCGGACCGTCTGTATGAAAAGCTCATGAAGGATTATGAAGAAGAGGAATTTGACCTGGACAAACGCCTGCACGTGCTGAAGATCCGCACCGAAGAGATGCGCGAGGACCGCCGCGCCCCCGAAAAGATCGCGAAGGCCATCAAAAAGCAGCGCAGCTTTAACTCGCTTTCCGATATCGTGGTCAGCGAACTCATCGCAAAGATCATCGTCTATGAAGCCACGGGAGGGCGCGGGCACGAACGCCGGCAGCGCATCGACATCTGGTTCAACAATATCGGCCCGGTAGATGTGGCACAGCTGGAAGCCGCCGTGATCAGCGGGGAACTGCCGCAGCGTGAACTCACGGTGCAGGAGGCAAAGGAACAGGCTCTCGTAAAGACCCTGCGTGATCTTTCCTGAAACCCTGCAAAAGCACATCATTATCCGAAATAACGATCCGTCGGCAAGCCTTGACAGATAATGCTTCGCATACCTATAATAAACAAACATTCCGCAAGGAAGCAATCTGCACGAATATGCAATTTCCGAAAACTTTACCATATGGAAAATGCGGAACAAACGCAGAAAAACGCTTCTTATGCATACGCAGAAATCTGTCTATGACAAAAAGGAGTACCGGGATCATGAAAAAACAACTCAGCACAGCATTCCTGACAGCAGCCCTTCTTCTTGGAGCCTGCGGGATCGACAAAAAACTGGACGATGCCGCGGAAGCGATGCGCGATGAAGAATATGTCAAAGCCATCAATTTTTACGAGGATGTGCTGGAAAGTGATGCCGCAAACATCGAAGCCTATAAGGGTCTGATCAGCGCCAGCCTTCTGGACGGCCGGGGAGACAACGCATTGAAATATTATAATGAAGCAGAGGAAAAAATGGATCCTGCCGATTTCCGTGAATTAAAGCACCAGCGGGAAAAAATAGAAAAAAAGACCTCCGGGGTGCTGGATTCGATCCATAGCGCCCTCCTCACCGTAATGATGGATCCCGAGATCGTCAACCGCACGGATTATGCGGAAGTTTTCAAGGCCTGGTCAGAGAATACGGTGCATTTTTCCGTACTGGAAAGCAGCAGCGAATGGAAGGATTATACCAAAGCAGTCTTTCATATACTCGGCGTCAGAAAGACCGAGGACGTCATGGAGGATATCCTCGTCTACGGTGAGATGGAACCGAATCTGTGTTTCCGCTTTGAGAACGTCAACCGTCTGAAGGTCTGGATCGAAGGGCACGAGGACGAACTGTTCGTAAAGTAAACGGAACAGGAAAGCAGCCCGCTTTCCTTTAAAAAAACCGCAGCCGGGATCTTTTCCCTGCTGCGGTATCTTTTTACCAGTCCGAATCATAGTCGATGTTGTCATCCCAGTCCCAGTCACTGTCATAATCCCAGTCGTCATCATCATCCCAGGAAGAACTCCAGCTGTCGTCATCGTCATCATCATCGTCGTAGTAAGAGGAGCTGTAGCTGCTTTCCTCATAATAATCCGACGAAGAAAAATCATCGATCCCGTAATCGGAACTGAAATAGGAGCTTTCATAATAATCATTGATATCATCGGACGGACGCTCCGTAGTGATCCAGCCGTTGGTCAGCTTATCGTAAAGATACCAGCTGCCGCGCTGATTGTAATAATAATTATCCTTATAATTGTAATAACCGTTGTGATTGCCTCCGCTGTAGGCGGCAAAGATGCAGATGACCGCAAAGATGACCGCTATCGTGATCACGATCCTGCGGATCTTGCGGACACGGAGCCGCCTCTTTCTTTCCTCCGCCGACTTGAAATGCCCCTCCGGCAGGGAATTGACGACATTGGGCTTATGAACCCCCTGACTGCGCGTCGTCCGTCCCACATTCGGTCCGCTGCTCCGGGGAGTATTGGCCTCCTTCACGGCATTGAACTCGGTGCGCATCTTCTGATAGATCTCGTTTACCGCATATGCCTCGTCGCGGCCGGAATAGCGCACGGCACGGCTGCCGTCGGCCTTGTTCTTGTAGACGACGATCTGGTCACCGTTCCGGTAGATCCCGAACGCCTTCGCCCCTTTATAATCCTCCCCGATATGAAAATGCATCTGCTGCACCGGCACTTTATGGTCGGTACAGTACTGCTTCAGTTCCTCGATGGTTTTGGGAATGCCTTCCGACATGCGGCGGATATGATTATTGGCCGCACCGCAATGAGGACACTCGGTCAGGGTGTCGTCAAAATATCCCGCACAATAATCGCATTTTACATCCATAAGCCGCTTCTTCCTGTGGTTTCCGGACAGCTCTTATCCGTCCGTTTATTCCACGATCGTGATCCTGCAAGCACTGAATTTATCTGCATATAGAACTATTATAGCACAGATTCCCACCACTGTCACGCAAGGCAGAACGCAGGCGGAGACAGCTAAAAGAGAGCTTTCCCGACCAGGTTCACGACCAGCGCCGCCAGCCAGGCCAGCGCACACTGCCAGATCACCACGCAGAAGGCCCAGCGCCTTCCCAGCTCCCTTTTGATCGCAGCAACCGCCGCCACGCAGGGCGTATAAAGCAGAGAAAAGACCAGCAGGGAAGCCGCCGTGAGCGGAGTGAGCGCCGCCGTCACCCCGTCGCCGAAGAGCACTCCCAGCGTGGAGACCACGCTCTCCTTCGCCATAAAGCCGCTGATCAGGGAGGTGCAGATCCGCCAGTCTCCCAGCCCCACCGGCTGCATCAGCGGAGCGATCAGACCGGAAAGCTTTGCCAGTATGCTGTTTTCCGGATCCTCCGTCAAATGCATCGTCAGATCAAAATTCTGTGCCAGCCAGATCACGATCGTTGCGATCAGGATCACCGAAAACGCCCGCTGCAGGAAATCCTTCGCTTTTTCCCACAGAAGCTGCATCACATTTTTAAGCCGCGGCATGCGGTAATTGGGCAGCTCCATGACAAAGGGCACCGCTTCGCCCTTAAACAGGGTCTTGCGGTACAGAAACGCGACCAGTATCCCCACCAGTATCCCGAGAAGATACAGGCCGATCATGACTAAAGCCCCGTAGTCCGGGAAAAAGGCCGCCACGAAAAAGGCGTAGATCGGGAGCTTGGCCGTGCAGCTCATAAAAGGAGTCAGAAGGATCGTCATGCGGCGGTCCCGTTCGCTGGGCAGCGTCCTCGTCGCCATCACGGCCGGTACGGTACAGCCGAAACCGATGAGCATGGGCACGATACTGCGTCCGGACAGACCGATACGGCGCAGCAGCTTGTCCATGACAAAGGCCACGCGCGCGATATAGCCGCTGTCCTCCAGCAGGGACAGAAAGAGAAAGAGCACCAGGATGATGGGCAGGAACGAAAGCACGCTCCCCACGCCGGCAAAAATACCGTCGATGATCAGGCCGTGCAGCACCTCGTTTACGCCCGCAGATGAAAGAGCGCGGTCCGCCATACCGCCCAGCAGCTCGATCCCCTGCTCCAGAAGCTCCTGCAAAGCGGAACCCGCCACAAAAAAGCTCAGCCAGAAGACCGCCGCCATGATCAGGATAAATGCGGGGATCGCGGTAAAACGCCCGGTGAGCACGCGGTCGATGCGTTCGCTCCTGGTCCTTTCCCTGCTCTCCTTCGGCTTTTTTACCGTGGCATCGCAGACCTTTCGTATAAAGGAAAAACGCATGTCCGCCATGGCCGCGCAGCGGTCCATCCCGCGCTCGCTCTCCATCTGCAGCACGATATGTCGGAGCATTTCCTTTTCATTATCATCCAGCGCCAGGCTTTCCAGGATGCGCTCATCCCCTTCCACCACCTTGGAAGCCGCGAAACGCAGGGGCAGTCCGGCCCTCGCCGCGTGGTCCTCGATCAGTATGGATACGGCGTGCAGGCAGCGGTGGACCGCTCCGCCGTGGTCTTTTTCATCGCAGAAATCCTGCCGCAGGGGACGCTCGCGGAAATGCGCCACATGCAGCGCATGGGATACCAGCTCGTCCACGCCTTCGTTATTTGCCGCCGAAATGGGCACCACGGGTACGCCCAGCATCAGCTCCATGCGGTTGATATTGACAGTGCCGCCGTTCTGGCGCATCTCATCCATCATATTGAGCGCCACCACCATGGGGATGCCCGTTTCCAGCAGCTGCATGGTCAGATACAGATTGCGCTCGATATTGGTGGCGTCCACGATATTGATGATGCCGGAGGGTTTTTCCTTCAGAACGAAATCCCTGGAAACGATCTCCTCGGTCGTATACGGCGACATGGAATAAATGCCGGGCAGATCCACGATAGAGGTATTCGGCTGCTTGCGGATGGGACCGTCCTTGCGGTCCACGGTCACCCCGGGGAAATTGCCCACATGCTGATTGGAACCGGTGAGCTGGTTAAAGAGCGTGGTCTTTCCGCTGTTCTGGTTCCCTACCAGAGCAAAAGTAAGGAGCGCATCGTCAGGCAGGGGATCCCCGCTCCCCTTGGTATGAAAGCGGCCGCTTTCTCCGAGACCGGGGTGCTCGGTCTTCTGCAGCTGCTCCTCCACAGTCTCTTCCGCCGCTTCCGCCCGCTCGATCAGGATCTTTTCCGCCTCGGTCAGACGCAGCGTCAGCTCATAACCATGGATCTTCAATTCAACGGGATCCCCCATGGGAGCATACTTTACAACGTGCACCGTTGCTCCCGGGATCACGCCCATATCCAGCAAGTGCTGACGGAGCGCACCCTCTCCGCCTACGGAAAGGATACGCCCGCTTTCCCCGCTTTTTAATTCCTTCAGATTCATATAACCACCCTGCAAAAAAAGCACTCTCCTCCATAGGGGAAGAGAGTGCAAAGCTTCTTTATATCGCGAATGATCTCATCAGCTGAAGAGATGCATTCTCTTGTCGTAGTAGATCTTGTTGACTACGATCATCACGCCGGATCCGATGATGGTTCCGATCACGGTTCCGATCGAGCTTCCCATACCGTTTCCGCCGACCATGATCAGGACAAGGAGCACATAAAGGATGGACAGGGCTGCGCTTCCGACATAGAGGAACAGAAGCAGCTGGGGACCGATCTTCTTTCTCTTGTTCAGGTTGACCATGACAAGGATTCCGAATACACCAAGACCGATCACGCACAGACCGTAAAGGATATCAACGATCCTCATTCCCGGGAACATTCCGTATACCAGAGCAGACAGACCGGAGTACTGCGCACCTGTCATGGTAACGATACCGGTGATCAGATTGAGAACTCCACCGATGATCAGAAAGACCTGAAGCACTACATGCCAGATCATTCCGGGCTGCGGCTGGAAACCGCCGGCCAGATTGTTGAACTGCTGCTGGAAGTTACCCATGTTCATACCGCCCATGTTCGGCTGCTGCTGGTAACCGTTGTTCATGCCGCCCATGTTCGGCTGCTGGTAACCGTTGTTCATGCCGCCCATATTCGGCTGCTGGTAACCGTTGTTCATGCCACCCATGTTAGGCTGCTGGTTCATGTTAGGCTGCTGATTCATGTTGGGTGCCGCATTCATGTTTCCCTGCATCATAACCCGCGTTCCGCAGTTCGGGCAGGCCATGGCATTGGGGGGGAGCGGTGCTCCGCAACTCGTACAAACCATTTTATCTCCTCCTTCATCTTGCAGCCGGATCCTCATCATCCCGGCTTCACATTTTTACCATTTTACATTTTAGACCAAAACAATCGAAAAATCAATCGAAAACCGTACGGAATTCATACAGCTCAGGAAAACAGATCTTTCCTCTTATCATAATAGATCCTGTTGAATACGATCATCACCGCCGAAACCGCCAGCGTGACGATGACCTGGACCAGCGCGCCGCTGAAGAAGATCTGCCCGAGGGACTCTTTGATCGCGCCGGCGGTATCCCCGGCATCCTTCGACATCACCACGATATCCGCCACCAGATACAGGACCTGCCCTGCGGCGTTCAATGCAAACAGGAGCGGAAGAAGTATCAGGCTCTGTTTCTTTTTCCGGTAGAGCAGATACACAAGAACAAAGCCAAACGTTGCCAGCGCCACACAGAACCAGCCGAAAACAGGATCAACGATCCTCATCCCGGGAAAATAAAAGTATACCGCTTCCATCTCCGCGCTGCTGCCGTAATGCTTTCCCCCGGTGATCCTGCTCCCGTAAAAGAAATTAAAGACCGAGATCACAAGCAGGATCACCAGCAGGATATAATGCCAGACCATATTGGGTTTTTCCCGGAGCCTGTTGATCGCATTCGGATCCGTACGAAGCATCTTTTTCCTCCGATCCCGGCCAGTACGTTATACTGTCAAACGTTATACCGGTGCTTTTTCCATGATTATAGAGGATTCCGCGGCAATATTCAATAAGCGGCTCTGTCCGGAATGCGTGTTCGTACGGTGGCGGATTTTTCTTGTAAATTTGTTATGATTTTAGTAGAATAGAAGCGATAGCCATGGGCTCGAAAACAATGATTCCGATAAAAAACAGGAGGCCGTAAAAATGTTTTGTAAAAAATGCGGGAAAGAGATCGAAGACGATTCCGAATTTTGCGTATATTGCGGAACAACGGTGTCGGTAACGATCGATAAGGATGAAAAGGATCCCGGAAACAACGCCGGTCCTGCCGTTTCTACAGAAAAATATCCGATGGCTCTTCCGAAGGGAAGTGTCCTCGCCGGTCAGTATATCATAGATAAACCGATCGGGCAGGGAGGCTTCGGCATCACTTATATCGCAGAGGACCATACCAACGGGAAAAAAGTTGCGGTAAAGGAATATTATCCGGAAACCCTTGCCACCCGTCAGGATCATACAATGGTCATTCCTCTGAATACGAACCGGAATGAGAATTTCAGGTATGGCATGGACTGCTTCCTTCAGGAAGCAAAAACCCTCTCCAATTTTATCGATAATGAGGATATCGTCCGCGTTTACTCCTATTTTGAAGAAAACAATACCGCTTATTTTGTGATGGAATATATCGAAGGCGTCAGCCTTGCCGATTATATCCGCGGAAAGGGCGGGAAGATTTCTTTTGACGATGCGTGCCATACCCTCTTTCCGATCATGGATGCGCTGGCCGCTGTTCACGATAAAGGCATCATACACAGGGATGTCTCGCCGGACAATATTTTTGTGACCTGGGAAGGACATGTCAAGCTGATCGATTTCGGTGCCGCACGTTACAGCATCGGCGACCGGAGTATGAGCCTTGACGTGATCCTGAAACACGGCTTTGCACCGAAGGAGCAGTATTCCAGACACGGCCGCCAGGGTGCATATACGGATATTTATGCGCTGGCCGCCACCTTTTATTATGCGATAACCGGAAAAAAACCGCAGGATTCGGTCGACCGCATGGACAAAGACCTGCTGATCAGTCCTTCGGCCGCAGGTGCCGGGATCGGCCCCAACGCAGAAAAAGTCCTGCTTCATGCACTGGCCGTGCAGCCGGATAAACGTTATCAGAAGATGACCGATTTCAAGCAGGAAATGGTCGAAGCGATCAAGCGGGATAATTCACCGGATGCCGCAGCGAATAATGCTGTAGTGGATGAGGAGAAAACCTATTTTGATGACGGTTTTGCTCCGCAGAATACCGGCGCGGGTGTAAACGGCGGCTTCAGCCCGCAGAATGTCGGGATGACCGGAAACGGCGGCTTCATCCGGCAGGATGTGGGCATGAGCGTAAACGGCGGCTTCTCTCCTCAGAGTGTCGGAACGAGCGTAAGCGGTGACTTTGCTCCGCAGAATATCGGCACGAGTGTAAACGGCGGCTTCAGCCCGCAGAATGTCGGGATGACCGGAAACGGCGGCTTCATCCAGCAGGATGTGGGCATGAGCGTAAACGGCGGCTTCTCTCCTCAGAGTGTCGGAACGAGCGTAGGCGGCGGCTTCCCTCCGCAGGATGTGGGCATGAGCGTAAACGGCGGCTTCTCTCCGCAGAATGCCGGAATGAACGTAAACAACACTTATCCTCAGCAGATACCTGTTACGCAGATGAACGCGGGGATACCCAATACAGGTATTCCGAATACTGCCTGGGGTGATCCTTCGCAGGCTCCGCAGCGCGAAAAGAAAAAGGGAAATAAAGCCCTGATCGCGATCATTGCGGCTGCAGTGACACTTGTCCTTGTCGTTGTAGTAGGCCTTCTCCTCTGGAAAGGCGGCAGTGATCCGGATCCCCAGGATGACCCTCTCGTATCGAATAATGAGGATCCGACACCCACGAAAAGGGATAAACCGACCCCGGGGGATGATGAAGGGGATGAGCCCACACCGACGGAATCGGCACAGGGAGGCGGAAACGGCAACAGCGGATCCAGACTGGACGGAAAGGATGATTTCCCGAGTGAAGGATTCCTGTATGTTACCAGTTACGGCAGTGTATATTATTATGAGCTGGTTAAGAATAACACAGACTCACCTACGTCCATAAAAGCAAATGCGATGGCTTACGATCACGTCGGGAATGTTCTGGGCGTAGAGGACGACTCGATCAAAATGCTTGGTCCCGGTGAGACTACGATCATCCAGCTTCTGTTTTCTGATCTGGATGGGTCAATGATCGATCACGTAGACTGCCAGCTGCTTCCGGTATCTGTGGATAACAATCCCTGTGTACCTTTTCTTTCCGATATCGTTACAGAAGAAACGATCAATTCCGATAATGTGATCATTTCCTGCACGAATAATAACAGCTTCTGCGTAGACGCTCTGGATCTTTATGCGATGTTTTTCGACGCAGATGGAAAGCTGCTGGAAGTCGAAAGCAAAATGATCTTTGATCTTGATTTCGAGGTAAAACCCAATACGACCCATACGATCCAGATCGACACGGATGTAGACTATGATCATATGGAATACTATATAGCGGGTACTTCCCGCGGAGGCACGCCGGATACGCCCGAGGTCTCGGATAAAGATATCAGCGTAAAGGAATACAGCATATTGGACAGAGGAGGTAATATGTATTATTATCTCATCTTTACTAACAACTCTTCAAGCAATACGGCCGTAGGGATCAATCTGGTAGGTTATGATTCCTCAGGAAAAGCCATAGCTGCAAAGGATGACGAGATCACAATGCTGGGAGCCGGAGAAACCTCAATCGCCGAAATCTTCCTGGATCACGGGAATGACATCGACCATATCAGCTACGCCACACAATACAAGACCGATCTGGGAAGCTATAAAGCGATCATCGGAAAGCTGAGCGTTGATCTTGGGGGTGTCAAAGATAATGTAAAGATCACTGTTGAAAATACAGCCGATTACACAGCAAACAGTGTGCGTGTCTACACTCTCTTCTTTGATGCGGCC
Source organism: Lachnospiraceae bacterium (assembly GCA_016282915.1). Classification (GTDB taxonomy): domain Bacteria; phylum Bacillota; class Clostridia; order Lachnospirales; family Lachnospiraceae; genus NK4A136. The sequence continues at coordinate 19,469 of JAEELW010000009.1, read as the reverse complement.
GGAAAGCTTGTTTATGAGGATGATCGGAACTTTACCGATGACAATTACGAGATCAAAGCAGGAAACTCCATTACAAAGGACGTCAGCTGCAATGTTGAATATGATCAGATCGAGGTTTATCTTACCGGATACGGCAAATAAAACGTCTGCACAGTAAAAAAGAAGGGGCGGAGAGATCCGCCCCTTCTTTTTTGCTTATTTTCGAATGTTTACGAGAACACGATCACATTCCAGGACAGTGCTTTCAGTTCGGTCGAACAGATCCCTTCTTTCAGGGAAGCTTTTACATTCTGCGCGGGAGCGTAGGCATCCTGCCGCTCCACGCTGCTCTTTTTATCAGGATCGTCCTTATCGCCAAAGATCTCGTAATGCGTTACCTTCGTGAAACCCTCAAAGCCGCTCACATCAACATCCAGACTGTAGCCGTCGTCCTCGTTCCTGTTGATGGCAAAGACCGTGAGCCTGCCGTTCTCTTTATCCCATGCCGCTGCGCTGTCGATATAATTCACACCTTCTTTACCGGTATACTGTGAAGTATCTTCGATGGCATAGCCGGGCATATCATAGGTCTCACAGTCAACAACGGTGCGCATGGAAGTTCCCCGCGCATATTCCAGCATCTGCGTGTAACCGTAATAGGATGCGGTCTTCCATACATTATCGTGATCCGACGCGCAGAGGGCGCCAAGTCCGCCGGTCATACAGCCGATCTTTACCCTGTCGGCATGGCGGAGGAAGGCCAGCTGCACGGACAGGAAAGAAAGCATATGCAGGATCTCCCTGCCGGGGAATTCAAAGAATTTCATCTTGTCGGGATCATGCAGAAGGTATGGTCTTTCGGGATCGAATTTAAAATGGCTGCGCGCCATATTGTAACGTCCCCAGCCGGGATGCAGCGGCGCATTGTCCCGCATCATGCAGCCGTATTCATCAAAGGAGATCATCACCTTTTTGGGGGAACGGTGCTTTGCGGCAACATAATCGATGACTGCGGCCTCTGTATTGATGAAATCCTCATAATACAGAGACCCTCCCAGAAGGGATTTTACATCATTTGCAGGTGCCGAGTGATAATGATGCACGGAAAGGTAATCGACCACATCGTAACACTGGTCAAGCACCTTTTCGTCCCAGGCCGGAAAATGATCCATAAAAGAGGCGGAAGAACCGCACACGCCGGTTTCGATCGAAGCATCGATCCATTTCAGGGCCTTGGAGGTTTCCAGACAGCGGTGACCGTAGCCATCGGGGTTGGTATCCCAGGATCCCAGCTGCCAGGGACCGTCCATCTCATTGCCGAGATAAAACATCTTTACCGCGTAAGGTTTTTCATGACCGTTTTTCCTGCGCAGATCCGACCAGTAGGATCCGCCTTCGAAATTGGTATATTCCACCAGATCCATAGCATCCTGCATGTTTCCGGTTCCCATATTTATCGTATACAAAGGCTCGGTTCCGATCTTCTCCGCCCACTGCAGGTATTCATCGTGCCCCACATCATTGGGGATATACTGATACCAGGCGGGGTCCAGATGTACCTTCCGCTCTTCTTTCGGGCCGATGGAATCCTTCCACTGCCATGCGGAGACAAAATTGCCGCCGGGCAGTCTTACGGCAGGAAGATGTGTATCTTTCAGCGCCTGTATCACATCCTGCCGGAACCCCTGCTCATCCGCAGTCTTATGCTTCGGATTATACATAAAACCGTTGACTATGGTCCCGATCGGCTCCAGAAAAGCCGAGAAGAGTCTTTCCGAGATCTCGCCCGTTTCATATTTCGGATGAACCGTAATCTTTGCCATTAAACCCTCCTTATATACTGCTTCACTTTTTATCCCTGCCCCTGAAAGATATAATCACCGTGTCCGATACGGATATGCCCGCCGTTTTGGAGCAAAACTTCTTCGGTAACCATCATTCCTTCATAATAGGTATGGTTGCTCGATCCCAGATCGCGCAGATAATAACGCCCGTCGATACGGCTGATCATGCAGTGTCTGGCAGACACGGCCTTATCAAAATCCAGGACCAGATCTGCCGGTGCTTTCCTTCCGATCAGGATCCGGTCTGTGATCGGCAGCCGGAAATAACGGGAGGGATCATTACTGTCCGTCAGACATATGCTGGCTGACCACAGATTTACAGTCGGAGGTCTGCCGCTTCCGCTGCCGCCGATCCCGGGATCGATCATCTGCGTCGGCCCGATATTATCGGGCGGGGTTACCGGCTCCGGTACGGGAATATCGATCACCGGAAGCGGCTCTTCCTCCTCATTTTTCTTACGTTTCAGCAAAAGAATGATGACCACGGCTGTAAGGATCAATACGAGAGCTGTACCGCCGATCACGATCGGCAGCAGGATTGACGATCCCTTTTTTTCCTCGTCTTCATCGCTTTCTTCCCATTCAGGCTCCTCTTCCGGAGTGGGTGTCACTTCCTCAGGGGTCGGTGTTGCTTCTTCCGGCGTCGGAGTTGCCTCTTCAACAAATCTATCCCAGTCAGATGCAAAAGGAAGCTGAAGAGTCGTTGTAAGTACTACGCCATCAACGATGATCCTGGCCTCGCGGGTCCCACCGTCCTGCATGGAGATATCCGGAACGATGCGTACACAGAGCGGGTCGGCATGCAGCTGCGGCATCACGCTCGAAGGATCGGTATTCTTATCGACTTTGACAGGCTCAATGGACGACAGACGAGACCAGGAAAACAGGGTCTGAAGCGGTTCCGCATTAGCTCCGGTATAAACACCGACGGAATAAAGAGGTACACCCGCTTTCCGGATCAGATCACGCAGCTCATCTTCCGTATAGCTGATCGCATTGTCATCGGCCCCGTCCGCGATGATCACGAAACGGTAAAAGGTACTCTCCTTTCCTTCCACCACTTCCTTCAGAAGCTCATAAAGCACATCGGTAAGATAGCTTTTCTGATTGGCAAATTCAATGCCGGAAATGATGGACTTCAGCTCAGCGTAATCGCCGGTATAGGAAGAAAGCTTGTTGATCTCCGTTGAAAAGGTCGCAACCATAAACTCCTCGTCCGGAGCATGGTCATCGATCAGTTTATTCATCAGTTCCAGCGACTGTTTCTTCCAGTGCTGTGACATGGAAAGAGAATTATCCAGAAGCAGCAGCGTGCGGCGGCGCAGATTCATATGTGACCACTTTACGTTGGTACAGGGCTCACTGCCAAGCTGTACCGTTACGTTCTGCGCGTTACCCGCTCCGTCAATATAAACATAGACCGCATCGTCACAGGTCCGCCGACCCGTGATGACCGGTCTGTTATCATCCACATCCGTGGCATATACGATCCTGCTCCCGCAAAGCAGGAGGAAAAAGAAAAGACTGATAAAGAATGCAGAAGCTTTTTGTTTTTTCATGCGTCAGAGATCCTTATGTATATAGCAGAATAATTGTCAGTTGTTCCGTTTTTTTCCGCTTTCCGTACCAGCGCCTGCAGCACCTTCTCCACCCCGGAGAAACGCCGGCGCAGCTGGCGGCTCAGATAGTCCGGCGGACAATACTTGTATATACCGTCACTGCACAGAAGAAAACTTTCTCTTTCATTCAAAAGCATTGCCCTTTTATTCAGGGGCAGTTCACAGTCCGAACCGACGGCGACCGTCAGCCGGCCGTGGCGGTAATCACGCTTTATCTCTTCTGAAGTATAGTACTCTCTGATCTCCGGCATATTGTCCCAGATATCATCCGGGGTCACCGTACGGGCTTCATTGTCCTCCAGCCGGTAGATATGGCTGTCTCCGCCGGAGATGGCCGTATAGCTTCCGTCCCAGATCAGCAGAAGAACAACGGTGGAACCTACCATGGTACCCTGTGAAGCATAATTGTCATAAAGCTCCAGATTTACCTTTTGCAGCAGGCTTTCACAGGCACTGACGGCTTCTTCCCTTTCCATATCCTCTTCCGCCGCGGCGCTGTACCACCATTCCTTCGCAGCATCAACGATCGCTGCGCTTGCCACTTCTCCGTGGCTGTGTCCGCCCATCCCGTCGGCAACGACAAAGATGGCTCTTTCCCCTTTCACTGCTGCAAACACCGCATCCTGATTGTTCTCTCGCTTCCCCTGTTCGGAAACGGAAGCATATCGGATCTTCAATACTTACTCCCCTATCTTACAGCAGCTTTAAGATCTCTTCCCTCACCGGGTCCATGTGCGGATCTGCCAGACCGAAGTCCATCTTCTTGTAGCTCCAGGCTGCGCGGCCGATCCCGTGTCTGTCCATGCAGGTGCAGATCAGGCGGTACCATTCCAGGGTGTCGACAGCCTCGGCCAGCTCAATCACGCCGAATTCCCCGCAGTAAAGGGCAACATCCCGTTCTTCCGCGACACGCACGGCCTCATCCATCAGACGCTCAAAGAACTCGATCCCCATACGCGCCGAAGGATCAAAGGAGCTGACGCAGTCCTGGCAGGAAGCGATGTTTTTTCTGGCATAATCGGCATACTCCTTGTAAGTGCTGTTGATCCGCATACGGAAAAGACGCGGCATACCGTCCACCCAGCCTGCTCCCTGATGGGTAAAGATCAGCGGCTCATAGCAGTGGAAATTGTATACGATCTTGTCGTCAAAAGGTAAAGCCAGATCCTTCAATGCTTCGATGCTGTTGTTGTAATATCCGCCCAAAAGGATCTGGATATCAGGCGCAAAAGCACGTATCCTCTTCACGCAGGTTTCTGCGATTCGGTTCCAGGCATCACAGTATTCCTTTTTCGTTACTTCATTCAAAAGCTCAAAGCACAGGCGCTCGTGGTATTTACCGAAACGCTGTGCAAACTGGTCCCACAGGCGGTAGAAACGGTTCTGATATGCCTCGTTCTCAAAGAAACCGCTTTCACCCTCCCCGCTGTCAAAGCTGAAACCGAAGGTCTTGTGCAGATCCAGCACCATGTTCAGACCGTACTTTCCGCACCAGTCAATGGCCTTCTGGATATAGGCAAAACCGTCCTCCCGGTAGCTTCCGTCATCCGCCTCGACCAGATCGTAATCCACCGGGATGCGGATATGATCCAGCCCCCAGTTTTTGATCGTCTCAATGTCGTGCTCTGTGATAAAGCTGTCATAGTGCTCTTTTGTATGAACACACTGGGACAGCCAGCCTCCCAAATTCACGCCATGTGAATAGCCTTCCAGTTTTTTCATTCCGATACCTCCGTATTTATGAATAAGAAAACGTTATCCGATGATCATTTTCGGGCGCATATTGCCATGGATATTTTATCATAGAGGGGGTTGCAGGGCAAGAGAGAACGGAGGATTTCGGAGCTATTCAAGCTGCGGTCTTCCTCTTTCACAGCCGATTGACCGAAAGGCCAAAATATGATGTCAGGGTGCCAAGCTCATATGACGGTCATGCTTGCATGGACCGGCATATATGTTTGGGACCCGTTCAAACATGAGCAATCCGTAAACATCATTGAGTTGAATATTCAATTGACCCCAATATCAAAATATGATAAAGTGGTGCTTGTCTGTGATGACAGACGGGAATGTTCCCCCGGCTTTGGAAAGGAGAAAAAATCATGCCGAGCTGGCTTATCATACTCTTGATCGTACTTGCAGTGGTCATCGGACTACTGGTACTGCTCTATTTTGCGGGAAGAAAACTTCAGAAGCGTCAGGCGGAACAGCAGTCCATGCTGGAAGCGAACAAACAGACCGTATCTCTTCTGGTCATCGACAAAAAGCGCATGAAAGTCAAGGATGCGCAGCTGCCCGCATCGGTCACTGCCCAGATCCCCAAGATCTCCAGAAACATGAAGGCCTCTTTCGTCAAGGTCAAGATAGGACCGCAGCTCGTAACGCTCTTCTGCGATGAAAAGATCTACGACTCGGTACCGGTCAAAAAAGAAGTAAAGGCCGAGATCTCCGGGATGTATCTGATGAGCGTAAAAGGCGTGCACGGGACCAAGATCATCCGCGAACAGAAGAAAAAAGGCCGCTTCAAACAGGCCCTGGAGAAAGCGCAGGAAAAGGCCGGCGCAAAACCGATCAAATGATGATTCCGTATAAACGACCGGAAGCCCGTGGGCTTCCGGTTTTTTCTGTACAGGAAATTGCCTTACAGCTGTTTCGACTGCACCCCGATCACGACGCGGGCGTCCGCAAAGTATTCGTAGTTCAGCTCCAGATGATAAAGCACCTCGATATCCAGCCTGTCCTCCTGTTCCTTCAGGTGAATGGAGGTGGTATCGATCCCCACCATCAGATTGCCGAAGGGCGTTGTGTATCTGCTCAGATGCTTCTGCCCTTTTTCAAAGATCATGGAGACCGCCATGCTGCCGCTCTTGCTCATTTCCATGCGCTCCGGCGAGGCAACGATCCTGGAGCGGATCGTCCCCGGCATGCCGTCCATTTCCTCTTCATATTCGATCACATGACAGCCGTCCTCCATGCGGTAACGGCCGCCCACCATCAGCTCCACTTTGTCATGGTGCGGATCCATGGGACCCTCAAACTGAAGTCCCGATATGGAGATCAACACATCCTTCGTCATATTTTTACCTCAAATTCCTGTATTCAATCCATGGAGGCCTGTTCCGCTGATTAATTCCGTCTTCCGGTTTCCAAGCCCCGGGACGGCAGTACGATCATTTCGGAATGCATTCCATTATAAATTCATGAACTCATATATGCCGCAGAAGCAGTCCGGATGACGTTCCTTCATCTTCCGCAGCGCACTCTCCGCCTGCTCCGCTTCCGTATACAATCCAAAGACCGTCGGGCCGGATCCGCTCATCAGCGCGCCACAGGCGCCTTCTGCACACAGCTCCTCACGCAGTGCAGCGATCCGCGGATGTTTCGCTTCCGTAACGGCAGCCAGGTCGTTATAAAGTCCGTCCGTCAGCGGACGTTGCTCCTCCGCCTTCAGGATCCTCACCATATCCGCCTCGGGGCAGAGCGGCGCAAGCGCGTCAAAAGCCCGGTAGACCTCGCCCGTAGGCACATCTACCGGCGGTTTCACCAGAAGGACCGTATAGCCCTGCGGTGCGGGCAGGGGTGAAAGCTTCTCCCCGATCCCTTCCGCCAGCATGGTCCCGCCGCGGATACAGAAAGGCACATCCGCGCCCAGGCGCACGCCCGTTTCACAGAGACTCTCTTCACTGTCGCCGCTTTCATACAGCTGCGCCAGCCCTTTCAGCACCGCTGCGGCATCCGTACTGCCTCCGGCCAGCCCTGCTGCTGCCGGGATATGCTTTTTCAGCCGTATCTCCACGCCGCCGGCGATCCCTCGTTCTTCAAAAAAGAGCCGGGCCGCTTTCCAGGCGATATTGCTTTCATCCGCCGGTACATTTTCATGCCCGCAGCCCGGCGCGGCGTCACTTTCGACCTTCAGAACGATACCTTCCGGCAGACGCCTTAAATACAGCTCGTCATACAGACCGATCTGCTGCATCACGCTGCAGAGCTCGTGATAGCCGTCCGGACGTTTTCCGAGTATGCGCAGGGACAGATTTATTTTTGCATAAGCTTTTATCCTGATGTCTTCCATGCTTCAGCCGATGCTGCCGCGCAACATGCTCCCTGCTTAACCGATATAAGCGCAGGCTGCCAGAGCCGCGACCGCTCCGTCCGCTGCTGCCGTCGTGAGCTGTCTTACGGTCTTGGTGCGGCAGTCACCGGCGGCATAAATGCCCTCCACCGCGGTTTTGCAGTCTTCGCCCGCTACGATATAGCCTGCGGGATCCACTTCGACCAGCGAGGCAAAGGCTGCGTTATCCGGCATCTGGCCGATGGCGATGAACAGACCGTCCACAGCCAGTTCCTTCTTTTCTCCGCTCTTTGTATTGCTCAGCTCGATGCCTGTCAGCTCGTCGTCGCCGATCAGCGCGCTGATCGTGGCGTTCAGCTCAAACTCCACATTATCCTTTTCACGCAGCCGCTGCACCAGCTTCTCTTCGCCGCGGAAAGCATCCCTGCGGTGAACCACCGTCACCTTGCTGCAGTAATTCGATAAAAAGAGCGCATCCTCGAGTGCGGTATTGCCGCCGCCGTTTACCGCCACGGCCTTTCCGCGGAAGAAAGCGCCGTCGCAGGTGGCGCAATAGCTCACGCCGCTGCCTGTGAGTTCCTGTTCCTTCGGAAGGCCCAGAGGACGGTTCTTCGCGCCCGTCGCAATTATCACGGCACGGCACTCATAATCCTTCCCGCCGGCATGCACGGTCTTGATCTCGCCGTTGTCGATACCGGTCACCTGCGCAAAGTCCAGCTCGGCTCCAAGGGACGTCGCCTGCTCATACAGGCCCTGCGCAAAGTCAAAACCCGAAATGCTCTTGATGCCGGGATAGTTTTCCACTTCCGGCGTATTTACGATCTGCCCGCCGTAAGTGAGCTGCTCCAAAAGCAGTACGCTCTTTCCGGCACGCAGTGCATAGATCGCAGCGGACAGTCCTGCCGTCCCTGCGCCAACGATCACGATATCATGCATTTTTTACCAGCTCCTCTATCTTGTTCTTGGGGATCATCCCAACCGATTCTGCTGCCACTTCACCGTTTTTGAACACCTTCAGTGCGGGGATGCTCATGATATTGTAGCGTCCAGCGATGTCCTGCTCATCATCCACGTTGAGTTTGCCGACGCGGTAGCTTCCGTCGGATTCCGCCGCTACCTGCTCCACAAGAGGGCCGAGCATGCGGCAGGGCCCGCACCAGCTCGCCCAGAAATCCACCAGTACCGGTACGTCGCTCTTCAGTACCTCCTGCTCAAAATTTGCTTCCGTCAAAGTAATGATCGCCATAAAAATTTCCTCCTTTCGTCAGTTGACTTTCACCTCAGGGTACAAGAGTTTTAACTTTTTTTCAAAAACAGCCTCTGCATCCTCATAACTCATACTCCCGTTAAAATAATTTACCATTGCCTTCTGGAACTCTTCGTTGCATCCCTGGTCATAAAATCCGATATTATTCATAGAGATCTTTTTTGCTCCCTCTGAAAATATGCCCAGCGGATTCTGACCGCCGAGAACTTCGCTGCTGTAGTTACTGTTTGCCAATGCCTCCATAGCCGGTCGGTTATTTACAAAATCGTTATCATCTATCACGATTTCTGTCATGATACTCTCATTCACTGTAAGTGCTCTCATGATATCGGCAATGGTTTCCTTATTGTCGGTTCCGGAAGCCGCACAGATCCAGGTGCCGCCCCAGAAGAATCCCTGAGGTCCTTCGGCTGCGCCCCAGCCACCCTGATTAGCGACAGAACCGTCAATGTAAGCATCCATACAGAAATCCACCAGCCAGGCAGGTCCAAAGTAGCAGAATACCTTCCCATCCGGGTAGAAACCGGATGACCAGGCACCACCCCACAATTGTTCCTGACTCTTGATCTGACCCGCATCATACATTGCCTTGGTATCCTCAGCCCATCTCCTGATATTGTCGTCCACATGAAGCTTTTTGTCTGAATCTACCCAGGGACTGCTCACATTGTTGGAATAGACGCGGTAAGTGTCGTATACGGTAGCAGTCATGAAATAGCCTTTTTTCTGCATCTTATCTGCTGCAGCCCGGTAACTGTCCCAGTCCTTTACCGACTGCTGGACCACGGAAGGATTATCCGAGCCCAGTACCTCTTTGGCTATTGCACGATTATAGATCAGCGCGCCGGGACAGCCCTGCCAGGATACACCTTTCAATCTTCCGTCCCTGCCGGTCATCACATCATGTGAATATTTGTACTGATTTTCCAGCTCTTTCAGATCGATACCCAGATCGGTCACCGCGAGGGTATAGTCCGTATCCACATATTTCAGGGCATAGTCCGCTTCCACCAGGAATATGTCGACCCTGTCATCCGCATTAACATAGTCCTGCTGTAACAGAGCCGCATCCAGTCTGTTCTGATACTTGTTATCTCCGGTATCCGTGATATTCCAGACTACTTCGATATCGCCGATCCTGCCGTGCGTACCATCTGTCTCCGTATATCCCGGATAATGGTCGGTAACACGCCGCATAAATTCCTCGTTCCAGCAGTAGATGTTCAGAACCCTGCCTTCCGTAGAATTATTAAGCGCTTCTGTCGGCACAGCCGTAGGACTGTAGACCTGGTCTTTTCCCGCTGCCGGCGCTTTTGTAGGCGTCGGTGCCTTAGTCGGCGTCCTCTCTGCAACTCTGTCTTCTATCCTGTCCGAAGAAGCTCGTAACCCATCCGTTTCCGAACCGTCGTCCTTTGATCTCCAGATCACCAGTCCCACGATAAGGATCAGGGCCGCAGCTCCCAGAGAGATCATCGCGATGATCAGTCCTCTGGAAGATCTCTGCTTTTCCGGCTTCGAAGCAGGATTGTGTTGAAATTCAGGACTTTGCATCTGCTCTGCAGCAATCCCGTTGGGAAGCTGTCCGACACCAGGCTGCTGCTGCATTCCGTTCTGTACCGGCTGCGAAATATATGCGTTCGGAGACTGAGGGTATCCGTACTGCGGACCATATGCGTTCGGAAACGGACCATCTTGCGCAGATCCGTACTGCGGCATTCCGTTCTGTACCGGCTGTGCTGCGAAAGCATTCGGGAACGGATCGCTCTGGGCAGATCCGTACTGCGGCATTCCGTTCTGCAGCGGCTGTGCTGCGAAAGCATTCGGGAACGGATCGCTCTGGGCAGATCCGTACTGCGGCATTCCGTTCTGTACCGGCTGCGCTGCGAAAGCATTCGGGAACGGATCGCTCTGGGCGGATCCGTACTGCGGCATTCCGTTCTGTACCGGCTGTGCTGCGCTATGTTCTTCCTGCTGCGCAGATCCTCCCATCGAAAGCAGCGCTTCTTTGAACTCCCTCATGGAAGAGTAACGATTCTGACGCTGTACACTCATCGCTTTCAGGATCGCATCCTCTTTACCCGGCGGGATCTTTATCCCCAGTGAACTCGGCGCAGCAAGGTTATCCTCTTCCAGACGGTCAACAGAATCGATCGGTCGTCTCCCGGTGATCGCAGTATAAAAAGTCGCACCCAGCGCATAGATATCCGTAAAGGGACCCTGCCTGCCATGGCGGCTGTACTGCTCCGTTGGTGCGTAACCGTGTTTCAAAACCACATCCAGGCTGCGGCTTCTATCGCCGAGACTGAACCGTGCCGCTCCGAAATCCAGCAGTAACACACGATCATCTTCCGTGATATAGATATTGTCCGGAGCGATATCCCGGTGTATGATCCCCTGAGAGTGTACGGCCTCCAAAGCATCCATGATCGGCACCAGAATACGTTCGGCTTCTTCATAAGGGATACTTCCGCCTTTTTCCTTCAGGTATTGGGCGAGACTTTTTCCGCGTACAAAATCCATAACAAAGTAGGCGGTATTGTTCTCTTCAAAATATGTATGCACCCGCACGATATTCTCGTTGCCGATGAAACGCGCCAGGGTTTCCGCTTCCTGCAGAAAACATTCTTTCCCATAGGCATAGCTCTCGCCGCGATCTCCCGAAAACGGCGTTACACGGGTATTTTCCGTGCGGGTGGCCATACTGTCCGGAAAGTATTCTTTGATCGCCACAGTCTGACCGGTTTTGTGATCCTCGGCCTCATATGTGATCCCGAAGCCGCCTTCTCCCAAAACTCTCTTTATGATATATTGTCCGGCAAGTATCGTTCCATTCGATAAAGCCACAATAAAAGAATCTGTGTTTTCCATCATTTCCTCTCAAACACGATCCATTCAGCGTGTACCCGTACGCTGTAACAGATTGCTCATCGTTTTGATGAATGCCTCATATGCAAGACTTATGATCACGCCCAGCGCTTCCAGGGCAAGGATCAGCAGGATCAGCGCCGCAGCATGCGGCAGTTCCGTCTTTAAGAGCTCCGTGACCGGAGCCGTGATATCTCCCACCAGCGCGTTATAAGCAACGAGCGCCACCGCGATAAAGACGGACCAGAAGAACATGCGGAGGATCCACGCCGCCACTGTGGGGAGAGGTTTTTCCCTTACGCTCAGATAATGCAGCACTTCAAGGAGAAAGATAAAGAGCGCAAGACCAAGAAAGGTAAAGCAACGGAGTTTTTCTGCCGCAAGGATGAGCGAGAGCAGGAAAACGGCTGCCACGGATGCCCCGCCGTACAGAAGCCCGCACAGGCGGCCGGTGTAGCCGCAGAGAAATGCTCCGGCCAGCAGCAGCCACAGGGTGCTCATATTGATGTACGTCGAGACCACTACGAGGATCACGCTTAAAGCCGTAAAGAGTCCGCCCAGGGCCAGTTTCCGAGTATTATTCATAGTTATATCTAAAAAGGATCCGCATTCCGCTGCTTGCTCATGTTTATTTCCCGCTCATGTGATACCCACGAATTGCTCCGTGCTTCGCACTCTCGCAATTCTACAAACATTCGCAATCCGCTACTTGCTCATGTTTGTTTTCCCGCTCATGTGATACCCACGAATTGCTCCGTGCTTCGCACTCCCGCAATTCTACAAACATTCGCAATCCGCTGGAATGCTTGCTTCTCAAGCATTCCGCTACTTGCTCATGTTTGTGCGGGTGCCAAATTCATAAGCCGATCCATGCAAGCATGATCGGCTTATGAGCTTGGCACCCTGGTATCACATGCAGCTGCAGAGGTCTCCGCCAAAGCATTCACAGAGGGTATCGGCGCACCAGAGGTCGCAGCAGAAATTGCCGGTACCGCAGCCGCCCCCGCCGTTGTAATTGGTGGGACGTCCGTAATTGTTCCCGTATTGCTGGTAATTCTGCTGATAAGGCTGCTGCCAGTCTCCATTCTGTCCGTTCGCACCGTTTCCGCCGTAGGAGCCGCGCGTGTTGTAGCTGCCGTAGGAACTGCCGGAGCTGTATCCGCTGTGGGGGATGTCGCCGTTGATGGGACCGTAGTCGCCCAGCGAACGCCGCTCGGTGATCTCCTGGTAAGCCTCCTGCACCTCCTTGAACTTTTCCTCGGCCAGGGATGCGAGGGGATTGTTGGTCCCCGCATAATTGTCCGGATGATATTTGCGCAGCAGATCACGGTACGCGCGCTTTACCTCTTCATCCGTCGCAGTATAATTCAGGCCGAGTACTTCATATGCATCTTTCATATCTGATTTCCGTTCCTTTATGATTTAATGGCAATGCCGCTTTCTTCAGCATTGTTTCGAGCGCTGCCCAAGCATCACAAAGCGTTTCTTTATGCGATGCCTGCGGATTGCTTCGCGTTTCTTTCAAGCGATGCCTACGGATTGCTTCGCAATCCTGCAGCCATGAGCTGAACAGCTCATGGCTGCCTGTTTCTCAAAAGCATGCGCCGGTTCATGCAAGCATGACCGTCTCATGCTTTTTTCGAAGTGGGCATCGCTGTTTATGCATTTTCAACATGGACAAATTCTTTCATGCTATATCGAGAAGCGGGCATCGCTGTTATTTCTGCTTATCCTGCTTTGCCAGCATAGCCCGCTTCCTGTCATAGCGGTTCCAGACCCCGGCGTACAATATGTTCCGCAGGATATCCAGGTGATCCGGACAGGGCAGTTTTTCAAAATACCAGCAGGCGCGTGCGATCTCATCCAGCAGGACCGCTTCCGCATCGCCCTCGAGGGGATTGAAGCGTCCCTTCTTTTCATCCTCTTCCCGGTCTTCCCAGGCGTCGCAGATATAGATGAAACGTCCCAGATGAAAGGCCAGTCCGTCCACTTCATGCTGCAGGGGGTAGGGTTTCCAGCGGAAGAGCCATATCATCAGCCTTCCGAAACAGGAGGCCGCTTCCATCAGGGATGCGGCGTTTTTCTCCGCTGCATTCAGACGGCGCATTTCCCGCGCGATCCCCACGCTCTGCAGGGGGTAGCGCTTCTCCAGCTCCAGAAATGCCTTATGGAAGAGGCGGCTTGCTGCCGCGGCTTTTTTGCTCCCGTCGTCCTGCACGTCGTCCAGCAGATGGTACCAGGAAAGCAGGATGTTCATATCCGCCGCATAAAGACTCGCTTCCGTGATGAGCTCCGTATGCTTTACCGCGGGGTGCACGACACAGCGGCATTTCCTCTTCTTTGCTTTCAGGCCGTGCAGGGAGCTTAAAAACATCGTCAGGAAGGTGGCGTCATAGGTCAGGGTGACGCGCCCCTTCAGACCGTAGCGCTCCTTCAGACAGCCGCACAGGCCGCAGTAAAAGCCGCGGTATACCTCATAATCTTTTATCTTCAGTTCCGGCTTGCGGACCCGTACGTATCCGAACATACGCTACTCTAAATATCGGCCCGCAGCCGCGCAGCGCAGTGCGCGGCCCGGGACTGCAACATCATCAAAGCTTCTTAAACGCGGGGATCACATCCAGCGGTGCGGCGACCGTCAGGCTTCTTCCGCCTTCCAGTGCTTCCTTCGTAAAGATATTCTCCCAGCGGCCGGCGGGCAGATACACTTCCCTCTCCCGCGCTCCCAGCGTAAATACCGGCGCCACAAGGTAATCCGGACCGAACATATACTGGTCTTCGCATTCCCAGCACTTTTCATCCTCCGGGAATTCGTAAAACATCGTACGGATCACGGGCGAGCCGTTTTCATGGGCTTCCCTCATGACGTCCGCGATATAAGGACGGAGCGACTGGCGCAGCTCGATATACTTCTTCATCACGGCCATCTCTTCCTCGCCGTAGCTCCAGATCTCGTTGTCCTGGCCGGTATGGAGATAACCGCCGCCGAAATCGCGCGTATCCAGCGGAGGGATGTCGTAAGGACCGCGGTCGCCATGCAGGCGCATGATGGGACTGAAGGTGCCGAAGCCGAACCAGCGGAGCAAAAGCTCCTTAAAATCGGGATCGTTCACATCATCGGTCATGAAGCCGCCGATATCCGTATTCCACCAGGGAATGCCGGCGATACCCACGTTAAGGCCGCCCACCAGCTGGTCGCGGAATGCTTCAAAGGTACTGGGCACATCGCCGCTCCAGAGCACGGCGCCGTATTTCTGGCTGCCGATCCAGGCACTGCGGATCAGCGAAGGACGGATCTCGCCTTCGTCCTTTTTGAAACCTTCCGCCACCGTGCGCAGGTAATATTTCGGGAATTCCAGTCCCACTTTGGAGGAACGTCCCTCGTAATAACGCATATTATCGGACTGATAGACCGCGCTGTCGGGCTCGGCATTGTCGAACCAGAAAAGGTCGATGCCGAGGCGCCGGTAGTTTTCGCGGCACTTGTTCCAGAGGAAATCCCTTGCTTCGGGATTGAACACATCGATGGTCGCGCATTCACCCTGGTAATCATAGGTTTCGATGGTGCCGCGGTCGCTCCGGACCAGCAGGCCCCTGCCGAGCATCTCGCCGTAATTCTCGCTGCGCTTGTCCACCGAAGGCCAGATGCTGACCATGACCTTGATCCCCATTTCATGGAGCTCATCGCACATGGCTTTCACTTTATCCTCGGGCCAGTAGGTCTCGTCGAAACGCCAGCTGCCCTGATACGGCCAGTGGAAGAAATCGATGACGATCACATCCAGCTGTATCCCCATCTCCTTATATTTCCGGGCCACACCCAGCACTTCCTCGGGCGTGCGGTAACGCAGCTTGCACTGCCAGAAACCCAGATAGGACGGGTCAAGGACCGGCGCACGGCCTACGACCGCAGTATAGTTTTCAACGATCTTTGCGGGCGTGTCGTCCACAGTGATCCAGTAATCCATTTCGTCGGTCTCGTCGGCGATCCACTCCGTCAGGTTCTTTCCGAAGGAAACACGTCCCGTAGAAGGCAGGTTCCAGAGGAAGCCGTAGCCAAGACTGGATAATGCAAAAGGTACCGCAACCTGCGAATTCTTCTGATAGAGTTCCAGCATGCAGCCCTTCAGATCCAGGTAAGGATGCTGGTACTGGCCGCAGCCGTAGATGCGCTCGCCCTCGTTCCGCTCAAAATTAACGGTCAGGCGGTAGGAGTCGCTGGACAGGGCCGTAAATTCGCGGCCGATGGTCTTCAGGCAGCGGCTCTCCTTTGTAAGCGGCGTGCCGTAACAGCGCATGTATTCGTAAAGCACGCGCACATCATCCTTAAAGAACGCAATGATGCCGCTCTCGTTCACCTCGGCGCGGATACGGCCGTTGGTGATGGATGAAAGTTTCGGATCCGTGACGATCTGCACGGGAGCATTTTCTGCTTTTTCCGTAAGTCCACGGTCTTTTCCGCTGAAAGCCGGGAGCATCGTGCTGCGCACGCGCAGCGCGTTCTTTCCCCAGGCTTCGATGCGCAGGGTCTCGTTTCCTTCACGCCCGATCAGGGCATTTCCGTCTTGACTGAATACCATTGTAACCTCCGATCTTTCCCCTGTACCGGCGCCAACATGGTCGGTCCCGTCCGCTTAAACGCTAGCGATTCCCGACCATGATGCGGCGCCTGTCCACGATTTTACTTCTTCTTCAGATTTACCTTATCCAGGTGCCAGATCTCGTCCACGTATTCCTTGATGGTACGGTCACTGGTAAACTTGCCGGAGCAGGCGGTATTGAGGATCGCCGACCGTGCCCAGCGCTTTTCGTCCTTGTAGGCTTCTTCCACTTTCTTCTGTGCCTCGGCGTAAGCCTTGAAATCCTTCAAGATGAAGTAGGTATCCGCCTTTGCGGTATTCTGCGTGTTCAGCAGCGAGTTGTATAACGGGCGGAACAGATCCGGATCCTGCGGTGCAAAGCTTCCGTTGATGAGCTGCATCAGCACCTTGCGGATATCCGGGTCGCTGTTGAAGATATCCATGGGATTGTAGCCGCCGTAGTTCTCGAACTGGATCACTTCATCGGAGGAAAGACCGAAGATAAAGGCATTCTCCTCACCCACTTCTTCCACGATCTCGACGTTTGCACCGTCCATGGTTCCGATGGTCAGCGCGCCGTTCAGCATGAACTTCATGTTACCGGTACCGGAGGCTTCCTTACTTGCCGTGGAGATCTGCTCGCTCACATCCGATGCGGCAAAGATGATCTCGGCGTTGGATACGCGGTAATCCTCGATGAAGACGACCTTGATCTTTCCGTTGATCGCGGGATCGTTGTTCACCACATCCGCGACGGAGTTGATCAGCTTGATCGTCAGCTTTGCGTTCATATAGCCTGCCGCAGCCTTTGCTCCGAAGATAAAGGTGCGGGGGAAGAATTCCTTGTCGGGATGCTCTTTCAGCTCGTTGTACAGATACATCACATGCAGGATGTTCAGCAGCTGGCGCTTGTACTCGTGCAGACGCTTTACCTGTACGTCAAAGATGGAACGGGGATCCACTTCGATGCCGTTATGCACCTTGATGTACTCGGCAAGGCGGATCTTGTTCTGATATTTGATGTTCATAAATTCCTGCTGGGCCTTTTCATCATCGGCATAAACGGCCAGCTTCTTGATCTTGGACAGATCCGTGATCCAGTCGTCGCCGATATGCGCGGTGACCCAGTCAGCCAGCAGCGGATTGCCGTGCAGCAGGAAGCGGCGCTGTGTGATACCGTTGGTCTTGTTGTTGAACTTCTCCGGGAACATCTGGTAGAAGTCCTTCAGCTCCTGCTTCTTGAGGATCTCGGTATGCAGACGCGCCACGCCGTTTACGGAATAGCCGGCGCAGATCGCCAGGTGCGCCATCTTGACCTGTCCGTCGTAGATGATCGCCATCTTGCGGATCTTTTCCTGGTCACCCGGATAGTTGCGTTCGATATCCAGGATGAAGCGGCGGTTGATCTCTTCGATGATCTGGTAGATACGGGGCAGCAGGCGGGAGAAGAGCTCGATGGGCCATTTCTCCAGTGCTTCCGACATGATCGTATGGTTTGTATAGGCGCAGGTCTTGGTCGTCACTTCCCAGGCCTCGTCCCAGGTCAGATAATATTCATCCATAAGGATGCGCATCAGCTCGGCGATGGCAACGGTAGGATGCGTATCGTTGAGCTGGAAGGTCACTTTTTCATAGAAGCCGCGCACATCCTTGTGGTTGCGCATGTATTTCTGGACGGCTTCCTGCACGCTGGCGCTGATGAAGAAGTACTGCTGTTTCAGGCGCAGCTCCTTGCCGGCGTAGTGGTTATCGTTGGGATAGAGCACCTCGACGATATTGCGCGCCAGGTTTTCCTGCTCCACGGCCTTCTGGTAATCGCCCTTGTCAAAGGAATCCAGACGGAAGATATCGATGGGCTCCGCATCCCAGATACGAAGGGTATTTACGATGCCATTGCCATAACCCACGATCGGCAGGTCGTAAGGCACGGCCTTTACGGCCTGATAGCCTTCCTGATAATAATTGTTGCGGCCGTTTTCATCGGTACGGACGTTTACATAGCCGCCGAAACGGACTTCCTTTGCATATTCGGGACGGCGCAGCTCAAAAGGATTGCCGTTCTCCAGCCAGTTATCGGGCACCTCCACCTGATAGCCGTCGCGGATCTTCTGCTTGAACATACCGTAACGGTAACGAATGCCGCAGCCGTATGCCGCATAGCCCAGAGTCGCCAGGGAATCCAGGAAGCAGGCTGCCAGACGGCCCAGGCCGCCGTTACCCAGCGCCGCATCGGGCTCCTGGTCCTCGATCACGTTCAGATCCAGACCCAGCTCCTTTAAAGCCGCATCCACATCCTTGTAGGCCTTCATATTGATCATCATATTGCCCATGGCGCGGCCCATCAGGAACTCCATGGAAAGGTAATAAACCGTCTTGGGATCCTTTTTCTCGTACTGCTTCTGGGTCTCCAGCCACATATCCACCACCTGATCCTTGATGGCGTAGGACACAGCCTGAAAGATCTGCTGCGGAGACGCTTCCTCCAGCGTCTTGCGGTAAAGCGTCTTGATATTGTACAGAACGCTCCGCTTGAACAACTCCCGGTCAAAGCTGTCTCTTAATGTTGCTCCGGACTCCGATGTAACGGCTGTTGTCTTTTTTGCTGCCATGGACTGCATCCTCCTTAATAAAGAATATTTCTCTTTTTTCTGCGGCCGGCGGAGCGCTGCTCCGAAACCGCCGAACATTTAGATGAATACTGCAAACAACAGAGCTATTATACCATATCTTGTGTATATATAGCAAACGGCAAAATTCTTTTCGTTTTGCCGTTTGCTGCGCCGGATTTTGGCCGCTGAAAGCGGCATATTTCCGCACAAAATCCGTGCGCATCCTCGCGGAGCGTTATAGAAAACGCAATTATTTATTGCGTTTTCTATAATAAAGGGATTTTTAAAGGCCCCCCGTTTTCACGGAGGGCCTGCTTTTCTGACTTAACTTTTACTTACTTCCCTTTTTTGACCTTGATGACCACGGTCTTTGTCACGCCGCCGGCGTAGGTCAGTTTCACCTTTACGCTGCCGGACTTGCCATCCAGTTTCTTTATCAGGATGCGCTCGGGATCAGCCTCATCCGCTTCGGCGGTCACGCCCTTGCCTTCCGGCTCTACCCGGACAGGCGTCAGGATCCGTACATGCTTCGCGGCATCCTTATAGCTGCTTAAGATATTCACGACACCGATCACCGTGGTCCCGTCCGCGCTTTCCGCCGCGGTCTTCGGTATGGTGAGCTTTGAAGCCTTCA
>JAEELW010000133.1 GCA_016282915.1 Lachnospiraceae bacterium | reverse complement strand
ATGTGGTGGTTCTGGATTCCGCCCACGGACATTCCAAAAACGTGATGAACTGCGTGCGCATGGTGAAGGAAGCTTATCCGGAGCTGCAGCTGATCGCGGGAAACGTGGCTACGGGCGAAGCGACCAAAGCTCTGATCGAAGCGGGGGTGGATGCGGTAAAGGTCGGTATCGGACCCGGTTCCATCTGCACGACACGTATCGTTGCGGGTATCGGCGTACCGCAGGTCACTGCGATCATGGACTGTTATACCGTGGCAAAGGAATATAATATCCCCATCATTGCTGACGGCGGTATCAAGTATTCTGGCGACCTGACCAAGGCGCTTGCCGCCGGCGGAAATGTCTGTATGATGGGCTCGATCTTTGCGGGATGCGATGAGAGCCCCGGGACTTTTGAACTGTTCCAGGGCAGAAAATATAAGGTATACCGTGGCATGGGATCCATCTCGGCCATGGAGAACGGCAGTAAGGACCGCTACTTCCAGGAAAATGCAAAAAAACTGGTTCCCGAAGGCGTAGAAGGCCGTGTGGCATACAAGGGTACCGTAGAAGATACGGTATTCCAGCTGATGGGCGGCCTCAGATCCGGTATGGGCTATTGCGGAGCCGCTGATATCAAGACTCTTCAGGAGACCGGGAGATTTATCAAGATCTCGGCCGCTTCCCTGAAAGAGAGCCATCCGCATGATATACATATCACCAAAGAAGCGCCAAACTATAGTGTAGACGACGACTGAAAGACCCGGGATTCGAGAGGAGGGGGAAAATGAAACACATTCTTGTTATCGATGAGGACAGAACAAGTCTGGAGATCATCAATTCCACGCTGGGAAGCACTTATCGCGTGACCGAACTGGTGACGGGGCCCCAGGTCCTGCAGTTCCTGACGACCACGATTCCGGATCTGATCCTGATGGAAGTGAATCTTACCGTGATGAACGGTTTTGAACTGATCGGCCGTATCCGTGCGATGGAAGCCGTCAAGAAGGTTCCTATCGTTTGCATGTCTGCCAAGGATGTGGAGGTGGAGGAGCGCTGCCTGAACATGGGGGCGCATTATATCGCCAAACCCTTCGTTCCCAGCGTGATGCTCACACGTCTCAGTGAGATCATCGGTGCCGCGGAACAGCAGCACAGTCTCGGAGGCATGATGCAGGGGAACAGCGGTGTTGTTGATGAGACACAGATCGATGCCCTGACCGGCCTGCTCAACTGGAATACCGCAGCCCAGGTCATTGACCAGCGTCTGACCAGCGGCTACAGCGGCAGCCTTTTCATGATCGATGTGGACAATTCCAAGGCTTTTGCGGATGTCTATGGTCCCCAGTCCGGAGACCAGGCGATGCAGGCCGTATCCCGTACGATGCAGGAGAATACGGATTCGGATGATATCCTCTGCCGTATCTTCGGGGATGTGTTCATGATCTTTTTCAGCGGCGTGACCGACAGGAGCACCCTGACACAGCGTGCGGAAGCGCTGATCAGCGAGTTTGCCTGGAAGCTGGAGGAAAGCCGTTTTGACGCCAATACCTCACTTTCCATCGGTATCGCGATCGCACCCGAGGATGCGCGTGATTTCGTGCATCTTTATTCCGCAGCAGATAAAGCTCTGTATTACGTGAAACAGAACGGGAAACGCAATCATCACTTCTTCTCCAAGGCAGGAGATGATTCCACCACGACGACCAATCTCTGGACCGTGCAGGATAAGCTGAGCAGCGTGATCCCTGCCAACGGCGCTTATATGCTGGATTCCCGCGGATTCCAGTACGTCTACAATTTCCTCCACCGCAAGGCGGAGCGCGGAGACAGCGGAGCCCGTATGGTGCTCTTTACGCTGGCACCGGACCAGGGCTATCTGCCGAAGAAAGAGGAGATGCAGAAGGCAGTGGAGCGTCTGGATCAGGCTCTTTATTCCACATTGCGGCGTGGAGACGTATCCACCCGTTATTCCGGACGCCAGGTCCTTGTCATCCTTCTGGATATCACAGAAGAGTCCTGCACCACCGTGGTACAGCGTATCGCAGTCAATTATGAAAAGATGGACCCCAGCGGACGCATCCATCTGCTCTACGAGACCGTGGAGCTGGGCGCCGACATCAAGGCTGCGGCTGCAAGAGCGGCGGAACAGAAAGTATAAAAAAGGCTTGCATTTTTACTTTATCTGTGATAAAGTACCTTTGTTTGGTCTTTATGGAGGTAAGTTATGTTACGCACGATCTTAATGGTATTGTTTATTATCGTTTGTGTTGCACTCTGCATCGTGGTATTGATGCAGAAGGGGCGTGATTCGGGTATCGGCGGTCTGACCGGCGGTTCGTCCGACACTTACTGGAGCAAGAACAAGGCTCGTTCCCGTGAGGGGATGATGATCATGATCACCAGAGTGTTGACGATCGCTGCACTGTTACTGGCCTGTGCACTGAACGTGCAGCTGCCCGGATAAGAAGACGGTTTCTTACGCCCCCTCTGTTTCAGAGGGGGCTTTTGTTGATTTATAGGAAATTTCTCCGAGATTTCCATAAAGCAGCAAAGCCCTCCGGGCAGTATGCGCACGCGCGCGAGATGAAAATGTTGCTGCGCAACCGCGCTTGGCGCGAGCATGTCGCAAGCGACATGCTTATTTTTTGAGGTAAGGATGATGAAAAAAGACGGGATCAAGCTTGTAGCAAACAATAAAAAAGCATACCACGAGTATTTCATCCTGGATAAATATGAGGCCGGGCTGGAGCTGAAAGGTACCGAAGTAAAGAGCCTGCGCCAGGGGAAGTGTTCGATCAAGGAAGCTTATGTACAGATCGAAAAGGGCGAGGCTTTTATCTGCGGCATGAACATCAGCCCCTACGAACAGGGAAATATCTTTAACCGGGATCCACTGCGTGTGCGGAAGCTGCTTCTCCACAAGGCCGAGATCAACAAGCTCCTCGGGGATTCCTCGGAGAAGGGCTTTACGATCATGCCGCTGCAGGTCTATTTCAAGGACGGGCGCGCCAAGCTGGAGATCGGCCTGGCCAAGGGTAAAAAGCTCTATGACAAGCGCCAGGATATCGCAAAAAAGGATGCGAGAAGGGAGATCGAGCGGGAGTTCAAGGTGAAGAATCTTTGAAAGGCTCCGCTTTGAAAAATCTATTTGCTTTTTTATCGATAAGATGATAAAATATCAGAGGTGTCTGAGTTGCAAGGCACCTTCGGCTGCTACTTTGAAAGAAAAATATGGGCTTGACAGGTTTCGACGGGGTGTCTTAAGTCGGTGAAGCTATCCGCAGGAGTGCGTAAACCCGAAAATTAAACTAAACGCTGAAGATAATTTAGCACTGGCTGCCTAAGTGCAGCCCGTCCTTCTCTTCGCACCTGCGCGTTGAGGTAAGGGCGTCGGATCGCAGGAAACGCATACGCAAAGCTTTGAGCGTATGGCAGATCCATGAAGCTACTGAAACCGCCTTTGGTGTCTGTAACGGGGCGGCGGAGGGAATGTCCATCTGCAGACTATGATAGTAGAAGAACGGCGGCGGGTATTTCGGACGCGGGTTCAATTCCCGCCAGGTCCACGTATATTCAGGGATCACTGATCCCGCAGTTTCCCATGGGGCTATAGTTCAGTTGGGAGAACGCTTGCATGGCATGCAAGAGGTCGTCAGTTCGAGTCTGATTAGCTCCACTTCAGTTAAATGATCATCGGCTTTACGGCCGATGATTTTTACTGTAAAGGAGGTATTTCATATCCTTTACGGCTTTTTATGAGATGGAAGTATGCTTTTTAATTCACTGGAATTCGCGATATTTCTGATCCTTGTTTTTTTTGTCTATTGGGCGCTGCCGCATCGTTTCCGGCCGCTCCTTCTGATGGTCTCCAGTTTTTACTTTTACGGACGCTGGAATCCCGTTTATCTTTTGCTGATCATAGCGATGATCCTTTCTTCCTACGGCTGCGCGCGTTGGATCGGCCGGCTGAAGCAGCGAAAGGAGACAGTAAAGCAGCAGAAACTCGCGGTATTTCTCAACTGCCTTGTCTGTCTGGGGCTGCTTACCTGGTTTAAATATATCAATTTCCTGATCGACAGCTTTCGAGCGCTCATGAATGCCTTCGGTGCCGGCATGTCGGATTTTATGATCGATGTGCTGCTTCCGGTGGGTATCTCTTTCTACACCTTCCAGACCATTTCCTATGTGATCGACGTGTACCGGGAGAAGCTGGAGCCGGAAAAGGATATCGTGCGCTATGCCGCATTTATCTCCTTCTTCCCGCAGCTGGTGGCCGGCCCCATCGAGCGCAGCACAAACCTCCTGCCGCAGCTGAAAGAAGAGAAGCATTTCGATTACGATGAAGCGGTCTACGGCATGCGCCTCATGGCCTGGGGTTTTTACAAAAAGCTAGTGATCGCCGACGTGCTGGTGGTCTATGTGGACCGGGTCTACGGGGAACTGCATTCCCATACCGGCGTCGATCTGCTGATCAC
The DNA here is from genome assembly GCA_016282915.1 of Lachnospiraceae bacterium. Classification (GTDB taxonomy): domain Bacteria; phylum Bacillota; class Clostridia; order Lachnospirales; family Lachnospiraceae; genus NK4A136. The sequence goes on along the minus strand of JAEELW010000133.1, from coordinate 27,460 downwards.
CTCCTTCTTTTTCATGATCATGATCTATTGTGATTTCTCGGGCTATTCCGATATCGCCATCGGGACGGCGCGGCTCTTCGGCATAAAACTCATGAAGAATTTCAACAGCCCCTTCCTGTCGCATTCGAATGAAGAAATGTGGCGGCGCTGGCATATCTCCCTGTCCACCTGGTTCAGGGATTATGTCTATATCCCCCTGGGAGGGAACCGCAAGGGCAGGATACGGAAATACATCAATATCGTCGTCACCTTTTTCTTAAGCGGCCTGTGGCACGGCGCGGCCTGGCATTTCGTGGTCTGGGGCACCATGCAGGGCGTGGTGCAGGTTTTTGAGGATATCGGGCGCAAGACACTCACGACGCTGAAAAAGAATCGCATATTCTTTGTGTGTTCGGTGATCTTTACGACGGTCTTTTTCCAGGTCTCCGTTGTCTTTTTCCGGGCACCTTCGGTCTCGGATGCCTTTTATCTGCTGTGGCATATGTTTGACGGTTTCGGGAGTGCCGGCTACTTTACGAACCATATGCAGCTCTGGCCCCTGCCGGCCTTTATCATAGCCGTGTCGATCCTGATCCTTTTTGCCTATGACCTGGCCTCACTGAAAACGGATGTGATCGCCTGGGTGGGGACGAGGCCGAAGCTTCTGCGCTGGGCCATCAGCCTCGGGATCCTGATGATGATCATACTGTTCAAGGCATCGGACCGTACGGAATTTGTGTATTTCCAGTTTTAGCGGCGTGGAGGCCGGCGGGATCCGGGTGGCGGTGACTTTAATAATCTGAAAATGAAGGAAGAAAAGAAGACAAAAAAGAAAGGTTTTTGGGACTTCGTCCTGCGGTCAATGCTCTGGGGCGGTTTTTGCGTGCTCTTTACGCTGCTTTTCTGTCTGATCGTCGATCCCTACAATGTTTTCCATGCGCGGGCGATACGCGATAACGGGGTCGAAGCAAACAAAAACTATATAAAGATGAAGCATGTCCTGGAACATCCGGATAAATTCGACGCCTACATGTTCGGGAATTCCCATGTTTCCTCGATCCATGTGGAAAAGATCGAAGGCGTGCACTGCTATAATATGACCTATTCCTCCGGCGCGGTATGGGAGCATACGGACAATCTGCGGACCATGCTCGGGAACGGTGTGACGATACGCCGTGTCTATGTCGGACTGGATTCTACGGCCTATACCTCGGAGTTTGAGGGGCGGGAGCGTGATCCCATGCGTGTTTCCTATGAGTATGCCAGGGAACACCCTCTGGATTTCTTCCTTCTGCAGATGGATACGGCGCGGGTCTTCCGTTCCTTAAATACATCCCTGAAACATCAGGCCTCCCCGGATTTTGCACAGATTTTTTACGAATACGGCTGGTCCATCGGCTATGAGGTGCCGGGGCTTTCCTGGCTGGATGAGAATGAGATCGCCATCGGGGAAGCGCAGAACTGGGAGGAACAGCTCGACCGTGTGCTGGACTCGGTCAGGGAGATCAAAGAGCTCTGCGATGCGAACGGGATCGAGCTTGTCGTCTTTACGCATCCCATGCTCTGGAATGCGTATCTTGCATCGGAGGAAAAGGGCTATGAACGATTTCTCGCGGGGCTCGCGGAGATCACGGATTATTATAATTTCAGCGGGCTCAACCGTATCACGCTGGAACATTCCAATTATATCGATCCCAGCCATTACAATGCGGCGACCGGCGATCTGCTGATCCGTGTCTTTAACGGCGAAGGGGCGGATGCGGACCTGGCGGAGCGGGGTTTCGGCATGTATGTGACAAAGGACAATGTGGAAGAACTGCTGTCGGTACTGAAGAAGGCGGATGAGGAGCTGGGAGCAGAACACAGGTAAGAAGAATCCTGCAGGAAACGAACAAGCTACTTTACAAACGGGAATATTTGCGTTATCATACAGATTGTTTCAACAGGTAGTGACACCGTGTTACGTAAACCACAATATATGGTGTCGAAAGGGAGGAAAAGAAAATGAAAAAGAGAGCAACGGTATTTGCACTGTGCCTGACGCTTCTGTTGGGCGTTTTTTCTCTTGCGGGCTGCGGAGAAGACGGCGGTAAAGCCGGAAATGAGGGAAGCGGAGACGGCGGAAGCAGTAATGTGAAGATCGGCGTGATCCTGGTGGGCGACAAGAACGAAGGCTACACCGCAGCGCACATCGAAGGCATCGAAAAGGCTGCTAAGGAACAGGGTATCCCGGCGGAAAATGTGATCTGGAAGTATTCCGTAAAGGAAGACGAGAGCTGCTTTGATGCAGCGGTAGACCTGGTGGATCAGGGCTGCACGGCGATCTTTTCCAACAGCTACGGACATCAGTCCTTTATGCAGCAGGCAGCTGCCGATTATCCCGATGTGCAGTTTGTCGCCATGACCGGTGATACTGCTGCAAACAGCGGGCTTTCCAATTTCCATAACGCATTTACGAATGTTTATGAGTGCCGTTATGTTTCCGGTGTGGTAGCAGGTATGAAGGTGAAGGAACTGGTGGAAGCCGGCAAGCTTTCTCCGGAAAACTATGATGAGAACAATAAGGTACGCATCGGTTATGTTGGTGCTTATCCTTACGCCGAGGTGGTGAGCGGCTATACCGCATTCTTCCTTGGTATCCAGTCCGTTTATCCCGATGTGAGCATGGAAGTGACCTATACCAATTCCTGGTTCGATATCACGGCCGAGGGTGAAGCTGCCAATGCACTGATGTCGGACGGCTGTGTGATCATAGGCCAGCATGCCGATTCCACCGGCGCTCCCACTGCGGTACAGAATGCACTTAAGAGCGGCAAGGTCGCCTATTCCGTAGGTTACAACGTGGATATGCTGAATGTGGCTCCGGATGCGGCGCTCACGTCCGCGACCAACAACTGGTCCGTATATTACAGCTACGCTTTCGGCGCGCTGAAGAACGGTTCCGCCATCGCAACCGACTGGGCGGAAGGCTATGCTTCCGGTGCGGTGCAGATCACGACGCTGGGCTCTTCCGTGGCAGCCGGGACGGATGCAAAAGTGAAGGAAGCCGAGGATGCGATCAAGAGCGGCAGCCTGCATGTATTTGATGCTTCAAAATTTACCGTAGGCGGGAAAAAGCTCGACAGCCATAAGGTGGATATGAACGGAGACTTCGACAATGAGGATCCGGAAGATAAGGAAGCCATCTGGGACGGCTATTTCCATGAGTCCGAGCTGCGTGCTGCACCCAGCTTTGACCTGCGTATCGATGGTATCACCGAGCTGAACTAAAACAGGATCACGGGGGAGTGAGTGTCACTCCCCCATTTTTTGCGCATACGCAATATGAAAGGACAGGGGATGGCGGAAGCGGCGATCACTTTACAGAATGTCACAAAACGCTTCGGTTCGGTGGAAGCAAACCGGGATGTGAGCATGGAGATCAGAAGGGGGGAGATCCTTGCCCTGCTGGGAGAGAACGGCAGCGGCAAGACGACCCTCATGAACATGCTGGCGGGGATCTATTATCCGGACGAAGGAAAGATCCTTGTGGACGGGAAGCATGTCAATATCAGGGATCCGAAGGATGCGTATGCCCTCGGGATCGGTATGGTACACCAGCATTTTAAGCTGGTGGATGTTTTTTCCGCAGTGGAAAATGTCATGGTCGGCGGCGGGAAAAAACGGGGCGATGTGCGTGAGGCACGGGCGAAGATACGGGAGATCTGCGATAAATACGGCTTTTCCGTAGATCCGGACAAAAAGGTCTACGATATGAGTGTTTCGGAAAAGCAGACCCTGGAGATCATCAAGGTCCTGTACCGCGGTGCCAGGATCCTGATCCTGGATGAGCCGACGGCGGTGCTGACCCCGCAGGAGACCGAGAAGCTTTTTGCCGTGATGCGGAACATGAAGGCGGACGGAAAGACCGTGGTGATCATCACCCATAAGCTCCATGAAGTGCTGTCGATCTCGGACCGCGTCGCCATACTGCGAAAGGGAGAGTATATCGACTGCGTCGACACAGAGACGGCCAGTACGGAAAGCCTCACCGAGATGATGGTGGGGAAAAAGGTGGATCTCAATATCGAGCGTCCCCAGGTGGAAAAGAAGCAGCTGCGCATTGAGGTGAAGGGACTGAACTGCTATAACGCCGAAGGTGTGCAGGTATTAAAGAATGTTGATTTTGAGCTTTATTCCGGCGAGATCCTCGGGATCGCCGGGGTATCCGGAAACGGTCAGAAAGAGCTGCTGGAATCCATCGCGGGACTTCAGACCGTGCTTCCCGGGGCTTCGATCATCTACCATCCTCCCGGAGGAAAGGAAGGCGTGGAACTGATCGGCAAAACACCGAGACAGATCCGGGAACTGGGCGTACACCTTTCCTTTGTCCCCGAGGACCGGTTGGGGATGGGGCTGGTGGGCACCATGGGCATGTGGGAGAATATGATGCTCAAGGATTATTCCGTCGGCCGCGGGATCTTTACGGATAAAAAGAAACCGCGGGAGCTGGCGGAACAGGTGAGGAAGGAGCTCAAGGTCGTGACCCCCGGGCTGTCCACACCGGTAAGACGTCTTTCCGGAGGGAATGTACAGAAGGTGCTGGTGGGACGTGAGATCGCCGCGGCGCCTGCCGTTCTGATGACTGCCTACGCCGTGCGGGGCCTGGATATCAACGCCTCCTATACCATTTATCAGCTCCTGAATGAGCAGAAGCTTTCCGGTGTGGCGGTCTTATACGTGGGAGAAGATCTGGATGTGCTCCTGGAACTCTGCGACCGTATCCTGGTACTCTGCGGAGGGCAGGTGAGCGGCATCCTGGACGGACGGAGCGCGAAAAAAGAGGAACTGGGGAGAAAAATGACGACAGTGGAGGTGGCAGCGGATGCAGGAGTATAAGAACAGCAGGGAACCGCTGATCCGCCTGACAAAACGGGACAGTATGCCTCTGGGCAGCCGTATCGTCGTACGTCTGGTATCCGTTGTGCTGGCGATGCTGGTGTGCGCGGTGCTGATCTATGCGATCACGGGCATCAATCCGCTGGTGGTATACCGGACGATGTTTGAAGGAGCTTTCGGGAGCAAAAGCCGTATCTGGTCCACCGTAAAGGAGATGATGCTCCTTTCCTGTATCGCCATCGGACTGGCTCCGGCGTTTAAGATGCGCTTCTGGAATATCGGCGCCGAGGGACAGGTGCTGGTAGGCGGTATCGTCACCGCCGGCTGCATGATCTATCTGAATAAGCTGCCTTCGGCTCTGCTGCTTCCCGTGATGGTTCTCTGCAGCATCCTCGCAGGAGCACTCTGGGGACTTCTTCCGGCACTCTTTAAGGCAAAGTGGAATACGAACGAGACGCTGGCCACCCTGATGATGAACTATGTGGCAATACAGCTCACCTCCTTTTTTGTGGCAAAATGGGAAAACCCTTACGGTTCCAATACCGTGGGCATCATCAACCAGAGTGACCAGAAGGGCTGGTTTCCCCAGGTCATGGGCAGCCGCTATTTCTTCTGCGTGGTGCTGGTGCTGCTCCTTAGCGTGATGATGCACATCTATCTCAAGTATACCAAACACGGTTTTGAGATCTCAGTTGTGGGCGCATCCGAAAATACGGCGCGTTATGCGGGCATCAATGTGAGCTGGGTGATGATACGCACGATGCTTTTATCCGGTGCGATCTGCGGCCTGTCCGGCTTTATGGCCGTGGCCGGCGCATCCCATACCATCTCGGTCTCCACTGCGGGCGGGAGAGGTTTCACGGCCATCATCGTTGCCTGGATGGCGAAATTTGATGCGGCGACCATGCTGCTGATCTCGCTGCTGCTGGCATTTCTGCAGAACGGCGCCGGCGAGATCGCATCCAAATGCGGCTTAAACGACTATGCTTCGCAGATGATCATCGGGATCCTGCTTTTCTTCCTGCTGGGCTGCGAGTTTTTCATCAATTACCGGCCGGTGTTCCGGCACGGGAAAAAGAAGGAGGTGCGCTAGGATGGGAGGGCTTGTCACACTCTTTCAGGCGGCTGTGGTCTTCGGCACCGTGATCATGTTCGGCTGCATCGGCGAGACGATCACGGAGCAGGCCGGAAACTTAAACCTCGGCGTGCCTGGGATCATGTATCTGGGGGCGATCTCTTCGCTCTGTGCCGTATATATTTATGAAGGCAGCTGCAGTCCGGAATCTCCGGCCTCGCCGCTGATCTGCATTCTGATCGCTGTCCCCACCGCCTTTCTCGGGGCGGCTCTCGGAGGGCTGATCTACGCATTTCTGACCATAACCCTGAGGGCAAACCAGAACGTGACCGGTCTGGCCCTGTCCATCTTCGGATCCGGCGTGGCCAATTTCTTCGGCGGATCCTTAAATACCCTGGCCGGGAAGTTTGAGCAGGTATCGGTACCGGTAAGCTCCTCGGCGTTTTCCGCGAGTCCCGTTTCCCTGATCGGGGATCTGGGAGTGCCGGGGCAGCTTTTCCTTTCCTACGGCTTTCTGGTCTATGTGGCGATCATCCTGGCTGTGGTGGTCCAGTATTTTCTGCATCATACCGGCGCGGGGCTTGACCTGCGCACCGTGGGGGAGAATCCGCAGGCAGCCGATGCCGCGGGCATCAACGTGATCAAGAACAAATATCTGGCCATCTGCATCGGGGCCGGCATCAGCGGCCTTGGCGGACTTTACTATGTGATGGACTACATCAAGGGCACCTGGGCCAACGACGGCAGTATCGAAAAGCTGGGCTGGCTTGCAGTGGCACTGGTGATCTTTACCGGCTGGAAGGCAAAGAACGCGATCTGGGGGGCTTACCTTTTCGGTGTGCTGTACTGGATGTATCTCTATATTCCCGGGCTTACCAGGGCTTCGCAGGAGATCTTCAAGATGCTGCCTTATGTGGTGACGATCCTGGTGCTGGTGATCGGAAGTATGAAGAACAGCCGGGACAAACAGCCTCCGGCAGCTTTGGGGCAGGCGTATTTCAGGGAGGAAAGGTAGAACATGAAGCTTCTCGAGGAAAGGATCTTAAAGGACGGACTGGTCAAAAGCGGAAATGTACTGAAGGTGGATTCTTTTCTGAACCACCAGATGGATATCGCGCTCTTTCAGGAGATGGGAAAAGAATGGAAACGGCTGTTTGCAGATGTGCCCGTGGACCGTATCCTGACCATCGAAGCTTCCGGTATCGGGATTGCCGCCGTGGCGGCCCAGTATTTCAATGTGCCCGTGGTCTTTGCCAAAAAGACCCAGTCCATCAATCTGGACGGCAGTGTTTATTCCACAAAGATCCAGTCCTTTACCCACCAGCGGGTCTATGATGTGATCGTTTCCAGAAAGTATCTTTCCCCGGGAGACAATGTGCTCATTATCGATGATTTCCTTGCGAACGGCTGTGCGGTGGAAGGTCTTCTGGAGATCGTGGAAACGGCAGGAGCGAAGCTCTCCGGCGTGGGCATCGCCATCGAAAAGGGCTTCCAGGACGGCGGCAAACGGCTCAGGGAGCGGGGGATAAAGCTGGAGTCCCTGGCGATCATCGATTCCATGGATGCGGAGAGCGGCAGTATCTGCTTCCGAAATCAGTGATATTGTGATATAATCTGATGATGGCATCGGCGACTGACGACAGCTAAGCTTGAGCGGATTCAGGCAGGCAGGATGCCGGGTTTATTTTGGGACTGATCCTGAGGATCATAGGAGTAAGCGGTCAGGCTGTCCCGAATAATCATATGAGGTGGATCATAATGGCGGATCGTATGGAAGAGCGCATCGGTGCGCTTGTGGACAATATACTGGCGGATTATCAGGGCGGTAAGGATATCGACCGTGTACTCCGCTTTGACCAGCCGGAAAAAGAAACGGTCATCGACATCCTGAACAAGCTCCAGAAGCTTGTTTTTCCGGGATACTTCAAAAACCGCAGTTTTAAGGTTTATACGATACGGAACGACACTTCCATGCTGGTGGAGGATGTGCTCTTTTACCTCCAGAAGCAGCTTCAGATCGTGCTGCGCTATCAGGAGAATTATCTGGAGGCGACGGATGAGGTGATACGCGGCAAGGCGGAGGAGATCGCCTTTTCTTTTATGGAGAAGCTTCCGAAGATCCGTGAGTATATAGAAACGGACGTGCAGGCCGCTTTCGACGGGGATCCCGCAGCCTTTTACAAGGATGAGATCATTTTTTCCTACCCGGGGCTCTATGCGATCTTTGTGAACCGCGTGGCCCATGAACTCTATCTGCTCGGAGTGCCGCTTCTTCCGCGTATCATGACCGAATACGCGCATTCGCTCACCGGGATCGACATCAACCCCGGGGCGAGCATCGGAAAATATTTCTTTATCGATCACGGTACCGGTATCGTGGTGGGCGAGACGACGGTGATCGGCAATAATGTGAAGGTCTATCAGGGGGTGACCCTCGGTGCTGCGTCTACAAGAGGCGGACGCAGCCTGAACAACAAAAAACGTCATCCCACCATCGAGGATAATGTGACGATCTATTCCGGAGCTTCCATCCTGGGCGGCGATACGGTGATCGGCGAGGGCGCCGTGATCGGGGGCAACTGCTTCATCACCTGTTCGATCCCCGCGGGAGCCAAGGTGAATATCCGCAGCCAGGAGCTGGTCTACCGTTATAAAGACGAGAAGCATGCGAGCAGCGAGCCTCTGGACAAAGAAGCAAACTGGTTCTACATCATATGACACAGAAAACGAACGGCAATATACGGAAGATACAGCATTGGCAGATCGTGGCGATCGCGCTGGCGGTCTATGATGCGATCATCCTGAATATCTCATATTTCATCGCTTTATGGCTTCGCTTTGACTGCAGTGTAAAGATGATCCCGCAGGATTATCTGAAGCCTTATCTTTATTTTACCCTGATCTATATGGTCCTGGGCCTCATCATCTACTGGCGCTGCGGGCTGTATTCCGCCATGTGGCGTTTTGCGAGCTTCATGGAACTGGAAAAGATCGTTCTGGGGACGGGGATCAGCTTTATCGTTCAGGTGATCGGTGTTTCGGTCTCCGTGGCCATCGTTTCGGAAGAGTTCATCCGTATGCCCTGGTCTTATTATCTGGTCGGATTCATGATGCAGTTCCTCTTTACGATGGGAGCGCGTTTTTCCTATCGTTTTCTGCTTCTCGTAAAAGAACACAGAAGTAATGCCGGGGGGGATTTTCATCCCGTTCTGCTTGTGGGCGCCGGAAGCGCCGGCAGAGCCATCATCCGGGAGATGAGGCGTTTCGGTCAGGGACATGACCGCATCGTCTGCATCATCGATGACGATGCCAATAAATGGAAGCGCTTTCTGGACGGCATCCCCATCGTGGGCGGCAGGGACATGATCCTTTCCTGTGTCGAGCGTTATCACGTGGAAAAGATCTATATCGCCATCCCTTCGGCGGCGGCAGATGATCTGAAAGAGATCCTGAATGTCTGCAAGGAGACCGACTGCTCCCTGAAGCTTTTGCGGGGGATGTACCAGATGGTGGATGAGGATCAGATCTCCGTGCGCGACTTAAAGGACGTGTCCATCGAGGATCTGCTGGGACGCGATACCATACGCGTGGACATGAAGGAGATCTATGAGGCGGTGTCGGGCAAGGTGATCCTGGTCACCGGCGGCGGCGGTTCCATCGGCTCGGAACTCTGCAGGCAGCTGGCGAAGCACAGCCCGGAAAAACTCATCATCTTTGACGTATATGAAAATAATGCCTATGAGATACAGCAGGAGCTTCTGCGCGATCATCCGGAACTGAAGCTCTGCGTCGAGATCGGCTCCGTGCGGGATTCGAGAAGGCTCGCACAGCTTTTTAAGAAGCACCGTCCGCAGCTCGTTTATCATGCGGCGGCGCACAAACACGTACCCCTCATGGAGGGGAGTCCTGCGGAGGCGGTCAAGAATAACGCCATCGGTACCTACAAGACGGCTTATGCCGCCATGTGTACGGGAGTGGAGCGTTTTGTGCTGATCAGTACGGACAAGGCCGTAAATCCCACAAATGTGATGGGGGCCACCAAGAGACTCTGTGAGATGGTGATCCAGAGCTTCGATCACGCCATCAGGAGCGGCCGCACGGCGGAGCTGAAAAACCTTTTCTGCCATGTTTCGGAGGGAGCCGAACTGGTCCCGGAAGAAACGCCGCATACCGAATTTGTGGCCGTGCGTTTCGGAAACGTACTGGGCTCCAACGGCAGCGTCGTGCCCCTGTTTAAGGAGCAGATCGCCCAGGGCGGACCGGTGACCGTGACCCATCCCGATATCATACGCTATTTCATGACCATACCCGAGGCGGTGAGCCTCGTGCTGCAGGCAGGTACCTATGCAAAGGGCGGAGAGATCTTTGTGCTGGATATGGGAAGCCCTGTGAAGATCGATACCCTGGCACGGAACCTGATCCGTCTGTCGGGGCTGAAACCGGATGTGGATATCAAGATCGTCTATACGGGGCTTCGGCCGGGCGAGAAGATGTATGAAGAAAAGCTGATGGAAGAGGAAGGTATGAAGACCACGCCGAACAAGCTCATTCATATCGGCAATCCCATTGCTTTTGATGAAAGGGAGTTTCTGGAAAAGCTTGCAGCGCTGATGCAGGCGGCTTACCGCGAGGATACGGATATACGTGCGATGCTCGCAGATATGGTGCCGAGCTATCATCCGGAAAATAAGGAATAAGCGGGAACGGTATAAGGCTGTTAAGCGGCATCGTTCTTATGAACGGGTTTAGAAGTATGCGGGCTGTCTTCATCTGTGCCGAACGGTGCAGACAGCAGACCGCAAGGAAAAAGAGGAGAAGAAGATGGAAGAGAGAAAGATCATTTTCAGTCCGCCCGATATCGGCGAGGACGAGATCGAAGAAGTATGTGTGGCCCTCAGGAGCGGCTGGATCACCACAGGTCCCAGGACCAAGGAATTTGAAAAGAGGATCGCGGAATATCTGGAGGCACCCCGTGCGGTGGCGCTGAATTCCGCTACCGCGGCAGAGGAGCTGAACCTCCGTATCCTTGGCATCGGAGCCGGGGATGAGGTGCTCGTGCCGGCCTATACCTATACGGCTACGGCAGCGGCGGCTTTGCACACCGGCGCGTCCATACGCTTTATCGACTGTGCGAAGGACAGCCTTGAAATGGATTATGACGCGCTGGAAGCTGCGATCAGCGAGCGCACCCGTGTCATCGTACCGGTCGATATCGCCGGTATCCCCTGCGATTATGAGCGGATCTACGATATCGTGGAAAAGAAACGCGGGCTGTTTTCTCCTGCAGGGAACACGGAACTGGGACAGCGCATCCAGAAGAGTCTGGGACGTATCGCCGTGGTCTCGGACAGCGCCCATTCCTTCGGTGCCGAGCGTAAAGGAGTCATGGCCGGAATGCTGGCGGATTTCTCCTCATTCTCATTCCACGCGGTAAAGAACCTGACCACGGCAGAAGGCGGCGCTTCTGTCTGGCGCAGCATTCCCGGTATCGATAACGAAGAACTCTATCACTGGTTCCAGCTCTACAGCCTGCACGGGCAGGATAAGGATGCCCTTGCCAAGACCAAACTGGGCAGCTGGGAATACGATATCATCGCACCGCTCTATAAGTGCAATCTGACGGATGTGGCGGCAGCCATCGGCCTGATCCAGATGGACCGCTATCCGAAGCTTTTGGACCGCCGGCACGAGATCATCGCGCGTTACGATGCGGCCTGTGATGCCATGGGTGTGGAGCATCTGAACCATGTGACAGCGCAGTACCGTTCCAGCGGACATCTCTATTTAAGCCGCATTCCGAAGGCAGACGATGAAAAACGCCGCGAGGTGATCACGAAGATGGCGGAGCGGGGCATTCCCTGTAACGTTCATTACAAGCCGCTTCCGATGATGACGGCCTACAAGGCCCTTGGCTTTTCCATTGCGGCTTTCCCCAATGCCTATGCCCATTATGCCAACGAAGTTTCGCTCCCGCTGCACACGAAGCTGAGCGATGATGACGTGGACTATATCTGCGAGAACTATAAGGCTGTGCTGAAGGAGTGCGGGCTTTCATGATCAGCTGCAGCGCCACATGTATTCGCATCCGGACACGCTTTCGCTCGATTTATGCCCGTAACGGACGCTAAACCCGCAGAACGGCCGCTTATGATGAAGCGGTCTTCGCTTAAGCGCCGACGGCAACATACGGGCCTCTGCCGAATACATGATATCTCTGCCGGCATTATCAATGATCCGCATACAGGAGAAAACGATGAAAGAAATCAGGATCGCCGATTGTAAGGAACTGCTGGTGCACGGGCGTACACTTCCCGGAAGGGATCCGCTGGTGCTTTTCTGGGGAGGTTCCTCCCTGGAACTGAAAGTGCAGTGCAGCGAGCTCTGGCTGGAAATGGCCGGCCCCTATGCCGAGCATGAAAACTGGATCGCCATCGAGATCAACGGTGAGGTGATGGCGAGGCAGATGGTGCCGAAGGAGCGGACGAAGATCTGCATCTTCCGCAATAAGATGAATACAAAACCCACCCGTGTGCGCATCATCAAGGAAGTACAGGCCATGAGTGCGGACCGGGAACACCGTCTGGAATTCTATTCCATCCTTCACGATGGTGAGTTTCTCATGCCGGATCCTTATGAACGGAGGATCGAATTCATCGGCGATTCCATCAATTCCGGGGAAGGCAGCATCGGTGCGAAGGAGGAAGAGGAGTGGATCTCCCTTTTCTTTTCCCATGTGCGCGCCTATCCCTATATGGTGGCCAGAGAGCTGAAAGCAGACTACCGCATCATCAGCCAGAGCGGCTGGGGGATCTTTGCGGGCTGGGATAACAATTTTGCGAGTGCGGTCCCGAAGTATTATGAGGGGATCTGCTCGCTGCTCCCGAAGGATTTTGAGCTGAAAGGCGTGCATGAGGCAAATGATTTTTCGGCCTGGCAGCCAGAGCTGATCTGTGTCAATCTCGGGACCAATGATGACGGGGCTTTTCATTACGCTCCCTTTACCGATCCGGAGACGAAGGAAGTTTATAAGCTCCATATGAACGGCGAGAGCATGGAGAACGGAGAGTATAAGCCGGGAGACAGCTATGCGCCGGAGGATCTGGATAAAGTAAAAGCTGCGGCACGGGATTTTCTCGGACTGCTGCGCCGTAAGAATCCGGAGGCCTATATCATCTGGGCCTACGGCATGCTTGGGGATGCGCTGGCAGCGGTGCTCAGAGAAGTGATCGCAGAATACCGTGAAGAGAGCGGCGACACACGCGTGGAATACCTGGCGCTTCCCGCGGTCACGCCGGAGACAACAGGGGCGCGTTTTCATCCGGGGCTGGCGGCACACCGGGCGGCAGCGGACGTGATCGTCCGGCGTATAAAGGAGCTTGGTCTGTGAAACAAAAGAGGAAACGCGTAGCGATACTGGTTCAGAATCTTCATAACGGCGGTGCGGAGCGCATGGCGGCCAATATGGCGCTGGAGCTTTCCGCATATTACAGCGTCTGGCTCATCGTATTTGACGGGAGAGACGCGATCTATCCTTATGGGGGAAGACTGATCGATCTGAAGCTTCCGCCTTCGGAAGACGAGAATATCGTGCAGCGGCTCGTAAAGCTGGTCTACAGAGTACGCAGGCTCCGCTATCTGAAACGTAGTCTCCGGATCGACTGCTGCATCAGTCATATGAACAGCGCCAATGTGATCAATATCCTTTCCAAAGGGAAGGAGAAGATATACAGCATCTATCACAGCATGCCATCCGCCTGTGACGGAAAGGGAAAGACGGCAGTGCAGCTCCACCGCTTTATCGCGGAGGGAAGCGAACGTTATTACTGTGTATCGCGGCTTGCCGCCATGGACATGGCGAAGAGTTACGGGATCGCACCGGAAAAGCTTGGCTGCATCTATAATTTCCTGGATCCGGGAAAGATCGAAGTCCAGAGCCGGGAAGCTCTGCCGGAGGAAGCGGCGGCTTTTTATGCGAATCATCCCCGCATGCTGATCAGCATGGGACGGCTTACGGCAATGAAGGGTCAGGACCGCATGATACGTCTTCTGCAGGAACTTCGCAAAGAGGACGATGCTGTGGGGCTGACGATCCTCGGAGAAGGAGAAGAGCGTGAAACGCTTGAAAAGCTGACGGAGGAGCTTGGACTGACGGAACATGTGTATCTTCCCGGCGAACTTCCGAATCCCTTCCCCTATCTGAAAGCGGCATCCGCATTCCTGCTCTTTTCGGATTATGAAGGACTGCCCATGGTGCTGATCGAGGCGGCGGCCGTGAAGCTGCCCGTTGCGGCCTGCGACGTGGCTTCGGGCCCCAGGGAGATCCTGGCGCCGGATACGGATATCCGGAGTTTTACGGATAAGGCGGAATATGCACGCTACGGAGTGCTCCTGCCTTCGCTGGCCGGGGAGGAACGGCGCGGTGAGCTCAGTGAAAAAGAGAGGATGGCGGCGCAGGCGGTGAAAAGGCTTCTATATGATGGGGAACTGCGCGGGCGCTATTTCGAACGCAGCGCGGAATGTGCGGAACGCTTTTCAACGGCACAGCAGATCGGAAAGTGGAGAACGAGGATCGACAGCTGAAAAGAGGAAAAAAGGAAAAGCCCCGGTTTATCCGGGAGCTTCCGCCGCAGAAAAGTATCGTATTCCGGGCATGAAAAAAAGCAGGATACGGGAGTCGGACCCGCCTCTCAAGCTTGGGAAGCTTGCATACTACCGATGTACTAATCCTGCATCAAGAGGTATTGTACAGGGGCGGCGCGGATTTGTCAAGTGGAACCGGGAAGTCCGTCCCCGTGGTCTTTATGAAACTTCTGTTTGACAGTATAATGCGGCTCTGTTATAATCGGCTCAAAGCGATGAAGGGGACAGTAGCCTTACGGAAACCGACAGAGAGCTGCGCCATGGCTGGAAGCGCGGCGGCGGAAGTCTGAGTGAAGACCACCCCGGAGCCGGACCTTAATCGGTACCCGCTGATGCCGTAAGCATCGTCAAAGAGCGATCCGTTCATAAACGGATAATTAGGGTGGAACCGCGGAATTGTTTATTTCGTCCCTTGTATGGTATTTCCATGCAGGGGATTTTTATTTCCCTGCAGCGGATCGGGACATAACGAAGGAGGAGAAGACTATGAAGATCACATTGAAGGACGGAAGCGTTAAGGAGTATGAAGGAGCGAAGAGGGTATACGATATCGCGCTGGACATCTCCGAGGGACTGGCCAGGGCGGCCTGTGCAGCGGAACTGGACGGGAAAGTGGTGGATCTGCGTACTGTCGTAGACAGCGATGCGGAGCTGAATATCCTTACCGCAAAGGATAAGGAAGGCCTTGCGGCTTATCGTCATACCACGGCCCATGTGCTGGCAGAAGCCGTAAAACGGCTTTTCCCGGAAGCAAAGCTGACCATCGGTCCTTCCATCGATACCGGCTTTTATTATGATTTTGATTTCCGGCCTTTCAGCCGTGAGGATCTGGATGCGCTGGAAGCCGAGATGAAAAAGATCATCAAGGCGGATGAAAAGATCGAGCGCTTTACGCTGAACCGCGCCGACGCCATCAAAAAGATGGAAGAGATCGGCGAGCCCTATAAGGTAGAGCTCATCAATGACCTGCCGGAGGATGCGGAGCTTTCTTTCTACAGCCAGGGGGATTCCTTCGTGGATCTCTGTGCCGGCCCGCATCTGATGAGTACAAAGTACATCAAGGCCTTTAAGCTGCTTTCTTCTTCCGGCGCGTACTGGCGCGGGGACGAGAACAAGGCGATGCTCCAGCGTATCTACGGTACGGCTTATGCGAGCAAGGAAGAGCTGCAGGGCTACCTGGATTATCTCGAGGATATCAAGAAGCGTGACCACAACCGTATCGGACGCGAGATGGAGCTCTTTACCACCGTGGATGTGATCGGTCAGGGCCTGCCCCTTTTCATGCCGAAGGGCACAAGGATGCTGGAGACCCTGCAGCGCTGGATCGAGGATAAAGAGGATAAGGAGTGGGGCTATGTACGTACCAAGACCCCTCTCATGGCAAAGAGCGACCTGTACAAGATCTCGGGGCACTGGGATCATTACAAGGACGGCATGTTCATCCTGGGCGACGAAGAGAAGGTGCTGGACGAAGTGAAGTCCGGTGAGGATGTGGAGATCAAGGAGAGCAACGTCTATGCGCTGCGACCCATGACCTGCCCCTTCCAGTTCTTCATTTATAAGGCATCCCAGAAGAGCTACAGGGATCTGCCCATCCGTATGGCGGAGACATCGACGCTCTTCCGTAACGAAGATTCCGGTGAGATGCACGGACTGACCCGCGTGCGTCAGTTTACGATCACCGAGGCACATCTGATCGTGCGTCCGGATCAGGCCGTGGAAGAGTTCAAAGGGGCCCTGTCGCTGATCAAGGAATGCCTGACGACTTTGGGACTGCAGAATGACGTGACTTACCGTCTGTCTAAATGGGATCCGAACAATAAGGAGAAATATATCGGCGATCCGAAGACCTGGGAGGAGACGGAGCAGCATCTGCGTGACATCCTGGTGGAACTGGATGTGCCTTTCTATGAGGCAGTGGGTGAAGCAGCCTTCTACGGACCGAAGGTGGATATCAATACAAAGAATGTCTACGGCAAGGAAGACACGGTGATGACCGTACAGTGGGATCCGATGAACGCCGAGCGTTTTGACATGTATTACATCGACCAGAACGGCGAGAAGCAGCGCCCGCTGATCATACACCGTACCAGCGCCGGCTGCTATGAGCGTACCTTTGCATGGCTTATTGAGAAGTATATGGGCAAGTTCCCGACCTGGCTCTGCCCGGAGCAGGTGCGCGTGCTGCCGATCTCGGACAAGTACGAGGATTACGCAAAGCAGGTAGAGAAGGAACTGAAGAAGAACGATATCTATGCCAGCTGTGACCTGCGTTCGGAAAAGATCGGCTACAAGATCCGTGAAGCGAGAAAGGCCCGCGTTCCCTACATGCTGATCGTGGGTGAAAAGGAGCAGGAGGACGGTACCGTATCCGTGCGCAGCCGTTTTGAGGGAGACGAGGGAGCAAAGCCGCTGTCCGAGTTCATCAATGCGATCTGCGAAGAGATCCGCACCAAGGCCATACGGGAAGAAAAAGCAGAAGAGGGCGAGACCGAAGCAAAGAAGATGCGCTGAGGTCCGTGAGACGGCAGTTCCGCAGCCATGCAGCCGCGGGACTGCCGTAATGATCTTTGCAAGTGCATGAAGGAGGCGGGAAACCGCCGCTATAAGCGGGGATACGAACAACAGAAGAGATCGCTCCGCTGACAGGGAGAAGAACATGGCAGACGATAAGCTGAATATGTCGGAAGACGACGGCCGGGTATTGAGACAGCGGGATGAGAATCCGCTGAAACCGGTTCACAGTAATATGGTGGAAAACGTCAAGGAAGAGATCATCGTGGCTTACGAGGAAGCGCTTGCCGCGAATGACAAGGACGTGATCAAGCGTATGGAATGGGAGCTTTCCACGGTAGGTGTTCATAAAAAGGAACTGAAGGAATATGTGGCCCGCCGTGCGGCAGCACGGGAAAACAAAGATAATGCCGGAATCTGAAAAAAGGCTGCTCCGATTTGCAAAAAAGAACAGTTTTGAGATCCTGATCGTACTCGTGACCCTGGGAGGGACTTTTTTGCGTTTCCTGCTCTGGGATATCGTCAGTTCCGATATGGATGTTTATCTCCGCTGGTACGGCAGGGCGGAGGAATGCGGCGGGATCCCGGGGCTTTATGAACTGGGACAGCGGATCAAAGGCTATAATGCGGCCTTTCAGTTTGTTATCGCATTGCTGACCCATCTGCCCGGAGACGGCCTTTATAAGATGAAGGCGCTCTGGACGGCATTTGACCTTCTGCTGGCAACGGGACTGTGGACACTGGTATATGAACTGAGGGGCGGAAAGAAAGCCGGGGAAAGGAATATAACGGCCTTTCGGGATGCCACTGCGGCATACGCACTCTGTTATCTCTGCCCAGTAGTCTTTTTGAATTCTTCGGCCTGGGGGCAGAGCGATTCCGTATATGTGGCACTGATCGTATGGTCCCTGGTGTGGCTTCGCAGGGAGAAGTATCTCGGATCTTTCCTTCTTCTGGGACTTTCCCTGGCCTTTAAACTTCAGACCGTTTTTATCCTGCCCTTTTTCGGATTTTATTATCTCTACAAAAAGAGCTTTTCGCTCCTTTATTTCCTCGCGCTGCCCGGAGTGTTCCTGGCGAGCGCGCTTCCGAGACAGCTCATACACCTGATCGCGCCGATCAAGGCGGCAGCTTCTGCGGTGGCGCCCTCTGCGGCAGCATCCGCGCAGCAGGCGGCACAGGGACTTCCGAACATCCTGACGGTCTATATCGGGCAGATCTCTTCCGGATCGAGGCTGTGTATGGAGTACCCGGGCTTCTGGAGTTTCCTGCCGGACGAAGAGGCGGGAGCGGAGGGCTTTGCGGATTTCTTTAAATTCCGGAATGCAGCGATCGTATTCTGCTTTGCGCTGCTGGTCATGCTTCTGATACTCTTCCTGAAGCAGCGCAGGGAAGCGAATGTGATGTTTCTCTATTCAGCCTTTCTGCTTTCCTTTACCACGGTATTTTTCCTGCCCTGCATGCTGGACCGCTACGGCTATCTCTATGAAGTGCTTGCGTTGGCCCTTGTCTTTCTGGATAAGAGGACGATCGTTCCGGCCCTGTCCCTGCATCTGATCATGAGCTACGTGATCGCGGGACGTGTGGGGATGGAGATGTATCATGTTCCCATGCGTTTTCTGGGCTTTCTCATGATGCTTGTCTATGCGGCATACCTGTATCTGTTCTTTGCAAAGAAAAAGGAGGGAACGGGAAATGCCGGCGTTTGAGAAGAGATTTCTGACATGGATCGAAAAGCATTTGCTCCTGCTGGGCGGGATCTTCCTGACGCTGCTGGGAGGCGGGCTGCGTCTGGCCCTGGGCTCACTCTATGCACAGGCAGCCGGAATGTCGGACAACAGCTTGAGCATGTGGAGCGGTTTTCTTACGGCGGCGGCCGCGGCTTTCGTTACCGCAAAGCAGCAGAAGGATGAGGAGAGGGTAAAGAGCTTTGCCGTTTATGTGATCCTTTTGCTTTCGCCGGCCGGGCTTTTTTCCACGGTGGTATTCGGAAGTTTCGGGGATCTGTCCGTGGCGGCGGCGGTACTGGCGCTATACTTTTATGGAGGCAGACGCTTCCTGCATGCGTATCTCTGCCTTGCATTGTCCTGTTTCCTGGGTGTGCAGGGGCTTTTCCTGCTCCCGGTATTTGTACTGCTCTGTATCCGGGACGAGGAACATGATCTGTTCTATTTCCTGATACCCCTTGCAGGCTTCGGAGCGAGGCTCGCAGCGGGTTTTGCCGGCTTTGATCTCCTCGGGGAGTATCTGCCGCCGGGCTTTGCGGAAAAACGGCTTTATGCCGGATTTCCTTCATTCTGGGCCTTCCTGAATGACAGGGCCGGGACATCCTGGGATTATTACGCCCTGGGAACAACGATGGTCTGTCTTGCTGTGCTTGTGGCATTTATGATTTTTTTCGGAAAGAAGAGCCGCAAAGCGGATCCCCTGCTTCTGGCACTTTGCTGCGGCCTGCTCGTTACGGGTTTTCTGCCGGACCTTGATCCCGCGGCGGCATCGGTGACGCTGATCGTCTGGCTGCTTGTGGTAAAGGATGTGCGTTTTATCCTTCCGGCAGTGCTCCTGGAGATCATCGGCCTTTTCCCGCTGGCGGCGTCCGCATACGGGGAAGAATGGCTGCCGCTGTCGATCCAGTGGCTGTCGGTATTGCGGATCGGAGTAAGCGCTTATCTCATCCGGCTGGCGGCTTTGTCACGCGGAAATGAAAAAGTGCTTGACGAAAAGCGGAAAGTATGTTAACTTAATCGGGTGCAAGCAGAGTATCCACTCTCACCCTGCGGCGAAAGTGCTTCAGGTGTCAATAGGGCAGAGACAGCAAGGGCTGTCTGTGACTGTGTGATGGGATACCTGCGAAAAGGTATCTTTTTTACTGTATAGGAAATGATTGGAGGTATAAAACCATTAGCGATTTATTGATCAACGGTCAGATCAGGGAAGAGGAAGTGCGTGTGATCGGTACGGAGGGCGAGCAGCTTGGCGTCATGTCCATCCGGGAAGCGCAGAGGATCGCGGACGAAGCGGAGATGGATCTGGTGCTCATCGCACCCACGGCGAAACCGCCGGTGTGCCGGGTGGTGGATTACGGTAAATTCTGCTATGAGCAGAAGCGTAAGGACAAGGAAGCCAAGAAGAAGCAGCACGTGGTCGAGATCAAAGAGATCCGCCTGTCGCCCAACATCGATACCAACGATCTGAATACGAAGATAAACGCTGCCAGGAAGTTTCTTGCGAAAGGCGACAGGGTGAAGATGACCCTTCGTTTCCGCGGAAGAGAAATGGCCCACATGGCCAATTCCAAACATATCCTGGATGATATCGCCGAGGAACTTGCCGAGATCGCGGTGGTGGAAAAAGCACCGAAGGTCGAGGGAAGGACCATGACCATGTTCCTTGCGGTCAAAAAACAGTAAATGTGAGAGCTTTCGCTCATGCATGTAATAAGAAGAACAGGAGGAAAAAAGAAATGCCCAAAATGAAAACCAGCAGATCTGCTGCAAAGAGATTTAAACAGTCCGGTACCGGAAAGCTCGTCCGCAATAAGGCCTACAAGCGCCACATTCTGACCAAAAAGTCCACCAAGCGGAAACGGAACCTGCGTCAGGATATCATTACGGATCCTACGAACGCAAAGAACATGAAGAAGATCCTTCCGTATCTGTAAGAACGGATGCATTGGCTTTGATAAAGAGAATGGAGCCAGATTCCGTTCGAGGCTGCGAAGCAGGCGAGATTACGGGATCGGCATCCGATTGGTGTCAGACAGGAATAAACAGGCGATCATAGAGGAGGAAAAGAAAGATGGCCAGAATTAAAGGTGGCTTGAATGCCAAGAAAAAACATAACAGAGTATTGAAGCTGGCGAAGGGATACAGAGGTGCCCGTTCCAAGCAGTATCGTGTAGCAAAGCAGTCCGTGATGCGCGCACTTGCCACATCCTATGCGGGACGCAAGGAGAGAAAGCGTCAGTTCCGTCAGCTGTGGATCGCACGTATCAACGCTGCCGCAAGACTGAACGGCCTTTCCTACAGCCGTTTCATGTACGGGCTGAAGCTGGCTGAGGTGGATATCAACCGCAAGATGCTGTCCGAGCTGGCAGTGAACGATGCGGAAGGATTTACGGCACTGGCTGACCTGGCAAAGAGCAAGATCGCATAAATATCGATGGAAAAACTGAAGGGTTTATACCCGGAGCCGGTATTCCGCTGCTTTGAAGAATTGTGCGGAATACCGCATGCTTCCTATCATATCAATGAAATAAGTGACTATCTGAAAAGCTTCGCCGAAAGGCGTGGCTTTTCGTGCGTACAGGATGCCGAAAAAAACATCCTGATCCGCGTGCCTGCGACGGCAGGATACGAAGAGGAAGAGACGCTGATCCTGCAGGGCCATATGGATATGGTGGCCGTGCACGAGGACGCCTCTGTGGACCCCTGTGCTTTTGCACCGGAGGTGAAGCATGACGGCGAGTGGGTTTATGCGGAAGCTTCCAGTCTGGGCGGCGACGACGGCATTGCCGTAGCCATGATGATGGCGCTGATGGAAGATCCTTCCTGCCCGCATCCCGCTCTGGAGCTTCTGATCACCACCAATGAAGAGGTGGGTATGGACGGGGCTGTGGGCTTCGATGCATCACTGCTTCAGGGCAGGCGCCTGCTGAACCTGGATTCCGAGGACGAAGGCATCTTTACCGCAGGCTGCGCCGGCGGTGTACGTGTCGTGGCGAAGCTTCCGCTTGAGAAAGCAAAAGAAACGTTATGCGGCAGCCTTTACCGGATCACGATCAGCGGGGGGCTGGGCGGTCATTCCGGTCAGATGATCCATAAAGGCCGGGGAAATGCCAACCGTCTTCTGGGACGTGTACTGTATAAGCTTGCAGGAGAATGCGGCGCCGTTCTTGAGAAGATCGCGGGCGGCACGGCCTGCAATGCGATCCCGCAGGAAGCATCGATGAAGGTCGTGATCCCGGAAGGGAAAACGGATAAGGCGGAAAAGCTCCTGGAAGAGCTGCGGAAAGACATCTCGCACGAGTACCACGGGCGGGATGACGCTCTTGTGCTTTCCTGGAAGGAAGACAAAAAGGATTATAAGGCATCCTTCTCAAAAGAGAGTTCGGAGAAAGCAGGCGGGCTGCTCATAGCAGAACCGGACGGCGTACAGGCCATGAGCGGTGTTGTGGACGGCCTGGTAGAGACCTCGCTGAATCTGGGCATACTGAAGCTGGAAGAGGGAGAGCTTAAAGCATATTATGAGCTGCGCAGCATGATCGGCAGCGCTGCGCAGCATCTGAAGGAACGTGTGGCGGCCATAGCCGGAGCCTTCGGGGCGGAAGCGGAGATCTCCGCTTCCTATCCGGAATGGGAATACCGGGAGAGTTCGCCGCTCCGTGATAAAATGGTAAAGGTGTTTGAGCGTATGTACGGACATGCGCCCAAAACCGAAGTGATCCACGCCGGCCTGGAATGCGGCGTGCTGGCGAAGAAGATCCCGGGCTTTGATGCGGTCTCCATCGGACCTGATATGCAGGATATCCATACGACCAAGGAAAGGCTGAATATCGCAAGCGTCGGCCGTGTCTGGGATTTTGTTCTTCAGGTATTGGGGGAAAAAGACTGTAATGAGTGATATGAAAGAATTCTGGGGCATGATGAATGTCCTGGACAATGCGGATGATGTGGCGCTCTTTGTGGTGAGCGGCCGGGACGGAAAGATCCTCTACTGCAATCATCTGGTAACGGTACTGACCAATGCCCATGCGGGGAGTCACGTATCCCAGGTCTGGGATATGGACGATTACCAGAAGGCCAATACACGCTGTAACGAAGGCGGTACCTACCGTTATATGGTGGCCGAATCGCCTTTCGGAAAGCGCCGTAACGTGACGGTGAGCAAGGTGGTGTGGAGTCAGGGGATCCTGGCCTACTCTTTCCTGCTGACGGCCCATGTGGATGATAAGGAAGAAGAGGAGCGCGACCGGATCTTCGGTATCCTGGGACGCGATTTCCGGCATATCTTTCTGATGGATATGCTCAAGGGAGAAGTGACCACACTCTTAAAGCCCAAGGAGGACGGCGGCGAGGGACATTACCGTGCCGTGTATTACCACCCCGTGCGCTTTGATGAGTGGAAGAAGAATCTGATCACGGAGCATGCACATCCCGACGATATGGAGCAGCTCTCGGCACTGCTGGAGCCGGTACAGGTGCGTGAAAAGCTGGAAAAGGGAGATTATTCTTTCCAGTACCGCCGGCGTGTGAAGGGAAGCTGCCGCTGGACCGAGCTGCGCTTCCGTAAGCTGTCCGAGCTGGACGGGCGTGTGGTATGTACGGAGAGAGATGCCCAGGGCGAGACGCATCTGAACCGCCGCGAGAAGGAAAATGAGGTGATCCTCAGTTCCATCAGCAATATTTACCGCTCCATCTATCTGTTGGATCTGCCCGGAAACAGCTTTGTGGCGGTCAAGCCCGATCCGCTGCTCTTCGGTATCCCCGGAGAGGGTGCCTATGAGACTCTGTTGCAGATCGTATCGGAATTTATCCCGGATAAAGGGCAGAAGAAGGATTTTTCCGCGATGTTCTCCTCGAAATCCCTGGGCGAAGCCTTTGCGGGGGATGCGGAGAATGTGGTGCGTGAGTATAAATCCGCAATCAGTGACGGAGAGAGCTGGATGAGCGTGAGCGCCTTCCGTCCGCCTTATATGCAGGGCATGGAAGACAAGTGCGTGCTCACCTTCATGGATATCACCGAGCACAAGAGGGTAGAGGAAGAGCGGAACGAAAAGAATATCATCATCGATATCCTTTCCACGCATTATAAAGCCGTGTATTTCGTGGACCTGCAGACCGGGGCCTTTCATTCCTACCGGAATGCGCCGGAATACCGCTATATCGAAAAACAGTATCCGGATGCGGATGAAGCGATGAATCATTACGCGCGGGCCTATGTGCTGGAGCAGTACCGGGAGACTTTTCAGAATTCCATCAATCTCAATGAGCTCCGCGCCCATGTGGATGATGAACTGCGGCTGAAAGAGCTGACCTATCGTACAGTTGCGGACGAGTGGGTACGGCTTCAGATCTATCCGCTGTCGGAGAAGAACGGAGTGCGTTCCGGCGCGCTGCTGCTCTTTGAGGATTATACCGATGTGATGGAACAGCGTGAGATGTCGCTGATGTATAATGCGGCGCTTCTTGCGGATTATGATTATATGTTTGAGTATGATGCGGATGACGACATGATGTATGAGCTCTCCTTTGACGGAGAACGCCTGATCCGTGAAAAACGCATGGAATTCGGCCTGCATTCCGAAGAGTTCAGCGAAATGGTACCGCTCCATCCCGATGACCTGCCCCTGTTCATGATGGCCTTCAGCCCTGAGAATCTGGACGAGACCTATGCGGCAGGGAAAACGGTATCGCATATGTTCCTGCGCCGTATGACGCCCGAAGGATACCGCCTGTTCATGTACGGCTTCCATTTCTATGAGGATATGGGAAAGCGCCGTGTGCTGATCATGGCCAGGGATTCCGAACGTGAGGTGCTGTAAATGAGAAAGAAAACCTTAAGTATCGTCCTGGACGCATTTATCGTTCTTCTGCTCATTACGATCGTCCTTCTGATCGTGATGATCGTAAAGCGGGGAAAGGTGACCGTGGACGAAGAGAATCCTTTTCTGGCGCTCAGAAACGGTGATAACGCTGAAGAGGACTATGATGAAGATGCGGATGTGCCGTTTGCTTCCGCGAGCGCAAACAGCGCCTCTTCCAATGACGCGGCAAAACCGACGGAAGAAGCGGAGGACAACAATATTTACGCCGAAGTGACCGGAGATACCGTAAATATCCGCCGTGGGGCAGGGACCGATTATGAACGTCTCGGCAGCGCCTCCAGGGGGGAGACCTTTATACTGGAAGCGGTGCTCTCCAACGGCTGGTCAAGAGTACAGTACAAGACCGGGCAGGGCTTTATCTCAAGCGAATACCTGCGTTTCGTAAAGAAACGTCCGGAAGGAAACATCGAGGTGGATGCGGCGGAGCTGCCTACGGAATAAGAAAAATACGTGAGATTATGATATGATGTTAAGGTCAATTGTTTTTTTATTCACTTTATGATGCTTATGGAACATAAAAACGGCAGTTTTCCTGCCGTTTTTTTTATCGCAGATCCGTCGAAAGGAAGATGTCAGCAAAAGCTGAGCGGTGACCGGGATCGTTAATACCCGTCCAGGCTGAACTCGTATCCTCTTTCAGCCAGTTCGCGGCGCTGTTCCTCCAGGATGGTCCGATAGTCGGGGTTCTGGAAAAAGGCTTCGTTATGCGGACAGGAGGACTGCGCGGCTTCCTGGCCTTCTTCATAACCATACCAGAGGGCAGGTGGTTCGGGAGCGACCAGGGTTACAACACCTTCCGTATGGAAAGGACAGCGGCTGTCGGCCGGAAGTCCGCAATATACACAGACCTCACCCTGATAGTGCACGCCGCAGCTTTCCTGCGGGATGGTGCCCTCGGCAAAGATCTCGGTGCGCAGGCAATCGTCGCAGAGCCCTTCCCTCGGCATTTTGCCGGAAGCGGAACAGATCGTGGCCGTAACGATCCCGGGCGGCCGTTCAAAGGCACGGTATTCCAGATTTTCGTGAAGCTGCTTCATCACAGTCTTCCACATGGTCTGGGAAAGCTTACGGTCGGTAGCGGGCAGATCCTCGTTATTATCATAGCCGGTCCAGCAGGTGCAGGTATAATAAGGAGTATAGCCGGCAAACCATACGTCTTTATAGCTGGAGGTGGTACCGGTCTTTCCGGCGATGGCCATATTACCGAAATTGACCAGGGCGCCGGTACCTTTGGTCACCACGTCCACCATGGCATCCGTGAGCAGGTAGGCGGTGGTCTCTTTGATCACGCGGTGTGTATTCTGGTTCGCGGTGCGGTCGATGAGCACATTGCCGTCATGATCCACGATCTTGGTATAAAGGAGCGGCTCTCTGTACATACCGCCGTTGGCGATGGTGGCATAGGCTGAATTCAGCTCCATATTCGTGATTCCGTCCGTGATACCGCCCAGGGCCAGTGCCTGGTTCACATCGGTAAGAACGCGGCCGTCCTCCATCACCTTGCGTTCCACAAGGGTGGTGAAGCCGAAATTCTTCAGGCAGTCGAAGCCCCGCTGGGGATTGATCACGGTAAGGGTCTTTACCGCGATGATATTCAGTGACTGTTCGATACCGTAGCGGACGGTGCAGGGGCCCTTGTAAGCGGCACCGTACCAGTTTGCCACGGCACGGCCGCCCTTATATTTGAAGGGCGCATCATTAAAGACATCGGCCAGCGTGATCCCGGCGGTATCCAGTGCAGGTGCATAAGCAGCCAGAACCTTGAAGCAGGAGCCGGGCTGACGGGTGGAGGTGAATGCACGGTTCAGGGAACGGCTGGATTCCTTGGTGCCGCGCCCGCCGATCATGGCAAGAACATGACCGGTATACTGATCCTCGATGGTCATGGATACCTGGGGCTGGGGCGTGAGGGAGATCTTTTCCGCGATGATCTCGTCACCGGGCTGCATCACGGCTTCCAGATATGACTTGATCGCCGCATAGGCATCATCCTGGGTAGCATAGATCATATTGAACTTCGGATCGAACTCTTTGTAATACTTTTTATACATCTCCGAGGAGTGATTGGTCGTGGTGCCGTCCGCATGCCCGATGGAAACCCGGTAACTCAGATACCAGTGGGTATTGTCGGGATAATTGGCTTCATCGGAGTAGATCGAATCGCACATGGCCTGGATCCGGGAATCCTGGGTGGTGTAGATCGAAAGCCCGCCGCTGTAAAGCTGTTTATAAGCACGGTTGGCGGCCTGGGATTCCACGTAGCCGTTTTTGAGGTACATATCCGTCAGATCCTTGATGACCACGTCGATCACGGCATCTTCAAAATAGGTATAGATGCTTTCTTCCTCGACCTGGACATTGGTCTCGGTGATGCGGGAGTAAACATCATCCGCCATGGCTTCATTATACTGGCTCTGGGTGATATAACCGTATTTCTTCATATCGTCCAGCACTTTTTTACGGCGTTTTGCATTTTTCTCGGGATGAGAGATCGGATTATAGGCAGCGGGGTTCTTGGTGATACCCGCGATGGTGGCAGCCTCGGAAAGATTCAGGTCGTAGACGGGTTTTCCGAAATAACGCATGGAAGCCGCCTGGATGCCCAGGGTGTTCTGACCGAAGTTGACGGTATTCAGGTAAAGCTCCAGGATCTGGGATTTGCTCATTTTCTTTTCAAGCTCAATGGCAAGAAACTGTTCCTGAAGTTTTCTCTTATACTTATCGAAGCCTTCTTCTTCCGTCCATTTATCAAAGACGTTGTTCTTGAT
>JAEELW010000132.1 GCA_016282915.1 Lachnospiraceae bacterium | reverse complement strand
CACATCTGTGCCGAAAGGCAGTACCTGCACGAGTTTTTCACCCGCATAATAATTCTCAAAATAGGCTTGGGCGTCTTCCGGCGTCCAGCGCTCGTTCAGCAGATCCGTATAAAGAGGCAGGCTCACGATCATGCCGCTGTGATAAGCGGTGGTCATGGGCATAAAGAGCGGCGCCCGGGAAAGCCCGGTGATGTGCTTCATTTCTTTCAGATGCTTGTGGCTCTGGCCCCAGGCATACATACGGGCCGAATCAAATTTGTCCTCGCGGCCTTCTTCCTCATAAGCAGCGATCAGCTTTTTTCCGCCCCCGCTGTATCCGGATACCGCCGTGATGGCGCAGGGATAGTCCGCGGGCAGGATACCTCCTTTTACCAGTGGATAAGCCAATGCGATAAAGCCGCTGGCATAGCAGCCGGGCACCGCAATGCGCTTCGACTTCGCGATCGCCTGCCGGTGTTCCGCCGAAAGCTCGGGAAAGCCGTAAGCCCAACCGGGCTCCGTACGATGGGCCGTGGACGCGTCGATGATCACCGTATCCGGGTTGTCGCAGAGGGTCACCGCCTCCTTTGCCGCCGCATCCGGCAGGCACAGGAAAGTGATATCCGAAGCATTGATGAATTTCCTGATCTCCTCCGGGTCCTTCCGCTTTTCGCTGTCGATCTTAAGGATCTCGATATCGCTGCGGTCTGCCAGGCGCTCATGGATACGTAGTCCCGTGGTTCCTTCACTTCCGTCGATAAATACTTTTTTCATAAATCCTCTCCTGTTAGGAAAAGGCGCCCTGCGACGCCTTCCATTCTGAATCGTTCGTTACTGCTCAGTCCCGAGCCACGCACTCCGCTCCTCTGTACGCAGTCCTGCTAAGCTCGCTATCGCTCACTAAGCAGGGACTAGTGTGCGTGGCTACGGGCTGGTGTTTTGAGTAGCGGGCTTTCAGGCCTGCGCCCCTGTGTACAGCTGATAATATTTCCCTTTTTCCTCCATCAGCTCGTCATGGCTGCCGCGCTCGATGATACGGCCCTGCTCCAGTACCATGATGCAGTCGGAATTCCGTACCGTCGAAAGACGGTGCGCGATCACAAAAGTGGTACGCCCCTTCATCAGGCGGTCCATGCCTTCCTGCACCAGTTTTTCGGTACGGGTATCGATGGAGCTGGTAGCTTCGTCAAGGATCAGCACCGGAGGATCGGCGATGGCCGCCCGGGCAATGGCCAGGAGCTGTCGCTGTCCCTGTGAGAGGGAAGAACCGTCCCCGGTCAGTTCCGTATCATAGCCTTCCGGCAGACGGCTGATAAAGCCGTGGGCGTTTGCCAGCTTTGCTGCTGCCTCCACTTCCTCATCCGTAGCATCCAGACGGCCGTAGCGGATGTTTTCCCGCACGGTGCCGGAGAAAAGGTGGGTCTCCTGCAGCACGATCCCGAGGGAGTGGCGCAGGTCGTCTTTTTTGATCTTGTTCACGTTGATGCCGTCATAACGGATCTTACCGTCCTGTATGTCATAGAAACGGTTGATCAGATTGGTGATGGTCGTCTTGCCTGCACCGGTGCTTCCCACAAAAGCGATCTTCTGACCGGGCTTTGCAAAAAGCTTGATATCGTGCAGCACCATCTTTTCGTCGGTATAACCGAAATCCACGCCGTCAAAGACCACATCGCCCTTCAGCTGCACATAGGTGGTAGTGTCGTCGGCTTTATGATAATGTTTCCACGCCCACAGACCGGTCCGCTCTTCGGTCTCGACCAGTTCGCCATTCTCTCCCTGCTTTGCATTGACCAGCATCACATAGCCGTCATCCACCTCGGGCTCTTCATCCAGCAGCTTGAAGATACGGTCCGCACCGGCCAGAGCCATCACGATGGAGTTGACCTGCTGGCTGATCTGGTTGATGGGCATGTTGAAATTCTTGTTAAAGGTCAGGAAGCTGGCCAGATCACCGATGCTCAGATACATGGCGCTTTCCACGGGGAAGCTCAGGGCCAGGATACCGCCCACCACCGCGCAGACCACATAGCTTAAATTGCCAAGCTGGGCATTGATGGGACCCAGGATATTGGTGTACTGGCTGGCCTTGCGTGCGCTCTCGCAGAGCTTCTCATTGAGCTCGTCAAACTGCTTCATATTGGCGGCCTCGTGGTTAAAGACCTTGACCACCTTCTGCCCTTCCATCATCTCCTCGATGAAGCCGTTCATCTCGCCCAGCTGCTTCTGCTGCTTCACAAAATAGCGTCCGCTGCCGCCGGCTACCTTGCCTGTGGCAAAGAGCATCAGGATCACCATCACAAAAGTCACGCCCGTAAGGATGGGGCTTAGGATGATCATGCTGGTCAGAACGCTGACGATGGTAATGGCCGAATTCAGGAACTGGGGCAGGGTCATGCTGATCATCTGCCGCAGCGTATCGATATCGTTGGTATAGATGCTCATGATATCGCCATGGGCATGGCTGTCAAAATAGCGGATAGGCAGACGCTCCATGTGGCTGAAGAGCTCGAAGCGGAGATTGCGCATCGTTCCCTGCGTCACAAAGATCATCAGATAATTCTGCAAAAGACCGGCTGCCACGCCCACGCCGTAGATCAGGGCCATATTGAGGATCGCCCCCAGCAGGCCGCTGTAATCCGGTGTGCTCCCCGCTTTTGCGGCATCCAGCAACGGCGTGATATATTCGTCGATCAGCGTGCTCAGAAAGAGAGTGCCGCGCACATTTGCCAGTACGCTCACCACGATACAGACCGCAACAAGGATCACATGGAGCAGATAACCTTTGAAGACATAGGAAAAGACCCGTGCCAGGATCCGCCCGGGATGTTCCAGCTTCGGCTTCGGGCCCATGACCCGTCCGCGTCCCATTTTAATCTCTTTTGCTTCTGCCATAGCTCTTCTTCTTTTACTCAGTGCGGCTCGTCAAAATCGCCGTTGCCGCCGGTCTGTGATTCATATACTTCACGGTAGATCTCGTTGCTCTGAAGCAGCTCCTCATGCGTACCGAAACCGTTCACACGGCCTTCCTCCATCACGATGATGCGGTCGGCGTCCATCACGGACGAGATCCTCTGGGCGATGATCAGCTTGGTCGTGCCCGGGATCGCCTCGCGGAAAGCCTTACGGATCTTTGCATCCGTAGCCGTATCCACGGCGGAGGTGGAATCGTCGAGGATCAGTACCTTCGGTTTCTTCAAAAGGGCGCGGGCGATACACAGACGCTGCTTCTGCCCGCCGGACACGTTGGTGCCCCCCTGCTCGATATGTGTCTCGTATTTCTCCGGCATCTTTTCGATAAATTCATCGGCGCAGGCCAGCCGGCAGGCCTCGCGGCATTCCTCTTCCGTCGCATCCTCCTTGCCCCAGCGGAGGTTATCCAGGATCGAACCGGAAAAGAGCACGTTTTTCTGCAGCACTACGCTCACTTCGTCACGCAGCAGTGCCACCTCGTAATCACGCACATCCACGCCGCCCAGCTTCACACTGCCCCGGGAAACGTCGTACAGGCGGCTGATCAGGTTCACCAGACTGGTCTTGGCACTGCCGGTACCGCCGATGATGCCGATGGTCTCGCCGCTCTTTATGGAAAGCGTCACGTCCTTCAGCACCGGTTCGCCGTTACCTTCACGGTCATAGGAGAAATCCACATCGCTAAACTCGATGCTGCCGTCCTTTACTTCCTTCACGGGATCCTCGGGATCTTTGATATCCGGCTCTTCATTCAGCACTTCGCAGATACGCTCTGCACTGGCGATCGCCATGGAAGACATGACAAAGATCATGGAGATCATCATCAGGCTCATCAGGATGTTCATGCAGTAGGCAAGAAGGCTCATCAGATCGCCGGTCTCCAGGGTGGTACCCAGGCTGTTTACGATGATCTGCGCGCCAAACCAGCTGATGGTAAGGATGCAGGTGTAAACCGTCAGCTGCATCACCGGCCAGTTCAGGACGATACGGCTTTCCGCCTTGACAAACATACGGAAGATATTTTCCACCGCCTTCTTCATGCGGGACTTTTCATATTCCTCACGGACATAGGCCTTCACAACGCGGATCGCGTTGACGTTTTCCTGCACGGTGGCATTCAATTCGTCGTATTTTTTGAATACCTGGGTAAAATACTTCATGGCCGAACGCATGATGGTCAGCAGGATGATCGAAAGAAAGACCACCGCGATCAGATAGATGCTCGCGATCTTCGGGCTGATGATAAAGGCAGCCACCATGGCCATGATCATCGAGAAAGGCGCACGGAAGCACATCCTCAGGAGCACCTGATAGGAGTTCTGGATATTGGTCACATCGGTGGTAAGACGGGTCACAAGTCCCGCCGTGGAGAAATGATCGATATTATGGAAGGAAAACTCCTGCACACGGTCGAACAGGGCTTTCCGGAGATTTTTCGCAAAACCGGTAGCTGCTTTTGCGGCAAACACGCCGCCCAGGATACCGCTCACCAGACCGCATATGGCAAAAAGCACCATCAGCGCTCCGGTACGGTAGATATGTCCCATGTCCCCTTTATTGATACCGTCGTTAACGATGGACGCCATCAGCATAGGAATAAGGATCTCGAAGAGAACCTCAAAGATCATACAGATCGGCGTAGCAATACTGGGAGCTTTATATTCCTTTATATAAGAAGCCAGTTTTTTGACCATAGGGGCATTCTATCACAAATAAAAAAATTAGTCTATCAAAAACACAGTTCTTTCATGATCTTTTTTTGCACAAAAGTTACTATTCACGGCCCTCAAGCCGTGTCAGTAACGCACAGAATCCCAGCTGCTTACCAGTCCATGACATGCGCATATTCCAGCGAATCCAGTTCATAACCCGGATCGTTGTCCGAAGCGGTCACGAAGAGATTCAGGTAGCCCAGGGTGAGCGCTTCGTAAGTCGTCTCATCAAAAGCGTACTGGTTATGAAAACTGTAGACCAGCTGAAGCTTTCCGCCTATGGTCTTGTTTGAAAAGTAATTCGTATAATCGGAAGGTTCCCCACCCTCGAAATAATAGACACGGAGGTAGCCGTTTTCGATATCGCAGCCTCCCACACCGGAATCGCTCCAGTCCGGCTCCGTATTTTTTCCGAGATCCCGGCTAAGGTCGACAGACATGCCGAAAAGATCGTTTACGGTTTTTTCGATCTCCTTCGGATCATAGTAATATTTTATCTCCATCCCGTATTCGCCCCCGCTTTCCTTACGCACGGAGGTAAAATGACGGTATGCGAAATTGCTTATAAATACCTCCAGATGATCCTTGATGTATTGCTTTAACTGCGTCTTGTCCAGTTCCGTGTCATTCGGGATGATGCACATCAATGCATAGGACAGATCAAAGAGCAGAGCCCGGTCTTCCTTCGTCAGCTTTATGCCTGCCCGGTTATGGATCCCCAGATCCGCCCAGTCATACTCCCCATCCAGATTGTAGAGATACTCGTCCACGTCATATACGGCACCGTCCCTGTAATAGCACGGATACCACACTGCTGCGTCTTCCGAAGGCTTTGCCGTACACCGGTAAAGCTGTCCGCTCTTTTCGTAAACGGAGACATCCACGCCCAGCTTTTCCATGTCCGATCTGCCGCCGTTCTGTACCACATAAGTGTCGATCACATAGATCCTCTTATCCACGCCGTTGGGTTCCGAATAACGAGACAGGCTCAGCAGCTCGAAACGCTCGGCCGGCCCGTTATCCAGGTAGAAATAATCTCCCCCGCTCTTTGCTGCTGACGAATCGATCCAGCGGTGGCTCACATTGATATATTCCTGCGCTTCGGAATTGTAGCTGCACAGATCCAGATCCTGCTCGCCGTCCCATTCCAGCAGGACATAGACGTTCTGGTCCAGAGGCGTCGGTACTAGAGGAACGATCTTTTCATTGTAGCCCGGCTCCAGATGAAACTCCAGTGTCCGCGACACAAACTTATCCGCTGTGACCGTCAGAGCGTATTCGCCTCTGCCAGGATAATCCAGCTCCACCCGGCCGTTTGTGATCGTGATGCCGGAACGGGAATAATCCCCGTTCTTGTCCCGCAGGCTCAGGCTTGCCCCGGAAACCGGCATTTTCTCATCCGCGGACAGAAGCAGCAGGGCCAGCATACCCGGTCCGTCTTCCTCTTCGCCGGACACGGCTTCCCCGCCACTCTGCCCGCTATTTCCGGGCTCTTCTCCGCCGGCCGGTTCTTCTGCTGCCTGCAGCCTTTCCTCCAGCCTTTCCAGTCTCCTTTTCAACAGCCGGTCGCCGCTTGCCTCGTAACCTTCCTTCAGGATGTCCAGGGCTTCCTCCGTCCTGCCCTGTTCCTCATACAGCTCCGCCAGCCCTTTATAGGCGTCGGTCCTCGCCGGATCGATACCGATCGCCTCCTTATAGGCCGCGATCGCCCGGTCATAATTCAGCTCATCCAGATAACGCTCCGCCAGCGTCAGCTGTCTGTCGTATTTTTTATCTTTTCCGCCCACAACAAAAAGGATCACGAACAGTGCTATGGCAAGAACAAACACCAATGCAGCCGCCACGCCTGCCACTACCGTCCGGCGTTTTTTCTTCTTTCCGACCGGCCCTTCCGGCACATTGCTTTCCGTCCCGTCGCCCAGCGGTGCCCCGCCCTGATGGCAGAACTTCTCGTCCGTTTTTATCTCCGCTCCGCATTTATCACAAAACATGGATGTTTCCTCCCGCCCGGCATTTTATATTACGATATTATGGTCAATTGTTTTTTTCTCTTTATGATGCTTACGGATTGCTTCGTGCTTCGCACTCTCGCAATCCTACGATCATTCGCAATCCGCTGGAATGCCAAAAAACAGGCATTCCGCTACTTGCTCATGTTCGTACGGGTCCCAAACTCATGAGCCAAATCATGCAAGCATGTTTGTCTCATGAGCTTTTGACCCTAGCATCATATTATAGCCCGTTCCCGGCTGTCACGCCAGTCAATAAAGAAAAAAGCACCCCCCGGTTGCCCGGAGGGTGCAGGTGTTACTTGGTACTCAGTTCCTGCGAAGCGCGGATTACTGAATGTTCTTCGCTACGATCTTGACCTTGAAGGTCTTGACGCCGCTGAACGTTCCACGCTCGGTCTCTTCGCCGGTACCCTTGATCGTTACGGTCATGGTGCCCTTCTTCACGTTGTTCGTGTAACCAACGATCACGAAGTCCTCACCGCATACCAGGGTCTTCGCATCTGCCTTCTTGCCGATGGTAACGATCACGCTTGCGATCTGCTCGTCAGTCAGCTCGATCGGGCTTCCGCTGTAGTTCACAGTCAGCTTCTTCGCATCGATCTTTGCCTTTGCAAGGTTCTGACCTACGGTCACTTCCTCGCTGATTCCATCTTCGCCGATCGCTACGTTCGCTGCATCCTTGCTCTTGACCACTACGGTGATCTTCTGGCCGGCTGCCAGCTTCGTCTTGCCATCGATCGCATTGCCTTCCGCATCAAGGATCTGGACATCCAGCTGCTT
>JAEELW010000131.1 GCA_016282915.1 Lachnospiraceae bacterium | reverse complement strand
GAAGGAAGAGACTATACCGTAAAGTACAGCAACAATAAGAAGGTGGGAACCGCTCAGGCCGTCATCAGCTTCATCGGAAACTATAAGGGACAGAAGGCAAAGAAGCAGAGCTTTACCATCGAAGCTGCGTCCATCAGCGGAGCGGATTTCTTTGTGGGAAGCATGACCTACAGCAAGCCCGGCAAGTACTGCTCCAAGCTTTATGTGACGGACGAATGCGTACTCCTGAAAGAGAAGAAAGACTATACCGTATCTTATTATACCGATGCGGAGTGCACCCAGGCTTTGCCTGCGAAGTATACGATGGAAGCGGACAAGAGTCAGGTGGTTCTGTATGCGAAGGTAACGGGTACCGGCAACTATAAGAGCGATACTTCCAAGGTTGTAAGCTTTGTGCTCTACAGAGCTGAGGAAGGAAAGCTTGATCTGACCAAAGCAAGGATCGTCGATCCCGCTACCGGCAAGAAGCTTGAGAAGCAGGAGTACACGGGAAGAGCTGTGGAACCTGCCATCAAGGTACAGGTAAAGGTCGGCAAGACCTGGACGGATGTTGATCCGAAGTATTATACCGTCAGCTACAGCAACAACGTAGCAAAGGGCAGAGCTACCGTAGTGGTCAGCGGCAAGGGCACCTCCGCTACCGGAAGCAGGGCCGCAACCTTCACCATCAAGGCCAAGGATATGAAGGGCTTTGAACAGGGGAAAATAGAAGAGAAGTAAAGTAAAACAATAATGCAAGAAAAGACCACGGGGACGGACCTCGTGGTCTTTTTCTTTGTACCAGGGGTGGGCGTGGGACCAGGGGGAACCATGGGGACGGACCTGGGGATTTTTTTCTTGGAAAGATAGAGAAACCGCAGGGGTGGGGACGCAGACTACGGGAAAAGACATGATATATAGAAATTGTATTGAGTTTCGTGGCATTATCAAATAAAATAAGGAAAATAAGCTTTCAGCAGATTGCAGGTTATTTTGAAGAGTCACTAAGGAGGAATGAAGTCATGCCGCCCAGCCACCACAGCAGCAGTCATCACAGCAGCAGCCATCACAGTTCCCATAGCTCTTCCCACCACTCGAGCAGAAGCCATTCAAGTCATTCCTCGAGTCATCATTCTTCGTATTCTTCGAGCCGTTACTCTTCGTCGCGAAGCGGCTCATCTTATCGGCCCTCGACACCGATCTCGCGTACAAGGACTTCCCAGCCCTACGGCTGGGTCGGCGGAAATTCCGGAAATCCCACGCGTTACCTTTTTATGACGCATGATTATGATTATTATCCGCAGGGGTGGACAGCACCGGACGGACGCAGTTTTGCGGAAGGCTATTATGATGAAAACGGTCAGTATTATTCCAATATTGTGGCGGCCGGTGCAACGACGATGCTGCATTGCGCCTATTGCGGAAATCATATGCTCTATACCTGGAAGGATGGGGCAATCCCGACCTGTGATAAATGCGGCGCCCAGTTTCAGATCGATGCGACGGACCGGGCCCAGCCTGCGGGAGTGAGCGCTCCGCCGACTGCGCAGGCGAAGATCATCAAGACAATAATTTGTGTATTTGCTGTTTATTTCGGCATTTCGATCCTGTCTTCGTTACTTTCACTCTTAAGGATGGGCTGGGTCGCATCGGACAGCTCCGGGCGGCAGATCGCTCAGATGGTTCAAAACAGTCAGGAAAGTCCGGACGGCCGAAGCAACGGGGATGCTTCCGGTGCGAAAGTCGGGAATACGAAGAATTCAATCTATGTGGAGGAAATCGGCAGGACCTGCTATCTGGACGGAAGCGACTGGTATGACAGCGCAACGGAATGCTGGTTCTGGTTTAATGACGAAGAGGCTCCTGCCCAGTGGCAGTACTGGTTTGAGGGAATCTCGTCGGATTACGGGGAATTTGGCTGGATGGAATATGACATGAACGAAGGAGCATGGTATATCGAAGCCTCTGAAGGCAACTGGGTACACCTGCCGGACAGCTATGACATTTCCGGTCTGTGGCATATGACGGATGAATATACGAATGCATATTAAACAGACCACATTAAAAGTGGCCGGATCATAAAACCGCCGGGGTACGTATGCAGGAACATACGATATCACGGTGGTTTTTATAGATAATATGGGTATAAAATTCCGAGGATCACTTTTCTTTTTCGGCCAGCAGGGCTTTGAGGTGTGCAATCTCGTCGGCCTGCCTGGCAAGCTGGTCATTCTTCTGAGCAAGCTGTGCAAGCAATTCTTCGTGTTCTCTTTGCGTTGCAAGCTCACGCCGTAGAAAATCCTCGCGAGCTTCACACTGCTGGCGGATGCGTTCGTCTTCCGAGAGTTTATATATGGTGTTTGCCGCGGCAAAGATCGCCGGATCCTTTGATGCAACCATTTTAATATCCTCCCAAGTTCTGGATTTATACAGAATGGCCCATTTGTCAATATTATAGCGTTTGTCCTCATCTGTAGCAAGGGGGACATTGCTAAGCTCCAGGACGCGGATACTGAATTTGTCGGTATAAAGTCTTCCGTTTGCATCATTACGGAGTGGTATGGCAAAACCTCAAGATCAGGAAGTTAATGTTTGAGGACAGAAAACGGACAAGAAGTGGGGCAGAAGAACCGTCATCGTTTCCGGTTTTGCCAGTGATTAATAGTTAACATAATGTGTTGACATAACATATTTACATAAGATATTTGCGAAATTTTATGTTAACCCGCTACAAATCCACTAAAATCAGCACTTTTTTCAAAAAAATATCAAAAAGGGTGTTGACATAATCTTTTTTTTGTTTCATAATGATGAAGAATAACAGGGGCGGCATGGCCCCGGGAGAAAACAGGGGAGGACAAAAAAATGGCAGTATTCGGAAATCTTGCTGCAGCAGTGAGCAGTAAATTCGGAAGGAACGATTATGTCGACGACTACGAAGAAGACGAATATCTGGATGATGATTATGAAGAGGAGAAGCCCAGAAGAAAAGCGGCTCCCGAGAAAGGCAAGGGCTTCGGCAATATTTCTCCTTTTAAAGGAATGAAAAAGGCGGAGGCGCCGGCACAGCCCGAGCATGAGGTGTATGCGATCCAGCCCACATCCATGGATGATGTGAAGGAGATCACGGAAAAGCTTCTGGACGGCTGGACGGTCGTGCTCAACACCGAGCGCTGCGATGATGCTCTGGCAAGAAGGATCTTTGACTATACCTGCGGAACGGTTTATGCACTGAACTGCGCATTCGGCCGTGTTTCCTATTCGCCTCAGAATTCTCCGTCGGGCGTGTATATCATCACCCCGGAGAATACGAACATTTCCGGCGCGTTCCAGGAAAATTTCGTGAGCTGAGCGCATGGCGTCAAAACTGACTGTCAATAAAGACAGAGAGAATCAATACGATATACTGCTGGAAGGGGATTTCGGTGCTCTTCCGGCAGCTTTGCGTATTCTGGGGATGGAAGGCCGCAAGGCGGTCATCGTAACGGATGATCAGGTCGGCGGTCATTACGCGGAGCAGTTAAAGGAAAGCCTGGAAGGATTTTTCTCCGGGCTTTTTGTTGTGACATTTCCTGCGGGAGAGCCGAATAAGAACCTGGATACAGTGACGGCGATACTCCGTTCCTTTGTGGAATACAAACTGAACCGTCATGACGTGGTGCTTGCGCTGGGCGGCGGCGTTGTCGGCGATGTGGCCGGTTTCTGCGCCGCTGTTTATATGAGGGGCATCGATGTGGTACAGATCCCGACCAGTCTGCTGGCTATGGTCGATTCCTCCATCGGAGGGAAGACCGGCGTCGATCTGGATGCTTACAAAAATATGGTGGGTGCCTTTAAAATGCCGCGTCTGGTCTATATCAACACTTCGGTGCTGAAAACCCTGGACGGCCGTCAGTTTGCCTCAGGCATGGCCGAAGTGATGAAGTACGGACTCATTATGGACGCTTCGTTTTATGAGTGGATCATCACCCATCTGTATGAGATCCGGGAGCGCAGGGAAGACTGCCTGAGTGAAATGATCGAGCAGTGCTGCATCTGCAAGCAGAAGATCGTGGAACGGGATCCGCTGGAAAAAGGCGACCGTGCTCTTTTGAATTTCGGGCACACCATAGGGCATGCCATCGAAAAGTTCAAAAACTTCGAACTGCTCCACGGGGAATGCGTTGCGCTGGGGAGCGTGGCGGCGGCCTATATCTCCTGGAAAAAGGATAAGCTTTCCATGGATGAGTATTACGAGATCCGCGACATGTTTGTTCCTTTCGGGCTGCCGATCAGTATCGAAGATATCGATGCACAGGAGATCCTGAAGCTGACTCATTCGGACAAAAAGGCTCTGGATGAAAAGAGCATCCGTTTCGTTTTGCTGAAAAGGGTGGGCAAAGCCTATATCGATACGAAAGTAACAGAGGAGGAGATCCTGGCGGGCATCGCC
Source organism: Lachnospiraceae bacterium (assembly GCA_016282915.1). Classification (GTDB taxonomy): domain Bacteria; phylum Bacillota; class Clostridia; order Lachnospirales; family Lachnospiraceae; genus NK4A136. Next base: position 21,733 of record JAEELW010000131.1, on the reverse strand, counting down.
GAGATCGAATACCGGGAAGATAATGAATAAGAAAAAATTTCTGCTCTGCGATCTGGGGATCGCGGCATTTGGATTGGCTCTGGACCAGATCACAAAACTGCTGGTCCGTCAGAACCTGGAGACGGGGAAAGGCGTGAGCCTGATCGACGGCTGGCTGGAGTTTTATCATCATGAAAATACAGGCGCGAGCTGGGGGATGCTGAAGGGGCAGACCCTGTTTTTTATATTTATTGCGCTGATCGTTTCGATCGCTGTTTCGTTCCTGTTGCTTCGTGTACCTGCGCAAAAGAAATATCTGCCCATACATATCGCCGGAAGCCTTATCTTTGCCGGCGCGCTCGGAAATACCGTTGACCGCATCGCAAAGGGTTCCGTGACCGACTTTATCTCTTTTGTGATCATTCATTTTCCGATCTTTAACGTAGCGGATATCTTGATCGTCTGCGCGACGTTCTGGATGGCCATCATGATCATCTTCGTATATAAGGACGCCGACCTGGAATTTCTCGATCTGGGGCGGAGCAAAAAGACCAGAAAGAAACAGGATACGGAAAACGGGGATAAAGAATGACATCCTGCCTTTTTGTGGCAAATGAAGAACAGGAAGAGGAGCGGCTGGACCGCTTTCTTTCTTCTCTGTTGACCGAACGTTCCCGTACCGGGCTGCAGCGCCTGATCAAAGACGGCCATGTGAGCGTCAACGGTGAAAAGGTCAAACCATCCTGTGGCCTTCATGCCGGAGATGAGATCCGTGTGGAGCTGCCAGATCCGGAGCAGCTTTCGATCGAAGCACAGGATATTCCGATCAATATCGTTTATGAAGACGAAGACCTGCTGGTGGTGAACAAGCCCCAGGGCATGGTGGTTCATCCGGCTCCCGGGCATTACAGCGGTACGCTGGTCAATGCGCTATTATATCACTGCAGGGATCTGTCCGGGATCAACGGCGTGCTGCGTCCGGGGATCGTGCACCGTATCGACCGTGATACCAGCGGTCTTCTGCTTGTATGCAAAAATGACGCGGCGCACCGGCATATCGCGCAGCAGCTGATGGAACACAGTATAGAACGTGTATATCAGGCGCTGGCGCTTGGACGTTTCAGGGAAAGCGAGGGGACGGTGGACGCCCCGATCGGCAGAGATCCGTCGGAACGGAAAAAGATGTGCGTTCATAAGGATACCCTTCATGCAAAGACGGCTGTGACCCATTACCGGGTTCTCAAGCAGTACAGGGAGATGGCGCATATCGCCTGCAGGCTTGAGACGGGACGGACCCATCAGATCCGGGTACATATGTCCTATATCGGACATGCGATCCTTGGAGATCCGGTCTACGGGCCGTCAAAGATGCCCTTCTCCTCACAGACGAAGGGGCAGGCTCTGCATGCGGGCGTACTGGGCTTCGTACATCCGCGCAGCGGGGAAAAGATGCATTTTGAGGCGCCGCTGCCCGATAATTTTGCAGCGATCCTTACGCAGCTGGAGAAGGAAGGATGAGCGGCCGAAAAAGCCGAAAGAATAGCAAGCAATGGGCAAAACACGTTGTATATAGGGACTTGCGGTCTTTCATACGGCGGTCTATAATGACTCTTACAGGTGTATTGCTATGAAAATGGACAAAGACGAAAAAAGAAGATATGTGCATATCGGGCTGACGATCTTTCTGACGGCAGCCGCGATCATAATATTTTATGTCCTGCTGATGCATTTCGGGACTTTCCTGGAGGGAGTGCGCGGCTTTTTTGCGATGATCTCCCCCATCATGAACGGCCTGCTGATGGCCTATCTGCTGGCTCCCATTGTGAACTGGATCGAGGAAAAACTGATCTATAAGCATTTCGGAGAACGTCTTTTCCGGAACAAAGAAGGAGATGCCAAGGGAAAGGTGAAAAAGCGCGTCCGCTATTTTTCGATCTTCCTGACCTATCTTTTCTTTATTTCCATCATCGTCGGGCTGTTTTCGATGGTGATCCCCGAGATCGCTTCCAATATTCAGTCCATCGTAAAGCAGTTTCCGGAATATCGAGAGAATTTTGAAAAGTGGGCGACCTCCATTCTGGAAAAATATCCCAATCTGGAGCAGGGCTATTATGATTTCATGGCGGATAATTCCGATACCATCAATGAATGGATCAATACCAACGTTCTCGGCAAGGCCAATGATCTGGTGCTCGCCCTGCTTTCGGGGGGCGTCAGCTTCGTGAAATCCACTTTCAATTTCATCCTCGGCATGGTCATTGCCCTTTATATCTTAAACAGCAAGGAGCTCTTCATCGGACAGCTCAAAAAGGTTTTCTATGCGCTGCTAAAGAAGGATACGGCCAATGCATTTATCCATAATATCCGCTTTACCAACAAGACCTTCCTGGATTTCTTCGGCGGAAAAGTTGTGGATTCGGTGATCATCGGTTTCCTCTGCTTTATCCTTACGACGATCATCGGCACGCCTTATGCCCTGCTGGTCAGTGTGATCGTGGGCATCACCAATATCATTCCCTTTTTCGGACCCTTCATCGGAGCCATCCCCAGTGCTATCCTGGTGCTCATGGTGGATCCGAAACAGTGTCTGTATTTCATCATCATGATCCTGATCCTGCAGCAGGTGGACGGCAATATCATCGGACCCATGATCCTGGGCTCCAAGACGGGACTGAGCAGCTTCTGGGTGATCTTTGCCATCACGCTCTTCGGAGGCCTGTTCGGCTTCCCGGGCATGATCATCGGCGTACCGGTCTTTGCAGTGCTTTATACAGGCTTCGGTTCCTTTGTCGGCGGGCGACTCGCAAAGAAGAACATCCCGCTGGATACCAAACGCTATGTGCATGTGGATTATATTGACGAAGATAACGAGTTTGTACGCCTTCCTAAGGAAGAAGTGAAAAATGTCGTGAGCAATAAAGGCTTCAGAAAGCGCTTTATGTCGAAGCATAAAAAGGACGAGAAGTGATATTCCCGGTGTTCCCCGGACAGGAGGAATGATATCTCTCAAGCTCGTGTTTCCGGAAAGCTATCTGCTGTGTTCCCCGGATATTGAAAAATCTTTGATTTGCACTCAATAAAGGAGAGGGCCGTAACGATACGACTCTCTTTTTGTTCGGGTCTTAAGCGTGTTTCGGCAATGGAAATCGCATGTATCAGGAAAATACATTGCTTTGAAGGGAGTTTTCCGGGGAGATAAGCCATGATTATGGCTATTATTCGGAAGATCATAGCTTTGAAGGGAGCTGCCCGTGGAGAAAAGCAATGATTTCGACGGAAAAGCCGGGAAATCTTTGGCACTAGAGAAAACGTACCATAAAAGCTGCCGGCTTTTAACGTATACTTCCAAGATGCATATATTCCCGATATGCCTGAATGATAAGTCAATGTTTATCCGAACAGACCGGTATACCGCTTTCCGGATAAACGGATAAAAAGACGCAGAATTCATTTTATTGTGCGAGGCGGGGGAATGAGCTGTACCGGTCGTACGGTGTTTGCCGATAACGGATCAGAGGGAAATTCAGGCAGGGAATCGGTCGGGATGCTGTACACCGGCATTTATGAAATGCGATGCCGGCGCTGAAAAAGGAGATTTTTTATGAAAAAGGCTTTTTTGTCAAGTACGTTTACGGTATTGAGCTGTATGCTGATCTTGGCCGGCTGCGGCAGCAAAACGGGCATTGACGCTGTTGATAATACATTTGAAAAGATCGAAGAGGGACTTAAACCGAAGGAAGAACCTTTCCGGGAGGATATCGCGGGAAGGATCGGCGATCATCTCGTTTATTCCTATAACCTCTTTGAAGGACCGGGGAAAAAACCGACGGATGCCGAAAAGCAGGATATGATCGAATATCTGGAGAAAGTCGACCGGGATCTTGATGTGGATCTGTTTATCACAGGTCATATCATAATGAGCGCTGACGGAAGCCACAGATTTTATGCGAAACAGTATGTGAATGGCGCGGTTGTGGAGGACGTGACTTTTTCGACGGATTATAATGATCCCAAACCGAACATCGTCCTGCTCGAAGACAGCTTACCGCCTGTTTCGGACATCGATACTTCAGAGCTTGTCGATGCCGCTTCGCTGATCCCCGAGGTGATCGCCAGAGCGGAAACGCATGCTTCGGAGCTGGACGGGCATGAGCAAAAGGGGGTATACGGAGATTATCTGCTTGTTTATGATGCGGTAAACGATGTTCTTGCTTATGAATTCCGGGTGAATGAATACAGCTGCATCCGCTTCGATGCAAAGACCGGCCTCGTACTTGAAGAGAAGTATTGGAACGGAGCTATATCCGACTGAGCTATCACATACATTTCTGTTATGCGCAGGCTGCAATTTTCATATATTTTCTTGCGCGGCTCTGCCTGCTGTGATATTCATTATTGAAGCAAGGCGAGATCATTATTTCTGAATTCCGTATTTCCGAAGAATCTGAATCTCCCTGCTTTATCACACATTTTTGTTTAGGGTCTTTACAGCCGTTCAAAATGAATCGGTTCGGGTTTGAATACATAAAGAAGCTTATACAGAATGCGGCGGCTTGAAAAAGCGGCCGTTGTTTGTTATTATCTTTTCAGAAGCGGCTCCCCGGTTTGTCCGGAGGAAGGTTTTGTATGAGAAGAAAAAATATCGCCCTTTTTACCGCTCAGCCGGAAGCGGCACATGAGCTCAGGATCATAAACGGGATTTCCGAACAATGCCGTAAATACGGCTATCATTTTTCTGTTTTCACCCCCATGGCACATCTTGAATTTAATCGCGAGGCTTACGTTGAGGCGGAAGCACGGATCTTCCGCGTGGCCGAACTGGGCCGGATCGACGGCTTGATCCTGGATGCGGTAAATCTGGTTGTGGGGGCGGGAAAGGGCGTTCTGGAAGAATTGCTGGAACGTCTGAAGAAGTATCCGGATCTCCCGGTGGTCTCACTTGAAATGTCTGTCGGTGACCTTCCCGTGATCCGGAGCAGAAATGAAGAAGCGCTCCGGGAAATGTGCCGGCATGCAATAGAGGTGCATGGAAAGAAGGATATCTGTATCCTTACCGGACATAAGGGAAATGAAGTGGCAGAGTCCAGATTGAAGGTATGCCTGGATGAGATCGAAAAACACGGGCTTTCCGTAAAAGAGGGACATATCGTTTACGGCGATTTCTGGTACAGCAGCGGAGATGCGCTGGCCAGGAGTATTGCGGAAGGGAAAACGGAACGGCCGGATACGGTGCTCTGCACCAGTACTCATATGGCGCTGGGACTGATCTACAGGCTCCGGAGACTAGGAATACAGGTACCGGAGGATGTGGCTGTCCTGGGTTTTGATACGACCGATGAAGGCTGCTGCAATGAAGTGATCCTTTCGGCTTATGATGCCGCAGATGCGCTTTCCGCAGCGGAAACCGTGGACTATATCCGCAGGATCATCGATCCGGGGAAAGAGATCCTTCCTTATGAGACGGAAGTCGGGAAAATGTTTTATCCGGGTATGAGCTGTGGCTGCGAGCCGAATATCGGACGCACCATCAATACCTTTCTCAGATCCTCCTATCTGGTCGCCTACAACAGCTCTTCCGATGAGGATATGAACGAGGTGAAATTCGGCAGGCTGATGGAGGGGTATTGTCTGGAAGAATTCACCTCCGCGGCGTCGCCGGAGGAAGCCTATGAAAAGATGGGGAAAAAGATCTATCTTCTGCATCCTTTCCGGAATTATCAATTATGTCTCAGAAAGGACTGGCTGGAAGAAAGGGCGGCTGATGATGCGCAGCTTCCTTCCGAGATGGATATCGTACTGTCCGCGTGGGAGACGCCCGATCAGGAGACTTGTTTTGATCATGAAAAGATCTCTTTTCCGACGGTAGAGATGACGCCGCTTTTAAATGACGAGTCCCTGGAACCGAGTATATTTTATTTTTCTCCGATCCATTTTGAAAGGACGACCTTCGGCTATTGCGTGATGCGGAGATCGCTGGAGGATAAGGTGGTGTTGAGCCTGGTATACCGCACCTGGCTCCGTTTCGTGAACAATGCTCTGGAAATGATCAGGACCAGGATGCAGCTGCTTTCCATGTCTGTTCGTGACAGTATGACCGGACTTTTTAACCGCAGGGGGATGCAGCTTGAACTTGAAAAACGCCTCGGCGAAGCGGAAAGCGGAGCGCGTCTTTTTACTGCCGTGATCGATATGGACGGTTTAAAGCGGATCAACGACACCTATGGGCACAAAGAAGGTGACGCGGGGATCCTTATGGTTGCCGGAGCCGTGATGCGGAGCGCTCATGACGGGGAATTCTGTGTGCGCGCCGGCGGGGACGAATTTTTCATCCTCGGCGTGGGAAAGTACGAGGAAGCGGATAACGCTGCACGCATAAAAGAGTTTCACGAGATCCTGAATGAGCTGTATCAAAAAAGCGATAAGGCCTATGAGGTCGTGGCCAGTATCGGCTGCGCCACGGAAGCGGTCGACGATAAGCTGAACATCGACGCAGTGATCTCCCGTGCGGACAAGGAGATGTATAAAGAGAAAAGCGGGAAAAGAAGACAGGAATGAAAAGATTCCGGTACTTTTACCCGAAATACATCGACGTGAAATCGTTGTTTGTGGTGGGATCGAAGGAACTGCTATAATTTCAGGAAATATTTTTGCACTTATGACGGAAGGGGAAAATGATGGAAATATTAAATGTAATATCAGCATATCTGTTTTACATATTCTATATAATTCTTTTTTATTTCTCGTTAAAAAAATGCTTTCTAAGAGAAGGTTACAGCAAGGTCAAGTTATTCTTTTTGTCCCTGCTCACAAATCCTTTTTTTCTGTTTATGGCGATGATCTATGTTTCAACTGCCATAGTTATAATTTTGGAAGTATCGAAATATGATCTGGATGCGTTGGATTCCGTAGATTGGGCTTACCTTGCAACTGACCAGTTTTATAGTTCCCTGATAGTATTGATCTCCTCAGCATTATATATCGTTACGATCTTACCGATCTCTTATCTGATGGGAAAATCCCTGAAGGCATTTAACAGATCTATGGTCATGTTTGTTTATATTATGTTTTCGGTGATCATTATTTTGTTCGATGATCAGCACTCGGGAGTTTTCGAAGACACGGGCTGGATCATCTATATATCAGATAATCTCCGTAATATCATATGTATTATTGTTTTAGGCCTGTTATATTTTTTCGATATTAAAGCTTTATCCAAACTTTCGGATAAAAAAAGGCACTTAAACTGGAAGCTGTTTTTGATCGCGCCGACCGTATTTATACTCAGCTACACTGTTTTGGATTATTATACTTACACATTCAGCAGTGATGATGCTTATGGTGTAGTCCAGATTCTGTCATATGTGATCATGGTTTTATTCGTATGGGCATTTTATATCATCATTAATAATATCAAAGCGACTGATGATGCAGTTTTGGCTAAGGAGGAAGTCAAGACACTTTCCGTTGAAGTGATGGAGGCACTTGCACATACTATAGATGCGAAGGATGAATATACAAGAGGGCATTCGGTCAGGGTTGCCAAATATTCAAGAATGCTGGCGGAACGGCTGGGACTTTCTTCTACGGAATGTGAGAATGTATACTACATGGCGCTGTTGCATGACATTGGAAAAATAGGTGTGCCCAATGAGATCATCAACAGTACATCAAAACTGACGGATGATGAGTACGAAGTAATTAAGACACATCCCGGCGTCGGATATGATATTTTAGCGGAGATAAAAAGCCGTCCCGACCTGTCCATAGGTGCAAGATGGCACCATGAACGCTTTGACGGAAAAGGTTATCCTGACGGAAAGAAGGGGGAAGAAATACCGTTTTTTGCAAGAATAATAGCGGTTGCAGACAGTTATGACGCAATGACGTCAAACCGAAGTTATCGTAATTATCTGCCACAGGACAAAGTGCGTTCTGAGATTGAGAAAAATTCCGGTTCACAGTTTGATCCCGCTGTCGCAAAATGCATGATGGAGATCATTGACCAGGACAAGGAATACACCATGCATGAATGAGCCTTTACTTTTTTTACTCGGCTGAAATACAAAAGTTATTCGTCCTCCTCGGGATTTTCCCTGAGCCGCCTGCGGCGTTCCTCGATCACGGAGCGTGTTTCACGCATCTTTTTGTCGGTGGCCTTGGCATAGATGTTGGTAGCGGTGATGTTTTTATGGCCCATTTTGCGCTGGAGGGCCAGGATATCCTTTTCTTCGGCATAAAACTCCATAGCAAAGGAAGAACGCATCTTATGAGGCGAGATCTTGATGCCTTTGCCTGGGATCGAGGAGATCGCATATTTCTTCACAAGAACTTCAATTGCACGTATGGACAGACGTTTGTCCCCGGAAGTGACAAATAAAGGGCTGCGTTTGTTGAGTTCGCCATTACTAACTTTGCGTTGATCAAGATATTCGCGGATACAGTCGCGGCATTCATCGGAATAATAGATCGTCTGCATATTGCCGCCTTTGCGAATGATCACTACGCTGCATTTTTCGAGGTCCAGATCTGCAATATCAATAGCGTGAAGCTCAGATACACGCATGCCGGTATCTAAAAGCAGGGTGATCAGCGCCAGGTCACGTACACGGTAACGCTCATGATGTTTTTGCTGGCGTTTTGTGAGACCGTCGCCGGATTCCACAGCGTCTAGAAAACGGATCTGTTCACGCATATCCAGATGCAGAACTTCGTCGCTTTGATGGATCTTGACCTTAACGGCTGCATTCACCGGATTAAAAGGAACCATACGGTTGGCCGTCAGATACGAAAAAAAACGCGATAACGCGGCTCGTTTACGCGCTACAGTGCGTTCTGCGCGTCCCTGATCGCGTATAATGGTCAGATATCTGGAGATATCCTGGGAATTTACCTTTTTAAAATCCTCAAGGCTGATATCCTTGGGATCCATGTCGCAGAAATCTGGTTTGTAGTTCACCAGATATCCAAAGAACCAATCCAGCTCATGTGCATATGCGAGCCTCGTTGTGTTTGCCATTTCGGTACCGGTTTCCAGAAGAAAAGGTGAACAGAATTCCGGAAGCCTGTCGCAGAATGTCATGATCTTTTTTGTGAGATTTTCTTTTTCAAGCATATATATGTACCTCTGTCTATCAAATAACCCAATGGTTTACATAACAAACTTATGTAAACATTATACCACTCCCCCGGAAAATGTCAATACTATTTTGCGTAAAACTATAATTTAACGCATACATATATATAAAGACTCCCCTCTCACACTGCAGGAACGGCTGACGAAAACACCGACAAAAGCTTGCTTATTGTCGGTGTTTGAGGAAGACGTACCGTAGTTTTGGGGAGGAGTTTTTATCCTCCCCAAAACGATATCCGGCAAGCTCTGCTTGACGGATATCGCAGTGTGAGACTTTTCCGAATGTCAAAAGTAAATCATTCAAAGCTTGCTTTCCAGAGATTCTGAGGAATGCGTACCGGTGGTTTTGGGGAGGAGTTTTTATCCTCCCCAAAACGATATCCGGCAAGCTGTGCTTGACGGATATCGCAGTGTGAGATTTTCCGGATGCAAAAAAATAAATAACGGATATCGCAGTGCGAGATTTCCGGATGCCATAAGTGCTTGCCGGATATTGTTGCGGTCCGTCTACTCCGTACTGCTCTCCTGCTTCTTATTTTTTACGCTTTTGGAAATAAAATACAGGGCTGCAAAGAAAAATGCGAAGACCCAGCCGCCGATCGCTCCGTAAGATAAGGAGGCAATAAGGGAATTCTGCGGCATCGTAAGTATGGAGAGTACGGTGCCGATCGCTGTTGCGATGATCCATAAAATGTAAAAGAATACGTATACGTCCATTTCTTATACCGCGTTTGCCTTGGCGGCCTCGATCTCGGCCTGTTTTGCGGCTTCATCCGCAGCGGCTTCCGCCTGCAGACGGTTAAAGATCTCCATGGCCGTTGCCACGGCTTCGGGATCCATTCCGTTTTCTTCATTAAAAACATCTTCGGGTTCCGGAACGGACAGATCACTTCCGTCCAGACCGTAACCATATCCTCTGGGATCGGAATCGCGGAAGAAAGATTCGTTTTCCGTTTCGTTAGAGCCTAAAGCATCTGCCAGCAGCTGTTCCGCAGCTGCGTCTGCATCGTAATCCTCATCACCGGACTCTTCCTCTTCGTTTTCCACCATCTGAAAAGTCCACCATTTCACCAGGTTGGAATGCATATTCTGGTAGAAATTGATCCGGTCAAGTTTATCCAGGCAGTCAATGCGCATCAATTCTTTGCTTCCAGCTCTTTCTTCATCACGATCACATTGCAATACATCTCGGTATCGGCATGTTTGTAGATGTCATCCACATCCATCTCGCCTTCCCCGTAAGCGCCGCCCCATGCAAGACGGCATTCAAAATTATCGGAACCGCGGTTCAGGCGGCCTACACGTTCTACCCATTTTTTGACAAATGCGACGGAATCTTCTTCGGAAAGCCCGGTGAGGACCATCAGAAAATGATCGTCTACGATACGATAGGTATGGATGCGGTCCGAACTGACCCTGCGCATCTCTCTTGCCACCTTTGTCATGATGGAATCGCCGGCTTCCGCACCGAGGCGGTCATTTACGATATGAAGATTTACGATATTCATACTTGCGATATAGATCGAATTAACAAAAGGATAAACTTCCTTGCAGCGTTTCTCAAATTTCTCGCGGTTATCGAGCATGGTCATCGTATCATGCTCTTCTTCCCAGCTGCCTTTGCGGATATCAAGCAGATACTCGGAGGTATCCACCTGGAATTTCTGCAGGGCACGGTAGAGTTCCTCGATCTCGTCGCCGGAATCGATGCCGAGATTCTTCAGTGCAAGACGGCTCTGTTTGCTGTCACGTTCGTCATATTCTTCGGCTTTGCCGTATTCGATGGATTTGATCGCATTGGTAAGGCGTTTTACGGGTTTGATGATATACATGTCCATAAAGACCGTTCCGACCACAACAAGCAGGATCGCAGCGATCACATCCGCACAGGTGAATATAATAAAGAAGCATTTGCGCAATTCTTCGTCCTGCCCGGGATTTGCCGGTGAAACGATCGCGTTGGAATAAAAGAGATAACTGATCACCGTTGAGATCACTACCAGAACCGCAAGCGAAACGGTCAAAAGTAAAATGGTCTTTCCGCGTAAACTTGTTTTTTTCTTCATAAAATCTCCTTTTGGGATCGTTCAATCCGAAAGCATCCCCATGAGCATTTCAACGGCGGCATCCAGACCTTCCTGATCGAAGGAAAACTCCTTTTTGCTGCGTTTATCTTCGGCTGTCTTTTCAAAAGAAAGAGGTTCCGGCCAGACCCAGAGTTCGAGCACATCGCCCTCACCTTCTGCGGCATTCCCTTTTTTCAGCATAAAACGGAGTCCGTCCCCGCTTCCGCTGTAGGCTTCTTTTTTCAGATAGTTTAAGTTGATCCTGTATAAGGGATCCCTGAGATCGATACTCATTTTTCGATATCTTCCATTGCGGAGGCATGCATCGCTGCCTGTATGGCATGCGCCAGGCGTATCATGCGGATCTCGTTGAGGATCTCCTTTTCACGCCTTTTCTTTGCCATCTGCTCCTGCCTTTCGCGTAATTCTTCCTGCTGCTTTGCTTTTGACTGGGCCGCACGTACACGGTATTTCCGGTCGAAACGTTCCTTGTTCTGACGCATCTCCGGAGTGGCGGTATAACGTCCCAGAGGGCTTCCCATCACACGTGACGTTGCCGGAGCCGCCGTCGGAGCTTCGTGATGCTCCAGATATTCATAGGCTTCGGTCACAAGAAAATAAGCTTCACGGATGGTCTCGTTCTGCTGCGGATGTGCATCCGGATGCAATTGCTTGGAAATACTGCGGTATGCACTTTTTATCGTTTCCCGGTCGGCATCCGTTGATACTCCGAGTACGGCGCAGGCCTGCTGATAATCTTTGATCATACGTTTACACTGTCAGTATATTCCCTCAGCCAGCGGATAGGTAATTTATATTTTCTCATTTTTCTGAAGTATTTGCAATACTTTTTCACTGTAATGTGCTATACTGTTTATATTATTAATAGATTCAGGAGATGATTACTATGCCGATAAGGGTTCAGAGCGATCTTCCGGCCAAAGAACAGCTGGAGAACGAAAACATCTTTGTAATGGACGAAAACAGGGCCATGCATCAGGATATACGGCCCCTGGAAGTATGCATACTGAATCTCATGCCTCTGAAACAGGATACGGAGCTGCAGCTTCTGCGCGCACTTTCCAATACGCCGCTGCAGGTAAACCTGACTTTTCTCATGGTATCGGGACATGTGACGAAACATACACCCGTGATGCATCTGAACAGCTTTTATACAAGTTTTGAGGAGATACGCTCCCGACGCTTTGACGGTATGATCATCACCGGGGCACCTGTGGAGCAGATGCCGTTTGAGGAAGTAGATTACTGGGAAGAAATGAAGCAGATCATGGACTGGTCCGTGACGAACGTGACCTCCACCCTGCATATCTGCTGGGGAGCACAGGCTGCACTGTATCATCATTTCGGCATACCAAAGATCGCGCTGCCGGAAAAACTCTTCGGGATCTACCGCCATCATGTGAAGCACCGCTCCACTCCGCTGGTACGCGGCTTTGATGATATTTTCTGTGCGCCGCATTCCCGTCACACCACGGTATCCGCGGAACAGGTTCATAACGAAAAGGAATTGAAAGTCCTTGCAGAATCGGAAATCGCCGGCATCCTTCTGTGCATGACACGGGATGGAAAACAGATCTTTCTGATGGGTCATCCCGAATACGACCGCTATACCCTGGATCAGGAATACAAGCGCGATCTCGGTAAGGGCCTGCCCATCCACGTTCCGGTGAATTACTATCCGGACGATGATCCCTCGGAAGTTCCCGCGCTTCAGTGGCGCGCCCATTGCAACATGCTTTACAGCAACTGGCTCAACTATTATGTATATCAGGTGACACCATACGAGCTGTGAGGAATGCTTCAATAACTAATGAAAAAAACGCCCATTCAAAAAGGGCGTTTTTTTGTGCTGTAAGTAGGCATAAATGATGCCTACGAATTGCTTCGTGCTTCGCATTCTCGCAAGAATGCCTGAAAAGCAGGCACTCTCCCCTCAAGGCTGGAAGTCTGTATCGCTGTTGCGGACAGCAAAGAAAGAGGAACGCATTATGGAGGCGCCGAAACAGTTCTTGAAACTGTTGAGCATTGCAGGGACGAGACGCCTGGATGGCGTCGAGAGGTCGAGCCGAAGCATGGATGCTGAGTCTCGACCGTGCCCGGAAATAAAGAAAGCGTCGGGCAGTTTCTTAGAACTGTCCGGCGCCGGAATACGCGTTCCGCTTCTTTGCTGTCCGCAGAGGCAATACAAACTTCAGCTCACACCATATCAAATATAGATAACTGATTCGAACTGCTCATCTCCCCAAGTATCCCAAGCTTGTCCAGCGTATCCACGATGGTCTGGGAAGCATGCGTCCGTTGCATGAAATCATCCTTGGAAAGGAACTCTCCGCGTGCTGCGGCATCCTCGATGAGCTCGGCCACGTTCGGGCCAACGCCTGCGATACTGGAAAACGAAGGCATGAGCTTTCCGTCAACGATCTGGAAGGAGGAAGCTTTTGCGGTATAAAGATCGGGCTTTACAAATTCAAAGCCACGCGCATACATCTCCTGGACCAGACGCATATCGTCATAGGCTGCTTCGTCCTTGGGCTTGGCAGTCTTGTCCGCTATGGCTTTTTTGATGTTTTCCATATGCTCGGCCAGGCGTTCCGGTCCGAGGCACATCATCTCGTAATCGAAGGCAGAGGCACGGATCGAGAAAAAGGCGCAGTAATACGCCAGCGGATAGTTGATCTTGAACCAGGCGATACGCCAGGCCATCATAACATATGCCGCCGCATGGGCTTTCGGGAACATATACTCGATCTTGGCTGCGGAATCGATATACCACTGGGGCACGTTGTGTTCCAGCATATCCGCTTTCCACTTTGCCCAATCTTCATCAACTTTATGCTTCGCGACCTTACCCTTGCGGACATTCTCCATGATGTTGAAGGATTCCGCGGGATCGACCCCCATGCTGATCAGGTAGGTCATGATATCGTCACGCGTACAGATCGCCGTAGAGATCGTGGCAGTCCCGCTCTTGATCAGATCCTGGGCGTTCCCAAGCCAAACGGCAGTACCGTGGGACAGTCCGGCGATACGCACCAGATCCGAGAAAGACTGCGGATCCGCATCAATAAGCATCCCCATTGCGAAATCCGTACCGAATTCGGGTATGCCGAGGGCGCCGAGCTTTGTCCCACCGATATCCTCGGGTGTGATGCCGAGGGCGTGGGTATCCTTAAAGAGGCTCATGACCTCTTTGTCATCCAGAGGGATGCTGACGGGATCCACATCGGTCAGATCCTGCAGCATACGGATCATCGTCGGATCATCGTGTCCGAGGATATCCAGCTTCAGCAGGTTATGGTCGATGGAATGATAATCAAAATGCGTGGTGATGATATCTGTTTCCGTATCATTGGCCGGATGCTGTGTGGGTGTGAAGGAATTGATATCCTCTCCCACCGGGAGCACCACGATGCCGCCGGGGTGCTGGCCGGTCGTACGGCGTATCCCTACGATATTGGGGACCATGCGGGCCAGCTCATCATTACGCTTGCTTATGCCCAGATCCCGGTAATAGCCCGCAACATAACCGAAAGCAGTCTTTTCTGCAACGGTACCGATCGTACCGGCGCGGTAGGTCTGGCCGGCGCCAAAGATCACTTCGGTGTATTTGTGCGCTTTTGACTGATATTCACCGGAAAAGTTCAGATCGATATCCGGCTCCTTATCGCCCTTAAAACCAAGGAAGGTTTCGAACGGTATGTCAAAACCGTCCTTTTTCATGGGCTTTCCGCAATGAGGGCAGGCCATGTCCGGCATATCACAGCCGGCTTTTCCGCCATAAGCCTTCACTTCGGGAGAATCAAAGTCACTGTAATGACAATCGATGCAGTAATAATGCGGAGGCAGCGGATTCACTTCGGTGATCCCGGCCATGGTCGCTACAAAGGAGGAACCGACGGAACCGCGGGAACCGACCAGATAACCGTCTTCAACGGATTTCCACACCAGCTTCTGGGCAATGATATACATCACGGCAAAACCGTTGCCGATGATGGATTTCAGTTCCTTTTCAAGACGTGCTTCCACGATCCCGGGCAGCGGATCGCCGTAAAGCTCATGGGCGCGGTCATAGCAGATGCGGCGCAGCGTCACGTCGGAATCCGGGATCACCGGAGGACATTTGTCGGGACGCACGGGGCTGATACGGTCGCACATATCCGCGATCAGATTCGTATTGCGTATCACCACTTCATCGGCCTTGTCCGAACCGAGGTAGGAAAACTCCTCCAGCATCTCTTCGGTGGTATGGAAATACATGGCGCTGCTGAGATTATGCGTGCGCTCCTGCGGCTTTCTTCCTGCGTTGGCAATGCTTCTGTAGATCGCATCTTCGGGTTCGATATAATGCACATCTCCGGTGGCGCAGACCGGCTTGCGGTGCTCTTCGCCGAGAGCGACGATCTTTTTGTTGATCTCGATCAGATCCTCGCGGGACTGTACCGTAGGAAGCTTGCTGTGCTCGATCAGATACATATTGTTCTCAATGGGCTGGATCTCCAGATAATCATAGAAATCCACGATACGGGAGATCTCTTCTTCCGTACGCCCGTTGATGATCGCGTCGTAAAGCTCGCCGTTGGAACAGCCGCTGCCGAGGATCAGACCTTCCCGGTATTTTATCAGCTCGCTCTTCGGGATCTTCGGAAAGCGGTTGAAATATTTCAGATGGGAAAGGGATACCAGGCGGTAAAGGTTCCTGCGTCCCACTTCGTTCTTTGCAATCAGCACCGCATGATGGGGATAAAGATCCGCCACCTTCTCCGGGCTCAGCTTTCCGATCTCGTTCAGCTGTGCCAGAGTTTCGATCTTCCTTTCCTTCAGCATATCCAGCAGCTTTAAAAAGATCTGTGCAGTGGCTTCGGCATCATCCACGGCGCGGTGATGATGGAAAGGCGGGATATTCAGCTCTTTGGCCAGATGATCCAGCTTGTAATTGCCCAGGCGGCGCAGAAGAAGTCTTGCGATCTCGATGGTATCCGTATGGGTAAAATCATAGACCAGCCCCAGTTCTTCCGCATAATGCCGTATAAAGGAAGTATCAAAACGGGCATTGTGTGCCACCAGTACGCAGTCCCTGCAGAAATCCAGGAACTTCGGCAATATCACATCCACGGGAGGTGCGTCCTGCACCATGCTGTCACTGATGCTCGTGAGTTTTTCAATCTCCAGCGGGATGGGAACGCCGGGGTTGATAAATTCACTGAAACGGTCCGTGATCACGCCGTTCCGAACCTTAACGGCACCGATCTCGATGATACGGCTGTAACCCGGAACAAAACCGGTGGTCTCGATATCGAAGACCACAAAAGAATCGTCCAGGCTCTGGCCTTTTTCGTTTACCACCGGCAGACGGGTGTCATCAACCACATAGGCTTCCAGGCCGTAAAGGATCTTGAAGGTGTCGCCCTTCTTTAATTCATGTGAGGCGATCGTAAAGCCCTGAACATTACCATGGTCGGTGATCGCAAAAGATGTGTGCCCGAAGCTCTTTGCGAGTTTCAGGATATCGCCGGCATCCCCGCAGGCGTCCATATCGCTCATCTTGGTATGACAGTGAAGCTCCACACGTTTGCGTGAGGCAAAATCTTCCCTGCGGGTACGAAAATCGGGGATGCGTTTTATTCCCAGAACACTGCCCATTCCTACTTCCTTATCATAATCATCATATTTCGGCATACCCTTTACTTTGATGAAATCACCTGTTTTGATCAGCGGGCGCATTTCATTGGCAAGTTCTTCCTGCAGAAAAAGCTTTATACGTATCGAATCCGTATAATCCGAGATCGCATACTTGAAGATATAGCTGCCGGTTTTTTTGATGTAGATCTCGTCAAAAGCAAGTACTTCGCCCCGAACAACGAGAGGCCCGATCTCATCGACGATCTCCATGATGGGTTCGGCATCTCCGTCAAAATTCCTTCCGAAGATCAGATCGGGATCATCGCTCATCTTAAGTTTCCTTGCAGAGGAAGCGGGACCGGACGAAGCAGCGCGTTCTCCCTTTCCGTTGCTGCGTTTTGCTTTGCTGACGCTTGCTGCCGGCTTTCTGACCGCGGGTGCCGCTTCTTTTTTTACGGTTTTTCCGAGCAGCTCTTCTCCGGCGACGGGCTCATTTTCATCATCTCTTGCGGCTTCGCTGAGCACGGCATTATCTTTAATGATGCTCTCCACCATGTGGCGGGCGCGCTGTTCGCTTTCGGCGCGGTAGCGGCTGGTTTCTTTTTCCCGGTAATTCACCGCCGTATGGATCGGCAGATGAAAACGGTCCTGGAAGATATGATCGCAGATAGCAAGGATATCCTGTTCTTTCTGTCTTGCGACAAAACTGTCCGGCACGTCAAGAAGAAGGCGGTTGCCTTCCACGCTGGGTTTAACGCCGCGCAATACCGTGTAGATCAGCTTGTCGCGTTCATCCGCCTCCTGCAGCAGACTGTCAAAATACTGCTCCACAACATAGGCGGGGCTGTACTGTCCGGTCAGATGATAATCCTCGCTGATGCGCGTTCTCAGACCGCGGGACGAGAATACTTTGGCATCCAGCTCTCTTTCGAGTGCACTTATATGGTCTTTTGTGATAAGCCGGTCATAAGAGATACATACTTTGGCGATCCCGCCGTGCTTCATGAGCACCACACGGTCCACCGTCACATCTTCGAAGAGCCGCATGAGGTCGGCCCGTATCCCGGCGTTTCCGAATACTTCCTGAAATGATCTTTCCATCTTTTTTACAGAGCCGGATCTCTTCCGGCTAAAGCTTTCCTTATTCCCAGTGCTCCAGTTCAAAGCGAAGTGCATCCAGCAGCTCGCTTTCGGGCAGTTTTTTAACGATCTGTCCCTTTTTGATCAACAGTCCTTCGCCGTCTCCGCCTGCGATGCCGATATCCGCTTCCTTCGCTTCGCCGGGACCGTTTACGGCGCAGCCCATGACAGCCACGCGTATGCTCAGCTGTTTCGGAAGATGTATGGTCCGTACCATTTCCTCCACTTTACCTGCCAGGCCGATCAGATCGATCTTTGTGCGGCCACAGGTGGGGCAGCTCACAACCTCGATCCCGCCGCTGCGCAGACCCAGAGAGCGCAGGATCAGCTTTGCGGAGCGCACTTCCTCTGCGGGATCGCCGGTCAGGGATACCCGTATCGTATCACCGATGCCTTCGTTCAGTATGACGCCCAGACCCACGGCGCTCTTGATGTTTCCGGAGATGAGTCCGCCGGCTTCCGTGATCCCGACATGGAGCGGATATGGAGTTTTTCCTGCAAGCAGCTTGTGAGCCTCAATGCTCATGCGCACATCGGAAGACTTAATGCTGATCACGATATTTTCGTAGCCGAAGCGTTCGATCATCCGCACCTTATCCAAAGCACTCTCCACCAGCCCCTGTGCGTTTACGCCGTGATATTTATCAACGATGGGCGCTTCCAGCGAGCCCGAATTGACACCGACGCGGATCGGGATACCGCGCTCCTTAGCTGCCCGTACAACTGCCTGAAGGCGGTCTTCACCGCCAATATTCCCGGGATTGATACGGATCTTGTCCGCTCCGGCATTGATCGCAGCCAGCGCACAGCGGTAATCAAAATGGATATCTGCCACCATGGGGATGTGAATGCGTTTTATGATCCGGCCGAGGGCTTCCGCAGCCTCCGGCGTCGGCACCGTCGAGCGTATGATCTCGCAGCCCTCTTCCTCGAGGCGGAGGATCTGCTCCACGGTAGCTTCCACATCCTCGGTGGGTGTATTGGTCATGGACTGGATCAGTATCGGTTCTCCTCCGCCGATGATGCGGTCGCCGATCTCTATTTTTTTCGTTTCATCACGATATGACATGTTCTGCTCCTGATCTGTGCGGATCCTTCCCGACCCGTTTATGCGTAGAACTTATGATACCACATAAGGTGTCTGATTTCCACCTGCTCACCTTATTTTGTTATTTTTTGGTCACTGTTCACAGTTTTTATATGCTTCGATTTGTGCTTATGGTATCTTGACACTGCTTTGCGGCAGCTCACCTTTCCGTCCCTTTTTTTCCGTGATGACAATGTTCAGGTTACGGGACAGGATAAAACTTCCCGACGGATAAAAACAGTCCCGGATCAGTCCCCAGGCCAGTACCGGCAGTATGGCGAGTCCGAGGCCCGTTTCGGCCTCCGGTACCGGGAAGCCCTTATCACGGAAAAAGATCAATACGCATGCGGCAAGGATGAGCAGCCAGAGGCTCATACGATAAAGAAGGGCTTCCAGACGCCGGAAAAAAGCCTCGCTGCCGGGGCGGAGCTGCATCAGCCGGTCGGCAAACGCCGCGGCATTCTGCGGCCGCCGGACCGGATCATCGGACAGGCAGCAGTCCAGGAGTTTCCTGGAAGCACGGCTTACCATGCGGCCGCATTCCGTACCGTGCAGAGGATGAAACGGCGGCTTTGAGGGATCCTGTCCCGTGAGCATATATGACCAGACGGCCGCCAGGGCATATACATCCGCATCGGCATGACAGCTTTTTCCTTTCAGCTGTTCCGGTGCGGCATAGCCCGGGGTACCGCATATCCCGCCGGTCTGAGCCTGACCGCTTTCTCTAAGGGCCGTCCCGAAATCCAGCAGGCGGAGCCCGCCGCTTTCGCTGAGCATAAAATTGGATGGTTTAATATCGCGGTATATGATCGGCGGCTGTGCTTCGTGAAGGCAGGCTACGATATCACAGAGCCCGAGCATGAGTTCCGAAGCTTCTTTTTCGCTGAGAGGTGCATTATGCTCCAGATATTCTTCCAGATTTAAGCCGTCCACATATTCCATGACCAGGGCCGACAGTCCTTCTTCCTCGAAGAAATCGACCAGATAAGGGATCCGCCGGTCCTCCAGTTCCCGCATACGCTCGCTTTCCCGGCGCAGTATAAGTCTTTCGCTGCAGTCCTTTTCCCCATAGGCCAGCTTCATTGCAAAGAAAGTGTGCAGTCCTTCGTGTTCCGCAAGCCACACACTGCCCTGACCGCCTTCCCCGAGTTTACGGATCAGCCGGTAACGGCCGATGCTTTTGTCTTCCATGCTATCCCTCCCTTTTTCAGCCGCAGCGAAGATACAGCGCCGACATATTATCCGTTTCCCCGCGTTTTTCCGCTATACGTACCAGGCTCCTCAGGGCGCGGCCTGCGTCTTCCTCCTGTTTAATGACCGCCGGTGACAATGCAGAGAAATAAT
Organism: Lachnospiraceae bacterium; assembly: GCA_016282915.1. Lineage (GTDB taxonomy): Bacteria > Bacillota > Clostridia > Lachnospirales > Lachnospiraceae > NK4A136. Next base: position 1,344 of record JAEELW010000131.1, on the reverse strand, counting down.
CCCGTTCATTCAGTTTCTTCGTAAGACCGTCGCTTAAGAGCAGAAAAGCACTTCGTCCCGACATCCTGCCGCAGCGCATCTGCGGATTCTGAAAACGGCCGATACCGATACAGTGTTTCAGTCCGCTCCCGTCCCCCTGAGACTTTACTACACCGCGGATCGCACGGCCCAGGCGGTAAGCCATGGAATCGCCGCACTGGAAGCTGATATAGCGGTGATCCAGCAGTAAAAGCATGGTCAAGGTCGTGCCGCAGCGCAGCATGTGTTCGTGACCGTAATGCCGGAGTTCTTCATGGATGCGGAACAGTGCCCTCTGCAGGGAGCGCTGTATCTTTCCGCGGTTGAAACCGCCACGCAGGCTTTCGGGAAGCTCGTCATAAAACCAGACACTCAGACGTTCCACTACATAACCGCTGGCCAGCTCTCCGGCCTGCTCGCCTCCCATACCGTCGCAGACCAGTGCCATGGTGAGATCACCGGCACGGGTTTCGCAGCGGTGAAGGGCAAGGGAATCTTCGTTCTTCATTCTTCCGCCCTTTTCGTGAAGAACCGAATAAAACAAAACCATAATAAAAGCTCCTTTCCGTAAATAAAAAGGGACCTTCGCCCGAACAGGCAATGAACTGACCCGCAGAAGAAAAATGCGGAGCAGCTTGTATTCGAAAGGTATCCGAAGCTGTGCGACTCCTGACATAACAAATGATACATCAGACACAGGAGCTTTGCAAGTGTTTTTTATGATATTCCTTTCCGTATGCTTCCGCTGCGCATTCCGCAGGGCTGAATAAGGATTTGTATTTTCCGCGGAATGGTGATAAAATCAGCGTAAAATATCAACAGCAAACGGACAGCGTCAGGCAGAAGTTACGCTGTCCCGAAAGAAAGAGGTCACAGAGATGAACAAAGAAGACGAAAAATTCTTAAACCGTATCAATGATTATGCGGACAAGGTGCTGGGACATATCGATCCCCAAAAAACGCAGGTCTCTTATCAGCTTGAACAGCTGAAACCCGTGATGGAAGAGATCGCCGCTGAAGAAGGTATTGCCATAGAAAGCGTTTTCATCCGTTACATGGATCTGGCCAGCGAACGCAGCGTTGTGATGGAGAGAAAATTCCAGAGCACCATGGGAAATATGAACAGCTACGGCGATCTGATGTCCTGAAAGACGGGGAATAACCGGGGAAAACCAGGGGGACGGACCTAGTGGTACTAAAGTACCACTAGGTCCGTCCCCCTGGTTTCCCCTCTGGTTTTCCTTCTGGTTCAAAAAAAGAACGGCAGAAAACCCTGCCGTTCTTTTCATTATCATTATTTACGGATCTTATTTGATGATCCTTACG
>JAEELW010000130.1 GCA_016282915.1 Lachnospiraceae bacterium | reverse complement strand
GGGACGTCGGTTCTGGCCCGACCGGAGCGGAGCGGAGATCAAGTCCCCCTCTCGCTACTGAAAAACAAGAGGGAATCCGAAAGGGTTCTCTCTTGTTTTTCACTAAAGAAAGCGGATTGAGCCTGAGATAGTGCGGAGCGGAGCTCCTTCTGCTTTGTCTTGTGATATACCCCCCAATATGATAGAATTACTATATATATTCACGAATCTGATCACGGTGTTACGTTCAGTGGCTGGCAGGCCGCTGAAAAGTAACATCACGGCGGACAGAGCGCCGGACGGGGGAGAGTTTTGGAAAAATACTGGCTTGTTGTAGCGGACGATGACTATCTTTGCCTGAAAAACGTAAAAGCGCTGCTGGATGATGATAATATACGGATCAGCTGCGTCCGTTCCGGTGCGGAGCTTCTGAGATTCCTGAAGATAAACGAACCGGACCTGATCCTTCTGGATGTGGTCATGCCGGAGATGGACGGTTTTGAAACCTACCGGCGCATCAGGGAGCAGGAGGAAGAATACGGACGCAGACAGACACCGGTGATCTTTCTGACCGGTGGTCACGACAGCGAGAACGAGCAGCGCGGACTTGCGCTCGGCGCTGCCGATTTCATTTACAAACCCGTAAAAAGGGATGTGCTCTTAAGCCGCATCAACAATATCATAGCCAACAGCAAAACGATCAACGATCTGGCGGAAGAGGCCGTGACCGATCATCTGACCGGCTTTTACAACAAGGCCGGTACGGAGGAACGCATGGCCGAGCTGTGCCGCAGCGGCGGAGGCATGCTCATGATCCTTGATCTGGACAATTTCAAGCTGGTCAACGATCTCTACGGGCATGATATGGGGGATCAGGTACTGAAGAGCTTTGCCGATATCTCCAGGCAGTGCAGCCGGCAGGAAGATGTGCTGTGCCGCATCGGAGGCGATGAGTTCCTGGTCTTTTTCCGCAATGCAAAAAGTGAGAGAGCGGTGGCTGCGTTCAGCGAGCGTCTGAACGAGCGTATGGTGAACGAATGCAGGAAAATGATGGGCGTGGACTTTTCACTGCCGATCGGCGTATCCCTGGGCTGCGTATCCGTGCCGGAAAAGGGCGGGGACTACCATGAACTTTTCCAGCTGGCAGACCGTGCGCTTTATCAGGTAAAGCAGAACGGAAAGCATGGTTACCGCTATTGCGACAGTGAGCTGCAGAGACCGGGGATCGAAAATGCGGATCCCGATGCGGAGTTTGCCCGCATGCTCACACTCTGCGAAGAACGCAGCGAACTGCGTCAGGCCATGTGGGTCGGCCAGGAGACCTTTACCTGGATCTACCGCTTTATGGAGCGTTTTGCGGCGCGTTACCATGATCCGTATACACGCATGATGTTCATGCTTCTGGATGAAGGAACGGAAAGCGTGGAAGCTTATGAGGAGGCCATGTTCCAGTTCGGCTGCATCATACAGCGCATCCTGCGGAAAAATGACGTGATCACCCAGAACCGGGCCAACTGCTTTCTGCTGCTCCTCCCGGAGCTCAGCGAGGAAAATGCTCCGATGATCATAGAAAGAGTCATGGCAGCCTGGGAAAGATCCGGATACGGGAAGGGGATACGGGTCATCAGCCGTATGGACTATTCTTCCGGCGAAAAGGAAACTGACAGGAAAAAATGAGAGAAAACAAGCGCGGGATGGATGAAGAGAAACGCATTTCCATAAGGAATGCCGTCATATCAGCTCTGGTGATCCTTCTGTTTTCCGGGATCATCATGAGCTATTATGTCCTTCTCGATGCGGAAAAGCGTGAAAATATCATCAAGAGCGGGCAGATCATTTCTTCCAGGACGGCGGATCAGTTCAGCGATTATCTGAACGCCGCGATGGATGCGATGCGTATCACGGCCTATACCTTTGAGGACATGATCAACAGAGGGGATCCCGAAGAGGTATTGCTGATCTTTCTCGAAGACCAGACCAATGCCGTGACTGCCACGGTCTTCCGGAATACCACGGGGCTCTACGCCTATGTGGACGGGGAGTATCTGGACGGGGCGGGATGGACACCGGACGCGGATTATGAGCCGACGGAGCGGCCCTGGTATATTGAAGCCGTGAAAGGCGGCGGGAAGATCACGATGATCGAGCCTTATGTGGACGCGCAGAGCGGAGCGCTCACGATGACCATCGCAAAGCTTCTGGATGACGGAGAGAGCGTCATCGCCATGGACGCGCCGATGGACAGGATACAGCAGATCGTGGAAGAAGCTGTCGCGGACGGGGATTCGGATATCGAGATGATCCTTGATGAGCACATGGATGTGATCGCGCATTCGGATCCGGCGGAAAACGGAAAGAGATATGCCGATGAAAAGGACAATCTTGCCGCGGCGCTCATCGGGAAAATGAAAGAGACGGGGAGTGAGTATTTCAGATTCGATTTCGACGGAAAGAATTATGTGGCATATGCGTCGCCCATCGGAAACGGCTGGCGGAGCATCTCCGTAAGGAACGCAACGGATATCTTCCGGCCGCTGAGAATGGTCGTTGCCCTTACGATCATCATAGAGATCATCGTGGTCCTTGTACTGGCAAGGGTTTTCCGGGCGTCACACAGACGCGGAAGGATCGCGATACGCCTCAATCAGCAGCTTTCATCCATAGCGGATATCTACCGCAGCGCGCAGGATCTCGATATCGTGAACGATCTGTATTCCGAGATCGAGACGGATGAGAGAGGACTTCTTCATATGCTTCCGCAGGAGCGGAAAGGCGCCCGGGAGATGATCCTCGAACATGTGGAAGAGGATGTCGATCCCGATTCGAAAGAAGAAGTGAGACGTTTTGTGGATTTTTCCACGCTGGATGAGCGGATGGGCGACTATCGCTCGATCTCAACGGAATTCATGAATAAGGAGCAGCTCTGGCTCAGGGGGCGTTTTATCGTATCGCAGCGCCTGCCGGACGGGAAACTGTCCCATGTGATCTGGGTGGAGGAAAATATCGATCAGGAAAAGAAGGACCGCGAGCGTCTCCGCGACCTTTCCGAACGGGCCATAGCCGAGAACGAAGCAAGGAACGCCTTCCTTTCGCGCATGTCCCATGAGATAAGGACTCCCATCAATGCGGTGCTGGGGATGAATGAGATGATACTGCGTGAAGCAAAGGACCGCGATATTCTCTCCTATGCGGGAGATATCCGCGAGGCAGGCTATGAGCTGCTGGATCTGATCAATGACCTGCTGGCCTGTACCGGCGACGGGGATTTCGCACTTTCCCGTCTGCAGAACGATCCGGAGGGGAAGCTCGAAGAGATGGAGAATACGGAAGAAAAGGAAGAGACACGGGAACAGTACCAGGAAAGTTTTTATGCGCCGGATGTGCGGCTTCTTGCAGTGGATGACAATCCGATCAATCTGAAGGTGTTCGCCGGGCTTTTGAAGAAATGCGGCATGAGGATCGATATGGCCACCGGAGGACAGCAGGCGCTTGAGCTTGCTGCGGCCGAAAAATACGATATGATCTTTCTGGACCATATGATGCCGGAGATGGACGGGATCGAGACCCTTCACGGGATCAGGGCGCGGAAGGACGCTCTCAGCCGGGATGCAGTGGTGATCTGTCTTACTGCCAATGCCATAGACGGAGCGCGGGAGCAGTATATCGCAGAGGGCTTTGACGATTATCTGCCCAAACCGGTGGATCCCCGCCGGCTCGAGGAGATGCTGAAACATTTCCTTCCGGCTGAGAGACTGAAAGATCCGGCTGCCATACAGGAGATAACGGAGAAACGTCCGGACGGGATACCGGTCTTTGTGGAACAGATCGCCGAGCTGGATCTGCCGGAGGGGATACGGTACAGCGGCGGCGAAGAAGGCTATCTGGAGATGCTGGAGCTGTTTTCGGAAAGTGCGGAGCAGTATGCCGACGGGATCGAGGAAGCCGTAGCCGCCTCGGATTATAAAGATGCGGCGATACGCATCCATGCGCTGAAGAGCAGCCTGAGGATCATCGGAGCCCTGGATGCGGGAGAACTGGCCCAGAAACTGGAAATGGCTGCGAAGGAGAACGATCTGAGAACGCTGAACCGTCAGCTGGAGAGCCTGCTCACACGCTGCCGCCTGATCGGACAGGCGCTTTCCCGTCTGAAAGAGGAGACGGAAACAAAGGAAACGCAGCAGAAGCAGCAGGATGAGGGTGTACGCAGAAGACTGCTTGCAAAGATAAGGGAATGTGCGGAGGAGCGGGATAATCTCGGGATCGAAGAGCTTCTGGCAGAATTCGGGGAGCATGAACTGGCGCCGGAAGAAAAGACATTTCTTTCAAAAATGCAGGAAGCGGCCGCAGAATATGATTTTGAAAAGCTCCGTATTCTCGCGGAAAGCGGAAACACGGATGCGGAACAGAGCCGTTCCGTATGAAAGTTGCGGCTGTTCGCGGCCCTCAGGCCGTGAACAGTAACAAACCTTGTGCATTATTTACGAAAAGTGGCTTTTCAAACAATGTTTTTTGGTGTATAATACTTTGATGATAAGAACGGCCTATATCACGGCGAAGTTTTTTTGACCGGTATGAGCAGAAAAATGCCTGTATAGCAAGCATTTTCTTGTTATTTTGTTCTGTTTCAGGAGGAAAAGAAAAGATGGCAAATATCACCTGTCCACAGTGTAAACGTTTTGTAGATGACTCGATAAAACTGTGTCCGGGATGTAAGTTCAATATCCGAAAGTATGTAAAGGATACAAAGAAAAAAGGCGGGACTGTAGGCGGTTTTATCTCTTTCGGAAGTATCTACGGACGTGAAGGCGACAAGGATAAGGGAGCGGATCTGGATTTCCTGAAACCCGGGAAAGCGGCAAAGAAGGAAGAAGCGGAAGCGGCACCTGCGGCTGTTGAGGAAGTGCAGGCGGCACCGGTATCCGTAGTGGCGGCAGCACCCGAGCCCGAAGTGGAGACCGTGGAAGCAACCATCTCGCCTACGCCGTATTCGGCCGACAGCACACATACCGTCCGCATCTCCGGTGAAAAGGGAGTGTCTTCCGTGGATCCGGCTGCACTTTTCCCGCCGACGCCTGCCACGCCCTTCCGGCCGGCTTATAAACCCAAGGTCCTGATGGCAGGACCGGTCTACGATCCGAACTATCATAAGGAACATCAGCAGGCGGCAGAAGCACAGGCTGCGGCAGAAGCAAGGGCTGCAGAAGTGGAAAGACTCGAGGCGGAATCCAGAGCGGCCGAGGAAGCACAGGCTGCGGAGAATGCGAGACGCGAGGCGGAAGCCCGGGCAGAGGAAGAGGCCAGGGCGGCCAGGGAGCGCGCGGAAGAGGAAGCCAGAAAAGCAGCGGCAGCCGCTGCGGAGCTGGCAATGTTCGGAAAACCCGAGACGCCTGCAGTACCCGAATATACGCCGGCAGCGGCGGCAGCACCTGCAGTACCCGAGTATAATCCTTCGGCAGCGGCAGCAGCAGCTGCGGTACCTTCGTATACGCCGGCAGCGGCGGCAGCGCCTGCGGTACCTTCGTATAATCCGGCGGCGGCAGCGCCTGCGGCACCTCCGTATACACCGGCGGCGCCTTATGCAGCGGCACCTGCAGCGCCTTACGCGGCACCTGCAGCGCCTTACGCAGCACCTGCAGCACCCTATGCGGCGCCCGCAGCGCCTGCAGCACCCTATGCGGCACCTTATGCGGCACCGGTATCTCCGTTCCCTGCGGCAACACCCGCATCACCTTATCAGAGCGGCGTGAGTGCCTATCACAATACGACACCCGCCAGGCAGGTACAGCCTGCGCAGCCGGCATATCAGGCAGCGCCTGTTGCAGAGGCAGCATCCGCCCCGGCCTCGGAAGGGACCATTTCCGGAAATACGGACGGGCTTTTTGAATCCGCATCCCTGATCCAGGGGCATGGCGGCGGCGCACTTTCCGGAGCCACAGGACCTACGATACTTGAAAAGCTTCGTGCCGAGGAAGAGAAGAAGAAAGCAGAGGAATCCATATTTGATTCACCCAGTCTGCGCGCGGCAGAAAAGGCGCTGAAGAACGGTACACAGCGGCCGGCCGGCGGATTGTCCGGTGAGATCTCCTTTGAAAACTATATCACGCCGGAGCGCGGTTCCTATGGACAGGCTACGGCTTATCAGATCCAGCAGGCAGCCTATGTGGCGGCAGGCTCATCCCAGACACCCGGAAAGGTTCCGCCTTATGCGGCCAATCCCGGATCCGGCCCGGGAGGAATGTCTTCCTATCTGCCTTCGGGCCCGGGATCACCCGCTTTCGGCGGCGCCTCGGCCATGCCGGCCTATGCGGCACAGCCGGGAGGGCTTCCGGCCTATGCGGCACAGCCCGGGGGAATGCCTGCATTTGTGCCCCAGGCACCGTCAGCGTCACCTTTATACGGCGCCCAGCCTTATACAAATCCGGTGGCAAATCCTTTGCTTTCGGGAGCATCATCCAATCCGATCCTCGGAGGCACGCCTTCCGGGAATCCGCTGCTTGGAGGCTGAGCCGTCCGGTCAAAGCTGCGCATGGAATGTGTGGCTTATGAGCGGGCAATAACGACGGAACAGATCCAGTGAGATCCTCTGCCGATGATCAATCCTGTAGACAGCAGAAATACATATACCGGCGCCTATGAACGGGGCGGAAAAAAAGCTGCGCGCATAGAAGGCGAGGCGCCGGCTTTTTTATTGCCGGATGACGACGGCGTGATCTGGGAACGCGGCACTTCACCGAAACAGTCACCGAAGCCGAAAGCAAAAAAAGAAGAGTATCGTCCGTCACAGTCTGCGGAAGAAAAGAAGACGGAGAAAAAAGAGGAGCGGGAAACGGCGGCTTCTCCCGGACAGCCCCGGGGCAGTTTTCTGTCAAGGGTTGCGGCCTTTTTCCGGGAATTCTTTTCAAAGCTGTGGTACGGGGACGAAGCCGGGAAAAAAGATCCGGAAGAAAATAAAGAAAGTGCGGAAGTAAGCGCCGCGTCCGGAAATGCGGCGGGCAGGGGTACCGGCAGCGGCCGCGAACAGCGGATCCGCGATATGATCGCGCAAAAAGACACGGAGGCTCTTTCGAGGGAACTGACCGAGGGCGGGAAAAAGAAGCCTGCGAGAAATACGGGGCTGCTGACCTATTATGACCGCTTCGGCCGAATCGTGAGCCCGGCCGATTCCGAGGCCGCACGCATCATGAGGGCATCGGATTCAAAAAAAGGTGTGGAAAGACGGCCGCAGGGCAATTACAGGAGGTATATATGAGGATCGGCAGCGGATATGATGTACACCGGCTCGGGAAAGGGAGAAAACTGATCCTGGGCGGCGTTGAGATCCCTTATGAAAAGGGGCTGATCGGACATTCCGACGCGGATGTCCTGGTTCATGCCATTATGGATGCGTTACTCGGCGCGGCGTCCCTGGGAGATATCGGGGCGCTTTTTCCGGATACGGATCCCGCCTATGCCGGGATCGACAGCATGAAGCTGTTAAAGGAAGTATATGACAGGGTGACGGAAGCCGGCTTTATCCTGGAGAACATCGATGCGACCGTGATCGCCCAGGCACCGAAGCTGCGACCTTATATCGATGAGATGAGGACACGGATCGCCGGCGTGCTGGAAGCGGATGTGAGCCAGATCGGCATCAAGGCAACGACGGAAGAACACCTTGGATTTACCGGACGGGGAGAAGGGATCGCGGCACAGGCGGTGTGTCTTTTGAGCAGCATACGTGACGCGGTATCCTATGATATGACCGCCGGGGGCTGCGCGCGATGTCCGGGCGCCGGCAGCGGAGGCTGTGCGGCATATACGCCCGGCAGCTGAAACGGCGGCGGGCATTTAAAGGGTCGTGGAAATTTCGCAGCAGTCTGTCCGGCGGAGATCGTGAGAACAAAGTGCGGACAGGATCGAAAGGAGATAAGAGATCATGAGAATTTACAATACAGCAGGGAAAAAGCTCGAGGACTTCGTCCCGCATACGGAGGGAAAGGTCGGGATCTATACCTGCGGACCTACGGTCTATCATTTTGCGCATATCGGAAACCTGCGTACCTATATCTGTGAGGATGTGCTGGTAAAGACCCTGATCTATGCAGGCTATGAGGTGAAACGCGTCATGAACATTACGGATGTGGGGCATCTTTCCTCCGATGCGGATACCGGGGAGGACAAGATGCTGAAGGGCGCGAAGCGGGAGCATAAAACGGTGCTCCAGATCGCCGAGCAGTATACCAAGGCATTCTTTGATGATTTTAATGCGCTGAACATGCGCATGCCCGATGTAGTGGAGCCGGCGACGCACTGCATAGAGGATTTCATCCATATGATCGAAGTGCTCCTGGAGAAGGGCTATGCCTATGTGGCCGGCGATAATGTCTATTTCGATACTTCAAAGCTGGAGCGTTATTATACGCTCTCGAACCAGAATGAAGATGAGCTGAAAGTAGGCGTCCGGGAGGATGTGGAAGAGGACAGCAATAAAAGGAACAAGACGGATTTTGTGCTCTGGTTCACCAAGTCCAAGTTTGAGGATCAGGAGCTGAAGTGGGAGAGCCCCTGGGGGCTGGGCTATCCGGGCTGGCATATCGAGTGCTCCTCCATCGGGATCCGGCATCTCGGGGAATATATGGATATACACTGCGGCGGCGTGGACAATATCTTCCCGCATCATACCAATGAGATCGCCCAGAGCGAGGCCTATCTCGGGCATCCCTGGTGCCGTTACTGGTTCCATGTCCATCATCTGGTGGAAAAAGACGGAAAGATGAGCAAATCCAAAGGGAATTTCCTGACGCTTTCTTTCCTGAAGGAGAAGGGCTTCGATCCGCTGGCTTACCGCTATTTCTGCCTGCAGTCCCATTACCGCAAGCCGCTGGAATTCTCCTGGGAAGTGCTCGAACAGATGGCTTCCGCTTATGAAAAGCTGCGCAGACGCTGCTCACAGCTGAAAGAGGAAGGCGTGGTGGACGAAGCAGCTTTCGAACGTTACCGCACACGCTTTTCGGAGGTGCTCCAGGATGACCTGAACACGTCCATGGCCTTTACCGTGCTTTACGATATGCTCAAGGATGATATCAGCGAGGCGACGAAGAAGAAACTGGCGGAAAGCTTCGATACGGTCTTTTCACTCGAACTGACGAAGCCTTATCCGGAGGCGGCCGTTGACGGGGAGCTGGAAGCCTATGTGCAGAAAGCGATCGCCGAGCGTGCCGAAGCAAAGAAAAACAAGGATTTTGCGCGTGCCGATGCGATCCGCGACGAACTTCTCGGGCGCGGGATCGCGATCCGCGATACGAGGGAAGGCGTAACGTGGGAGAAGATCTGAGGACCTACAGTCCGCTGGCGCTGGCATATCTGGGAGATGCGGTCTACGAGCGCTTTGTGCGCGCGTATCTGCTGCGGGGAAGGGGAAACCTTCCGGTGGAAAAATACCATGTGCTCGCGACCCGTTTCGTAAGGGCACAGTCCCAGGCGAAAGCGGCGGAAATGCTGGCGGACCAGCTGGATGAGGAAGAAAAGGATATTTTCCGGCGGGGGAAGAATGCGCGTTCCCATGCGGCGCCCAAGAGCGCGGCAAACGCCGATTATCACCGTGCGACCGGTTTTGAAGCCGTGCTGGGCTATCTGGAACTGGCAGGCCGGAAAGAACGGCTCACTGAGCTTATGGAGAAGGCGCTGCGCTTTCTGGAGGAAAACTAGGATGGGATATTCGGAATCACAGATCGAAGGAAGAAATGCGGTGCTCGAGGCGTTCCGTTCGGGGAAGACCGTTGACCGTCTTTATATCCTGGACGGCTGCAATGACGGGCCGGTCCTGAGCATACGCAGGGAAGCGAAAAAGAGCGGCGCTTTTATAAAATATGTGGAGAAGGAAAGGCTGGACCAGCTTTCGCAGACCGGAAAGCACCAGGGCGTGATCGCAACGGTGGCCGCCTATGAATATGCCGATCCCGAAGCCCTCTGGGAGGCAGCGGAGAAGTCGGGGGAGCCTCCCTTTTTCTTCCTGCTGGACGGGATCGAGGATCCGCACAATCTCGGAGCCATCATACGTACCGCCTGCCAGGCCGGTGCCCATGGCGTGGTCATCCCCAAAAACCGTGCGGTGGGACTCACGGCGGCGGTTGCCAGGACAAGCGCCGGTGCGCTGAATTATCTGCCGGTGGCCCGCGTGACCAATATCTCCCAGACCATAGAGGAATGGAAAAAGAGAGGGATGTGGTTTGCCTGCGCCGATATGAACGGGACGGAGATGTATGACTGCGATCTGAAAGGCTCCATCGGCCTGGTCATCGGAAGCGAGGGCGAGGGCGTGAGCCGTCTGGTAAAGGAGAAATGCGATTACCGGGTATCGATCCCCATGAAGGGGCAACTGGATTCCCTGAACGCCTCGGTAGCGGCCGGAGTGCTGGCCTACGAGATCGTTCGGCAGCGCAGAGGAAAGTAAAACAGATACAAAAAGATAATTAAAGCCCGGGACGACCGGGCTTATTCTTTCTTTTCTTCTTTTCGGGGCAGGATGAGCCGCACGGTCTCGATGCGGTTGTTATCCAGTTTTTCCACACGAAGGAGCGTCCCGTCGGGGAGCACCACCTTTTCGCCCTGGGCCGGCAGCCGGTCTCCGAGCTGTTCGATGATGATACCGCTGATGGAATCGTAATCCTCGCTTTCGAAGGAGGTTCCCAGGGACTCGTTGATGTCATCCAGGTTCATGGTACCGTTCACGAGATATTCCCTTGCGGAAAGCTTCTGGATCAGTTCGGCTTCGTCGGCGTCGTATTCATCACGGATCTGACCGATGATCTCTTCCAGCAGGTCCTCCATCGTGATCATGCCCTCGGCGGTGCCGTATTCGTTGAGCACGATCGTAATGGGCATGTTCCTTTCCCGCATCTCGGTCAGCAGGTCGGCGACCTTCTTGTATTCATAGGTATAATAGGCGTCGCGCATCAGCTTGCGCAGATGGAAATGTCCGCCGTCCTCCAGAAAGAGGAAGTCCTTGACATTGAGCACGCCGATGATATTGTCCGGGCTGTCTTCGTATACCGGCAGGCGCGTATACATATGCTCGCGGAAAAGATCGCGCACCTCTTCGTAATCCGCATGTACATCCGCCATGACCATGTTCAGCCGCGGGATCATGATGTCCCTGGCCACGGCATCGGAAAACTCGAACATGTTATGGATCATCTCGCGTTCTTCGCTTTCGATCACGCCGTCTTCGTGGCTTACGTCCACATAGCGGAGAAGCTCGCTTTCGGTGATGCGCAGCACCTTGCTTTCGGGATCCACGCGCAGGATGCGGAGGATGCCGTTGGATAGCTTGTCTATGATGAAGATGAGAGGGGTAAAGACCAGGGAGAGCGCACGGATAAAAGGCGCATAACGGAGAGCGTAACGTTCGTTGTTGCGAAGCGCCAGGGTCTTCGGCGTGATCTCGCCGAAAAGCAGTACCAGGATCGTGAGCAGGCCGGTGGCGAAACCTACTGCCATGCTGCCGAAGAGTTCCTCCGCAAGGAGGGTGGCGAGTGCGGAAGCGCTGATATTGACGATATTGTTTCCGATCAGGATCGTGGAGAGCATCTTGCCGGGCTTATCGAGGATCTTTAACACAAGGGCGGCCCGGCGGTTGCCCTCATCCTTCAGCAGCTGCATCTTTACGCGTTTTACCGTGGTAAAAGCAGTCTCGGCCGATGAAAAGAAAGCCGAGAGCAGAAGCAGTACGAGCAGTATGCAGGATTTTATGATCTCTGACGCAGTCATGCATCCTATATTAGCAAATTTAGCGCCGTGATTCAAGCATAGCTTGGGCTTGCCGGTCAGAATATCGGCCCGCAGCCGGGCAGCAGGTGTGCAGCCGGGGACTGAACAGGTGACGGGCGTTTATCCCGCTGTGGAATTCGCTTGCATGAGTAAATGAGATATGATACAATGAGTGAGCATTTGCGAAGAAAACATGACATGGAGGATTTTCAAAAATGAAACATGTGAAGAGCCTGAACACCAGAGATTTCAAGAAGAGCTTAAAGAGCGGCGGATGCGGCGAGTGCCAGACGTCCTGCCAGTCTGCATGCAAGACCAGCTGCACAGTCGGAAACCAGAGCTGCGAGCAGGTTAAGGGCCGTAAATAAGAGAAAAAAAGCGGAAAGGAAGAGCTGACGGGGAGCATCGGCAGGAATGCCGGTGATACCCTTCAGTTTTTGTGCAGATATGGTACACCGTTATCAGAGCCACGGCTTCAATATCGCACTGGATGTGAACAGCGGCAGCGTGCATATGCTGGATGAACTGGCTTATTCGCTGCTGCCACAGGTGGAAGAGGCACTGGCTGCAGGTAAGAACGACGAAGAGATCGTCCGCGAACTTGGGGGCGGACTTGCGGATGTTGCGCGCAAGGAAGCACTGGCGGAGCTGCTTGAGTTGAAAAACAGCGGCCGCCTTTTTTCGCGTGATGAATATGAAGAGAGTATCGAAGCATTTCAGGACCGGGAGATCGTGGTCAAGGCCATGTGCCTGCATATCGCACATGCCTGCAATCTGGCCTGCAAATACTGCTTTGCCGGCGAAGGGGAATATTTCGGCCCCTGTGCGATGATGTCGGCCGAGGTGGGGAAGCAGGCGCTGGATTACCTGGTGGCGCATTCCGGCAGCCGGCGGAATCTGGAAGTGGATTTCTTCGGCGGCGAGCCGCTGATGCACTGGGATGTGGTAAAGGAACTGGTGGAATACGGCCGCAGCATTGAGAAGGAGCATGACAAGAATTTCCGTTTCACGCTCACCACGAACGGGACTCTTCTTAATGAAGAGATCATGGAATTTGCGGACCGGGAGATGAGCAATCTCGTGCTTTCCATCGACGGAAGGAAAGAGGTGCATGACCGTATGCGCCCTTACCGTAACGGAAAGAGCAGCTACGACGGGATCGTTCCGCTCTATCAGCGGGCTGCCGAACGCCGCGGACAGATGAATTATTATGTGCGGGGCACCTATACCAGGTATAATACGGATTTCGCCGCGGATGTGCTGCATCTGGCCGATCTTGGCTTTCAGCAGATCTCCGTGGAACCCGTGGTGGCTTCGCCGGAAGAGGATTATGCGCTCCGTAAGGAGGACATACCGGTGCTGCTCGAACAGTATGATATCCTGGCGGATGAGATGCTCAAACGCCGTAAGGAAGGGCGGGGCTTTAATTTCTTTCATTTCATGATCGATCTGGAATGCGGCCCCTGCGTATATAAAAGGCTGTCCGGCTGTGGTGCCGGCTGTGAATATGTATCCGTTACCCCCTGGGGTGACATCTATCCCTGCCATCAGTTTGTTGGACAGGAGGAGTTTAAGCTCGGAAGCGTGCGCGAAGGTATCCTCAACACGGATCTTCAGCGTCGTTTTCATAACTGCAATGTGTACAGCAGGCCCGCCTGCCGTGACTGTTTTGCAAAGTTTTACTGCAGCGGCGGCTGTATGGCGAATGCCCAGCATTTTTCCGGTGATATCAACGGGAATTATGAGATCGGCTGTGAATTGCAGCGTAAACGCGTGGAATGCGCGATCATGTTAAAAGCAGCGGAAGCAATGGAAGAGGAGGAAGAATCATGAAAAAGTGGCAAGGCTATCTGTGCCTGCTTCTCGTGATCGGAGCACTGGCCGGATGCCTGTATCTGGTACTTTACGGTGTGGATGAGACGGGAGTCGGCTCGGCAGCGAAGACGAAGCTCGGTCTGGACCTGGCCGGCGGTGTTTCCATCACCTATGAGGTGGTAGGAGATGAAGAACCCTCGAAAGAGGATGTGGACGATACCGTATTCAAGCTGAGAAAGCGTATCGATCAGTATTCCACGGAAGCAAACGTATATCCGGAAGGAAGCGATCGTATCAGCATCGAGATCCCCGGCGTGACCGACGCCAATGCGATACTGAAAGAACTGGGCAGCCCGGGATCCCTGTATTTTATCCGGCCGCTTGCACCGGATGGGAGCGCGAACTACACGTATTCCGGTCTGGCAAAGCCCATCGAGGAGATCGTGGCGGACGGACAGAGCATCGTGATCGTTGGTACCGATGTGGTGTCGGCTGAAGCGAAGGCATATACCGATAAGGATAATATGAATGGGACTCAGTATATCGTAAGCCTTTCCCTGACCAGCGAGGGCGGCGAGAAATTTGCCAAAGCCACCGGAGAGCTGGCCTCTCCGTCCAGGGATGTGACGCATACCATCGCGATCTATTATGACGGCGAACTGATCAGTATCCCCCACGTGGATGAGATGATCTCGGGCGGACAGGCACAGATCAGCGGTATGGCTGATTTCAACGAAGCACAGATCCTGGCGCAGAACATCCGTATCGGCGGACTGAAGCTGGAGCTTCAGGAACTGCGTTCCAACGTTGTAGGTGCCCAGCTGGGCAGCGATGCGATCCGTACTTCCCTGATCGCCGGCCTCATCGGTCTGATCCTGGTCGTGCTCCTGATGTGCATCGTATACCGTCTGCCGGGCTTCGCAAGCTCTATTGCCCTGGTGCTTTACTGCATGCTCGTGATCCTGGTAATGAACCTTTTCGAGATGACGCTGACCCTGCCGGGTATCGCCGGTATCATCCTTTCCGTCGGTATGGCTGTGGACGCCAACGTCATCATATTCGCACGTATCAAAGAAGAGCTGCGTGCCGGAAGCGATGTGAAGCTGTCCATCAAAGCCGGCTTCTCCAAGGCCCTTTCCGCCATCATCGACGGTAATATCACAACCCTGATCGCAGCCATCGTACTGATGCTCATGGGCAGCGGTTCCGTTAAGGGCTTTGCTTATACGCTGGCCGTAGGTATCGTGCTTTCCATGTTCACGGCGCTGGCAGTCACCAGACTCCTGATCAACGCGTTCTATGCCGTAGGCATCAAATCGCCCACGCTTTACGGTGTAAGCGAAAAAGCGAAGGCAAAGGAAGAGAAGACCATCAACTTCCTGAGCCGCAAGAAGCTTTTCTTCGGTATCTCCATCGGCGTCATCGTCATCGGCATCATCGCGATGATCGTATTCGGTGCGACCACCGGCGACGCCCTGAATTACAGTCTTGAGTTCAAGGGCGGTACCGCGACCACCGTAGCCTTTAATGAAGCCATGACGCTCGAGCAGATCGACAGCACCGTGACTCCGGAGATCGAAGCCATCACCGGCGACGCCAATGTACAGGCCCAGATCGTAAACGATACGAACGAAGTCATATTCAAGACCCGCGTGCTGAACGTGGATGAACGCCAGGCCCTGAACGATATGATGAGCAGCAAGTTCTCCGTACCTGAGGAGAAGATCACCAGCGAGACCATCGGTTCCACGATCTCGGGCGAGATGAAGAAGGAATCCCTGCTGGCCATCGCGGTAGCGGCTCTGTGCATGCTGCTTTATATCTGGCTGCGATTCAGCGATATCCGTTTCGGTGCCAGCGCCGTATGCGCTCTGATCCACGACGTGCTGGTGGTGCTCACCTTCTACGCCCTGGTACGCTATTCGGTCAGCTCCACCTTTATCGCATGTATGCTGACCATCGTCGGTTATTCCATCAACGCCACCATCGTTATCTTCGACCGTGTGCGTGAGAATCTGAAAGCGAACAACAATCTGAGAAAGAACCGGCTGGAGCTGGACGGCGTGGTGAACAAGAGCGTATCCCAGACCTTAAGCCGTTCGATCTTCACATCACTGACCACGGTGATCATGGTCATCGTGCTCTTTATCCTCGGCGTATCCTCCATCCGTGAGTTTGCGCTGCCGCTGATCATCGGTATCATCTGCGGTACTTATTCTTCCGTTTGTGTAACGGGAGCGTTGTGGTATGTGCTGCGTAAGAAATTACCACCCAGTGAGGAAGAGGACTAAATGAAGCGTAAAAACGTCGGACTGTTTTTAAGCAACATGAAGGACGCCTTTGACCAGGCGATCTATCGCGGAGCCTGCGTGGGAAGCGAGGAGGCGGATGTCAATCTCTTCGTTTTCCCCGGACGCTACTTAAAAGGACAGTATGCGGATCCGGAGCGCACCCGTACGGATTATCAGTACAATACGGTATTCTCCTATGCGAGAAAGGCGAATATCGATGTGCTGCTGGTGCTTTCCGGCACCATAGGTACGGTGATCAGCGAGGAAGAAAAACGGACGTTTTTACGTGATTATGAAGGGATCCCCACCATACTGGTGGCCGACCGTCTGGACGGATATCCGTCCATCGCCTTTGATAATAAGAGCGGTCTCCGCAGGGGGATCGAAGAACTGATCGAGAAAAAGGGCTGCCGCCATATCGGTATGGTGAGCGGACCGATGACGAACGAAGATGCACTGGAACGGCTTCAGGTTTATCGCGAGGTGCTTGCCGCCCACGATATGGAGACGGCGGATTCCATGGTAGTCTATGGGAACTTTTCCGAATTCTGCGAGGAGCAGGTCCGGGATCTGCTGGACCGGAATCCGGAGCTGGATGCGGTGGTCTTTGCCAATGACCAGATGGCCCTCGGAGGGTATGAAGTATTCCGTGAACGCGGCCTGATCGTCGGGCGGGATATCATGGTGCTCGGTTTTGACGACAGCCCTGCAGCCGGACATATCTCGCCGGGACTCAGTTCCGTAAGGGCCGATGCCGAGGAACTGGGAAGGCTTTCGGTGCATTTTGCCTTAAAACATCTGAAGAAATACAGCATCACTGCGGAAACAGTTGGCACGACCCTGGTACGCAGGGAATCCACCGGCGATATCGTGAACGGTATGCCGGATCCCGCGGCGGTGGAAGCCATGAGCGCGGAATGGAAAGAAGATCCGGAGAAGACCGTGCAGCTTCTGATGGAGCAGCATTACAGCAAGGAACTGGAGACTTTTGCCGGTGCCTCTTTCCTGTCGGACAGCCGCACTTTTATCAGCGATTTTCTGGCCTGTCTTTTTGACGGAAAGGAGCCGGATGAGGAGAAGAATACCTATCTCTGCGACGGTGTGATCAATGATATGGTAAAGCGCGGCGCGGATACGCGTCTGATCTATACGCTGATCGACCGTCTGCGTGATATCATGCTGGCACGTGGAAAAGACGAGAAGCTCGGGGAGTTCCTTTATCATTCCGTGATGCATCTCGGGCTTTCGCTTGCACATGTAAAGCAGCAGCATGATGAAGATGCGGATTTTGTCCAGTGGATGTCCAATTCCATCGCAAGAGACATGCTCAGCTACGGCCCGGGGAACGACAAGACCTACTGGTCGGTCTGCGACAAGCTGGTGAGGCTCGGTTTTTCCGCGGCTTTCCTTTACAGCCTCGAAGAGCCCTTTGTAAATCAGGATGCACTGGTGTGGCACGGTTTCAAGGTGCCGGAAGAGTTTTTGCTGAAATCGTTCTTTAATGATCCTTCGGATATCCTGCTGGTGCCGGAGGATAAGCAGAAGGTTTCGGGTGACGAAATTTTTGACAACAGGTTCATGGACGAGGAACGCCGTTATACGATGATACTCTCCCTGATCCATATCAATGACGAACAGCTGGGCTATCTTCTCTGTGAACTGGCCCAGAACCGCGTGAAGGATCTGCCGGCGATCACGGCACAGCTCTGCGCCGCGATGAAGATCATGCGTATGCTCAATGAGACGCAGAAATACCTTCCGGGTGATGATGCGGATGAGTACGGCATGCGCAGCTCGAAGCTGGACGAGCTGACCGGCGTATATAACCGCCGCGGTTTCAAGGAGTTTGCGGAAGCACTGATCCGCGATCCGATCCATATGGGACAGATGGCGATACTGGTCTATGCCGATCTGGATAATTTAAAGCAGATCAACGAACGTCTGGGGCATTCGGAGGGGGATTTTGCCCTGCGCTCTGCGGCAAATATCCTGAGCGATTCCCTGCGCGGGACGGATGTGGTAGCCAGGATCGGCGGAGACGAGTTCATGGCGCTGGCACTGGTACGTGACGGTACCAAGGGCAGTCAGCTGAAGAGCCGTATCCGTTCCGTTCTGGAGCAGTTCAATGATAACAGCAGAAAAGACTTTTTTGTTGAGATCAGCGTCTGCTGCGTGGAGCTGATCTGTGACGAGTCGGTCAATCTGGATCATTACATGAATATGATCGATGAGAAACTGGCCGAAGAGAAAAAGAAGAAACGCAGCGATGTGATGAGAGTACAGTAATAGGCGGATAGAGTTTCAGTAAGAAATCAGCGCATAAAAAACCGGAGCCCTGAAAGCTCCGGTTTTCTGATCCTGTAAAAAGCGGATCCTTATTCAACGCTCACGATACTGCGCAGCTGCTTCTGGATCTTTTCCTCCAGCACACTGCGTGCCAGATAGCCGAAGCCGTAAGTCTTTTCCAGTTCGGCGAAGTTTTCATCCTCATAGCCTTCTTCTTTATAATGGCTGCGTACTTCATCCTGCGTAATGCTGATGCCGTTGCGGTCGGCAATGTACTGCAGCTCCATGGCGCGTTCGCACTGTTCGCGGGCACGGACTTCCACATCGGCTTCATACTGCTCCATATTCTCGAAACCGCCCATTTCGTATACGTTCTGCATGGTGCCGTATCCGATCTGCTGGTACAGATTGTTCATATACTGAAGCTGATCCTCATCGAGTTTTTTGAGGATCTGTACGGTGTCGTGAAGATAGCCGCCGGGAACAGATTTTACAACACTGTTCTGGGAAAGGGATTCTTCGATCTTATCGTCCAGATTGTCATTGTAGTGCTCATCGATGATGCTCTGACGGTATTCCGCCACGGTGGAAGCAACATCGGAGTGGTAGGTCTTTACGTATTCGTCGTTAAGTTCCGGTTTCTGGTAGATACCGATCAGATGGATCCTGTACTGCGCCGTCTTTCCGGCAGCGGTCTCGTCCTCATAATCCTCGGGGAACTCCACGGTAGCTTCGATATCATCCCCGGGTGCGTGATCAGCCAGCGCATCGTCAAAGGCGTCATCGATATCGGCATCGCCGATCGTATAAGAGGTGGCTTCCGTTACATTTTTATACTCGGCACCGTCGATGGTGGAGGTGTAGGTGATGCTCACCTTGTCTCCGAAGGCGCTGGTCAGTTCCTTATCCTCGGAAACGCTCTCGTGGGAGGAAAGATCGGATTCGATCTCGTTATCCACAACGGAGTCTTCCGGAAGAAGCTCGCTCTTCACAAATTTCATGGCATCGGTATTGACCGTGACATAGTCGGAAGCATCAAAAGTCAGGGCTCCGGTCTTTGTCAGATAACGCGAGTAATCCAGTTTGGAACGCTGATAGATCAGGACAGCTGCTGCGATGGCCGCGATGATCAGCAGAGGGATAAAGATCTTCCAGAAGGTGGCAATGACTTTTCTGCGACGCTGCGCGTTACGCAGGCTTTCCTGTTCGATACGCTTCTTTTTGGATTTGCTCATTTCGCTCATGGTAGAATTCTCCTATCTTTTATTACGTTCCGTATTGTAAACCCATCCCCGGGCATACCTGGCGTGGTCACGGTTTCCGCATATGACGGTACCCGATCACAAACAGTAAATAGTATAACACAAAACAGGGAAAAAGGAAGTGTTCAATTTATATTATTCTGTGTTATAATTCTAGGCATGGCTGACTGGTTTCTGATACGGAAGGGCGGTGATTACAGTGCCCTCGGTGAACAATATCATATCTCGCCGGTGCTGGCGAGACTTCTGAAAAACCGCGGGATCGAGGGGGAAGAGGCGGTAAAGGCATATCTGCACGGCGGTGAGGAATGTCTGCATGATCCTCTGCTGCTGAAGGATATGGATCGCAGCGGTGCGGTGCTCCTGGAAGCGATACGTGAAGGAAAGCAGATCCGCGTGATCGGCGACTACGATATCGACGGCGTCTGCTCCACCGCGATACTGCTGCGGGGGATACGCGCTCTGGGCGGAAAGGCAGATGCCCAGATCCCGCACCGGGTGCGGGACGGTTACGGGATGAACTGTGAGATGATACGCTCGGCCAGAGAGGCG
This sequence comes from Lachnospiraceae bacterium, assembly GCA_016282915.1. Taxonomy (GTDB): domain Bacteria; phylum Bacillota; class Clostridia; order Lachnospirales; family Lachnospiraceae; genus NK4A136. The sequence continues at coordinate 44,919 of JAEELW010000130.1, read as the reverse complement.
GGCGTGGATGTGATCCTCACCTGTGATAACGGGATCGCGGCGATGGAGGAAGCAAGGCTTGCTGCCGAATACGGGATCACACTGCTCATCACCGATCATCATGAGGTGCCTTATGAAGAGAAAGACGGAGAGAGGCATTATCTGCTTCCTCCGGCGGCAGCCGTTGTGGATCCGAAACGGGAGGATGACAGCTACCCCTTCCCGGGGATCTGCGGAGGTTTTATCGCTTATAAGCTGATCCAGAGTCTTTTCCGGGATCAGGCGAAAAGGGAACTGACGGGGGAACTGAAGGAAGGGCTGCTTCAGCTCGCGGCTTTTGCCACCGTCGGAGATATCATGGAGCTTAAGGACGAAAACCGTGCGCTTGTTAAGCTGGGCCTGAAGCTGATGGAGGAGCGTCCGGCCTCCGGGATCCGGGAGCTTTTGCTGTCGCTCGGCATTAACGGCGCGGTGACGGCATATCACCTCGGTTTTATGCTGGGACCCTGTGTCAATGCTACGGGGCGAATCGATACCGCGGAACGGGCGCTGGAGCTCTTTGTTACGGAAGATCAGGCGCAGGCGCTTAAGATCGCGGCAGAACTGAAGGAGCTCAATGAAAGCCGCAAGACCATGACGGAGGAGGGCTGTACCGAGGCCATCGCGCAGATCGATGCAGGAGAACATGAGGGCTGTAAGGTTTATGTGATCTTTCTGCCGGACTGCCATGAAAGCGTGGCCGGGATCATCGCGGGACGCATACGGGAACGTTACGAACGGCCGGTGCTGATCGTGACAAAGGCCGAGGAAGGTCTGAAGGGCTCGGCGCGTTCGGTGCCGGCATATCATATGTATGACGCACTGAGTAAGGTGGCAGATATCTTTACCCGTTTCGGCGGTCATGCGCAGGCAGCGGGTTTTTCACTGCCGGAGGAGAAACTCGGGGATCTCCGCAAAAGGCTGAATGAAAACTGTACGCTCACGGAGGAGGATTTCCGTTCGAAGATCCGTATCGATCTGGAACTGAAGCTTCATGCGGCAAACGGGGAGCTGGTCGATGAGATGAAGCTCCTGGAACCCTGCGGAAACGGCAATCCTTCCGCAGTGCTTGCCAGACGGGGGCTTTTACTGAAGCGGATCCGTCCGATCGGGGCCGAAGCAAAGCTATGTATCCTGCAGGTCGAGGACGAAGGCCGCGAATATGAGCTGAAGTTATTCCGGAGGACGGAGGAGATCAAGGCTTTTATGCGGGAGAAATACGGGGAAGAAAGCCTGGAGCGTCTCCTGGCCGGAAGGGGAGAGGGCGTGCCTTTTGCGGTGATCTTCACACCGCAGTGGAACGAATACCGCGGAGAGAAAAATCTGCAGCTTATAGTGGAGGATTATAAATCGTGACGGAAAAGGGGAAACGCCGGTCGGAACCGGATCTGTATAAAGGACTCGGGATCATAGCGACGGTCACGGCAGCGACGCATCTGCTGCCGGTCGAAGTACAGCAGAGGGCGAGTGCTCTCGCTTTTGTGATCTTTATGACAGCGGCCGGGGCGGTCCATTATCAGCGGGGATATGATAAAAAGGAGAAACAGGTGCTGAAAGAAGACTTCCGGAGTGCCCTGGTTCCCTATTTCTGGTTCAGCCTTTTCTATCTGGTGATCGATTCCCTCGGGATGTTCATACAGCCGGACCGATTCACCCTGACCGGGCTCTATGAGCATATCTGGAACAGCGTGACGTTCATGGGGATCTCCGTTTTATGGTTCTTTCCGGTATATTTCCTTGCGGTCACGGCTTACCGGATCTTCCGCAATGTCTTTTCCTTTCCCTGGATGTTCGTGGTGCTGTCGGTCCTGTGTATGGTGCTGCTGTTCATCCTTTACCGGCGCGGCTATAACGGGATGATCGAGTACAACACGGCGGCGGCAGGCGCGGAAAACTATATGCTGCGTCTTGCTTTGCTGTTCTGGCGTTCGGCGACCGGGCTTTTCTTCTGCATGTGGGGGGAGGCACTGGCGCGTATGGCCGCTTTCCTGAAGACACGTAAGGCAGCCTGTGTGATTGCTGCTTTTGCGGCGCTGGCAGCAGGCATCGTCCTGAGCATCTTTGCGCCGGATACGGATCTGGTCAGCATGCGTATGGATAATCCTTTTCTGAGCATACCGGCGATAATGCTCATCTCGGGAGGCCTCTTCATTCTCTGCAACTGGATCCGTACGGTACGTCCCGTTGATTTTCTCGGACGCAATGCCATCATCATCTACCTGAGCTTTGAGGACCTGCGTATCCTGAAGCTGGCGAGGTATCTCGGCGACATCGTGTTCCGCGGGCTGGATAACAATTTTGCGATGCGCCTGACCGTGGCGCTGGTGATCCTTGCGCTCGAGATCCCGCTGATCCTGATCCTGAGCCGGCGGATCTTCCGGCCGTTTTTCGGAGGACGCGATTTTTCGGCACCCGGACCGGAAGAGGACTGTGCGTGATCGCCCGGAAAGAAAAATTTTAAATTTACACATTCTGGACACGAAAAAAACACAATTATGCGTTACTATACGTATCAGATAGTGAAACACATTTACTATCTCCCCCTCATATTAAGGACCGCAGTTACGGCTGCGGTCTTTTTATGTGCGCGTATATGAGACGGAGCGGGAGTGCACCCCGGAGTAATAGCAGTGTCCTCCGCTGATGCCTCCGCACTAAGCTCGCACGTCGCGTCCTGAAACCGACTCGCCCTCGGCAACTCGCTTGCTCGCGCCTATCAGAATGGGGCGCGAGCTGCGCTCTGACAGTACCTCGGGCGAGATTGGTCGCTCGTGCTCACTAAGAGCTGCGGCAACGCTTCGGGCTCTTGCTATTACCCGGCGTGCATACCCCACTCATCACATGTACTGCTTACTGTATCGGGCATATGTGGAAGAGAGCGGGAGTGCACCCCGGAGTAATAGCAGTGTCCTCCGCTGGTGCCTCCGCTCTAAGCTCGCACGTCGCGTCCTGAAACCGACTCGCCCGAGAGGTAGCGCCCCCTCGCGCTGCTCGGCGGCATATCGGTCGGCGCTATTGAGATTACGCTTTGCCTTTGATTATGTTGGCAGCTGTGCGATCTTGCGTTTCCTCTTTTCCCCCACGAGGAGCGGAGCGAGCAGACGCTTCTGCGGGAGAGCATTTATTGGAATGCGCAGGGCGGGCATAAGAGCCGGGGCGCATTATGCAGGAGCCTAGCAGTCTCTTGAAGCTGCCGGATACAGCAGGGACGAGCCGCCCGGATGGCGGCGAGAGGTCGAGCCGAAGCATGGATGCTGAGTCTCGACCGGGCCCGGTCGTTACCGATACCGGTCGCAGCTTCATAGAGCTGCTTGGCGACGGAATACCGCGTCCCGGCCTTATGCCCGACAATGCGCCTGTCTCAAGACAGGAACCCGCAAAGGCGTATCGCGAGCGGAGCGGCTGAAGCACCGGACTTGCCCATGGACCGTGCGTTATGGTATAATATCATAGCTTTTTTATGAACGGGAACGCGGGGCTGTCAGGGTTGCGTGGCCCGGTACGGAATGATAAAGCGGAGACGTTTATATGAAAAAACTCGGAGAACTGATCATAGAACTGGAAAAAAACGGCGAGTGCGTATGCCCGGAAGAGGCGAAGGAGCGGGAGATCACGGTGGTGGTCCAGGACTCGCGGAAGCTTGAAAAGGACTGCCTTTTCATCGCGATCCGCGGCGCGAATTTTGACGGACATTCCGCGATCACGGCGGCGGCAAAAACAGGTGCGGCGGCTGTGCTGGCGCAGGAAGCTGAGGAAGAACAGAAAAAAGCCTGTGAGGAAGCGGGATGCGCGCTGATCCTCACGAAAGATACGAGACGGGCGCTGGCGCTGGTTTCGGCGGCATGGTATGGGCATCCCGCAGAGAAGCTCCGTACCGTCGGCATTACCGGTACCAAGGGCAAGAGCAGCATCAGCTTTCTGGTGATGTCGGCGCTGAAGAGTCTCGGGATCCCCTGCGGCCTGGTGGGGACCGTAGAGGTGGAGACCGGAAAGGCGGTGTATCCGGCAGGCAATACCACGCCGGAGTCGGCGGTGCTGCAGGCCTATATGGAAGAAATGGTCGAAGCCGGATGCAAGGCCATGGTGATGGAGGTGAGCTCCCAGGGGCTCATGCTTCACCGTACCGACGGCATTGTATTTGATGTGGCGCTGTTTACCAATCTGTCACCGGATCATATCGGTGAAAACGAGCATAAGGATTTTGAGGATTATCTGCATTGCAAGAGCCTGCTCTTCAGGCAGTGCCGCTGTGCCGCGGTCAACGGGGATGACGCGCATACGGAGCAGATCCTTGAGGGAAATACGGCGGAGCGCATCGTACGTTTCGGCTTTGGGGAGGATGCCGGATACCGGGCCTCGGATCTGTCGCTGTATCAGGCCGGCGGACATCTGGGCGTGCGTTTCCTGCTGCACGGGCTCACGGCGGAGCCGAGAGAAGTGGCGCTGCCTTTCCCGGGACGTTTTTCCGCACAGAATATCCTGGCAGCGCTGTCGGCAGTCTATGAGCTGCTGCCCCGGCTGGGAGATGAGCGCAGGCCGGAAGAGACGCTGGACACCGTGCTGAAAGCTTTTGCAGGCGCCGTGATCAAAGGGCGGATCGAAATGCTGCCGGTATCTGCCGAGTATACGCTGATGATCGATTATGCACATAACGCGATGGCTCTTGAAAGCCTGCTGACCACGCTGCGGGAATACGGCGGGGGCAGGATCGTCACGCTCTTTGGCTGCGGCGGGAACCGTGCAAAATCCAGACGTTATGAGATGGGGGAGGTGAGCGGCAGGCTTTCCGATCTGTCGGTCATCACTTCGGACAATCCCAGAAATGAGGAACCGCTGGATATCATCGCGGATATCGTGACGGGCATGAAAAAGACCGATGGGAAATATGTGACCATCGCCGACCGTAAGGAAGCGATACGCTATTGCCTGGAGAATGCAGAGAAGGGCGATATCATCGTGCTGGCCGGTAAGGGACATGAGGATTATCAGGAGATCCGCGGGGTGAAACATCCCATGGATGAACGGCGTCTGGTCAGGGATGTGCTGAAAGAACTGGGGAAGACGGAGGGCGTGCAGCGTATGGAGCAGGCTTATCCTTTTCTCGCGGAGAACTGAAGAATGCTTTTTGCAGCAGTGATCATTGATATTTCCGTGGATAAGCTGGACCGGCCTTTTACCTACCGTATCCCCGGGGCAATGGAGGAGACGCTGAAGGAAGGGATGGAAGTGACGGTTCCTTTCGGAAAGGCGGATACGGAGCGGAAAGCCTGGGTGCTATCGATCACGGATCACAGTGCTTTCCCTGCGGAACAGTGCAAGGAGATATTAAGGATCAATGAGAGATCCGTCAGCCCGGAAAGCCGTACGATGCAGCTGGCCATCTGGATGAAGAGGCGTTACGGCGGTACGCTGGCGCTGGCCATGCGGACGGTGCTGCCCGTAAAGAAAAAGGTAAAGGAGATGCGTTACAAACGCATCCTGCGCCTGGCGGCGGCATCCCGCCTTGAGGACGAGATCGCATCCCTGAGCCCCGTACGTTTTGCGGGAAGGATACGTCTGTACCGCGCGCTTCTTACGGCAGAGGAACTGCCGGAGCAGATCGTAAAGGAAAAACTGCAGATCTCGGCGTCGGTACTGAAAACGGCGGAAAAGGACGGGCTGATCTGCATTAAGGAAGAGCAGCTTTACCGGGCACCGGTGCCGAAAAGCGGCGGGAAGTGCGCTGCAGAGCTTACGGACGAGCAGCGTACGGTTACGGAGAATATCCTTACGGCTTATCATGCGGGGGATAAAAAGCCCGTGCTGCTGCACTGTTTTACTGACAGGGCGACCACCGAGATCTACACGGAACTGATCGCCGATGCCATAGCCGGCGGCCGGCAGGCCATCGTGCTGATCCCCGAGATCGCCCTGACCTTCCAGACCCTGATGCGTTTTTATGCGCGTTTCGGGGAGCGGGTGTCGGTCATGCACTCAAAGCTATCGGACGGGGAGCGTTATGACCAGTATGAGCGCGCACGGAAAGGGGAACTGGATATCATCATCGGGCCGCGATCGGCATTGTTTACGCCTTTTCCGGCGACCGGAGTGATCATCATCGACGAGGAGCATGAGGGCAGCTATAAAAGCGAGAAGATGCCCAAGTATCATGCCAGGGAAGTGGCGGAATATCTGGCGGAGCAGAACGGCGCGCTGCTGGTGATGGGAAGTGCCACGCCTTCGGTGGAAAGCTATTTCCGTGCGGAATGCGGTGAGGCGCATCTTTATAAACTTACGCAGCGCTACGGCAATGCGAGGCTGCCGCAGGTCTATATCGCGGATATGCGTGAAGAGCTGAAGAAGGGGAACCGCAGCTTTTTCTCGGAACGCTTAAAGCAGCTGCTCACGGAACGTATCGTCCGGGGCGAACAGAGCATGCTCTTTATCAACCGTCGCGGGGTGGCGGGCTTTGTATCCTGCCGCAGCTGCGGTCATGTGCTGCAGTGTCCGCACTGTTCCGTTTCGATGACGGAGCACAGGGACGGACGCATGTACTGCCACTATTGCGGCCACAGTGAGGCGAAACCGAAGCTCTGCCCGGATTGCGGATCAAAATACATTGCCGGTTTCCGTGCGGGGACCGAAAAGATCGAGGAGGAGCTGAAAAAGCTTTATCCGGCGGTACGCATCAGCCGTATGGATGCGGATACCACAAAAAACAGGGACGATTACGAGCGCATCCTTTCCGCCTTTGCGGACGGAGAAGCGGACATCCTTGTCGGGACGCAGATGATCGTCAAAGGACACGATTTTCCCAATGTGACCCTGGTGGGAGCCATAGCGGCGGATATCTCGCTGAACGCCGCCGACTGCCGGGGAGCGGAACGGAGCTTTCAGCTGCTGGCCCAGGCGGCGGGGCGCGCGGGACGCGGGGATAAGCCCGGCGAGGTGGTGATCCAGACCTACCGGCCGGAGCATTATGCGCTGCGTTATGCGGCGGCGCAGGATTACGAGTCTTTTTATAAAGAGGAGATCGCCTACCGTGAGCTTGCGGATTATCCGCCGGCCAGCCATCTCCTGCTTCTGCAGTTTTTCTCCAAAAGTGAGGAAGACGGGATGGAGCGGGCGAAGGTCCTGAAGGAAGAGCTGAAAAAACGCATGGGGGAAGATGCACCCGAGATCCTCGGACCGGCGGCCGCCTGTATCGGGAAGCTCCGGGATGTGTGCCGGACGGGGATGTATTTAAGACATAAGGAGCGGAAGGTGCTGGAAAGGGCAGCGGAAGAGGCCTGGGCCCTGCAGGAGGAACTGAAGCTGAAGGAAGGAAGCCGCGAGGTGCTGCTGCAGTTCGATCCCGATCCCGTGAGCATGTTCTGACGGGCGGGGATGCTGTGATATAAAATCAGGGATCCCGCAGGAATGCGGGCAGGTACGCGCGGGATACCGGAAAGTATAAGGAGAGAGACAATGGCAATCAGAAATGTGAGAAAACAGGGAGACGAGGTGCTGAAGACACCCTGTCGTCCGGTGACAAAGATGACGCCGCATCTGAACGAGCTGATCGACGACATGCTCGAGACTATGTATGATGCGAACGGCGTGGGACTGGCGGCTCCCCAGGTGGGGGTGCTGAAGCGCCTGGTGGTGATCGATGTGACGGGAGAGGATCCCCATGTGCTGATCAATCCGCGCATCCTGGAAAGCAGCGGTGAGCAGACCGGCTGGGAAGGCTGCCTCTCGGTGCCGGAAAAGGTCGGTGAGGTGACAAGGCCGGCTTATGTCCGCGTCGCGGCGCTGGACCGTGAGATGAAGGAATTTGAGATCGAGGGAACGGAGCTTCTGGCACGCTGTCTCTGCCACGAGATCGATCATCTGGATGGGATCATGTATACCTCAAAGGTAAACGGACCTTTGAAGGATGTGAGCAATCTGTCGGAGGATGAGGAGATCGGGGAGGAAGAAGATTGAAGATCGTATATATGGGGACGCCGGATTTTGCGGTGCCACCCCTGAAAGCCCTGCTGAAAGCAGGCTATGAGATCACGGCCGTGGTCTGTCAGCCGGACCGTGCAAAGGGCCGCAGCAGCGAACCCGTGCCCTGTCCGGTGAAGGAATGTGCACTGGAACACGGCCTGAAGATCCTGCAGCCGGAAAAGATCAAAAGGCCGGAGGCCGTGGAAGCCCTGCGGGAGATACCCGCGGACGTTTTTGTGGTGGCGGCCTTCGGACAGATCCTCTCGGCCGAGATCCTGGATATGCCGAGGCTCGGCTGCGTGAACATCCATGCATCCCTGCTGCCGAAATACCGCGGAGCGGCTCCCATACAGAGAGCGGTGATCGACGGCGAAGAAAAGAGCGGCGTGAGCATCATGCAGATGGATGCAGGGATCGATACCGGGGATATCCTGATGCAGCGTGAGTATGTGCTGGCGGTGGACGAGACGGGAGGCAGCCTTTTTGACCGCCTTGCGGAGCTGGGCGCGGAGCTGATCACAGAAGCGCTGCCCCTTCTGGAGGCAGGAAAGCTCACGCCCCGTAAGCAGAAGGAGGAAGAAAGCTCCTATGCCGGCATGCTGAAAAAAGAGGACGGGATCCTGGATTTTTCGAAAAGCGCGGCAGAGCTGGAACGGCTCGTGCGCGGACTGAACCCCTGGCCTGTGGCATCCACTGTTTACCGGGGGAAGGGCATGAAGATCTGGAAGAGCGAATGCCTCCCGGGAAGTGTCGGGGAAAACAGCGCAGCCGCGGAACCCGGAACCATCGTACGTGTGGAAAAAGAAGCCCTGGACATCGCCTGCGGGAGCGGGATCCTTCGGATCACGGAACTGCAGCAGGAAGGGAAAAAACGCATGAGCGCTGCGGATTATCTGCGGGGTGTTCATCCCGAATGCGGGGAGAAGCTGGGCTAGGATGAGTGTGACGGAAAGCCGCAGGCTCGCTTTTGAGACCCTGCTGGAACTGGAAAAAACGGAAAAGAAGAGCACGGAGCTGAGTGCTGCGGTGCTGGATAAATATGACTGGCTGCCGCAGAGGGACAAGGCCTTTTATCTGAGGCTCTGTCAGGGAGTGACCGAGCGCCGTCTGAGCCTCGACCATATCATCGACCGTTACGCCTCGGTGAAAGGCGGGAAAATGAAGCTGCCGGTGCGTCTGATCCTGCGTATGGGCGTATACCAGCTTCTTTATATGGACAGCGTGCCGGCTTCCGCCGCCTGCGACCAGTCGGTACAGCTTGCCAAAAAGAAGGGGCTGGGGGGACTGGCTCCTTTTGTCAACGGCGTACTGCGCGGGATCGACCGTTCCGGGGATGCGATCCGCCGGATGTTTGAGTCGGAAGACAGTATGGAGGCGCTTTCCCTGCGTTATTCCGTGCCGGAGTGGATCGTTGAGCTCCTGGACCGGCGTTTCGGGAAGGAACGGAGCCTGGTCTTTCTGCGTTCGCTCTATGAGGAACGGCCTGTCAGCGTGCATATCTCAGAGAAGGCTGATGCGGAGGCGCTGAGAAGTGCCTGGGAAAAGGACGGCGTGCGTGTTGAGACCTGTCCTTACCTGCCGCAGATAGCATATTTATATGATGTACCCGGCGTGGAGCATCTGTACGGCTTCGCGGAGGGCGCTTTTTTTGTACAGGATGCCAGCAGTCTTTTGGCTGTACAGGCTGCGGGGATAAAGCCCGGGGACACCGTGGTCGATGTGTGCGCGGCTCCCGGCGGAAAGAGCCTTGCGGCTGCGGAACTCTGCGGCGAAACGGGGAAGGTGTTTTCCTGTGATCTGACTGAGGAAAAGCTCGCCCGTATAAAGGAAAATGCACGGCGTTTCCGTCTGGACAATCTCATCGCAGAGCAGAGGGACGCCAGATGCGCTCCGGAGGAGGAACAGCTCGAGAAGGCGGATGTGCTGATCTGCGATCTTCCCTGTTCCGGCCTGGGCGTCATGGGAAGAAAGGCGCAGATCCGTTACCGGCTGAAGCCGGAGGATATCCCTTCGCTGCGGGAGCTGCAGAGGGAGATCCTGAAAGCCTCCCTGCCGCGCCTGAAAAAAGGCGGGACGCTTTTATACAGTACCTGTACGCTGACGAAGGAAGAAAATGATGATAACAGAAACTGGCTTCTTTCGGAGTTTCCGCTGCAGAGCGTCGATATCACGGAGCGTGTCCCCGCGCAGCTCTGCCGGGACAGTGCGGCGGAAGGCTATATGCAGCTTCTGAGCGGCTTCCCGGAAGGGGAAGTGCCGCTGGACGGCTTTTATTATTCCGTATTTCGGAGGATATGAAGTGAGGGAACTGAGCGATCTGGATATGAAAGAGCTTGCGGAAGAGATCGCGGCACTGGGGGAAAAGTCCTTCCGTGCCGCGCAGCTCTATGACTGGATTCACAGAAAGCTGGCATGCTCTTATGAAGAGATGAGCAATATCCCGGGAAAGCTGAAGGAAGCGCTGAAGGAGCGCTTTCATTTCGGAGCGCTGCCCATACGTGTAAAGCAGGAGTCTGCACAGGACGGTACCGTAAAGTATCTTTTCGGACTGGCGGACGGAAATGCGGTGGAGACGGTTTTGATGCGCTACCGTTACGGAAACAGTGTCTGCGTTTCTTCGCAGGTCGGCTGCCGTATGGGCTGTGCTTTCTGCGCGTCCACGCTCGGCGGCCTGAAACGGAGCCTGAGTGCGGGCGAGATCCTCGGACAGATCTATGCCGTGCAGCAGGACAGCGGGGAGCGCGTGAGCCATGTGGTGGTCATGGGGATCGGGGAACCCCTGGATAATTATGATAATGTACTGCGTTTTATCCGCATGCTCTCGGATGAAAAAGGGCTGAACATCAGCCAGCGCAATATCACTCTTTCGACCTGCGGACTGGTTCCGGAGATCCGCCGCCTCGCCGCGGAAAAGCTGCAGATCACACTGGCACTTTCCCTGCATGCCGTAAATGATGAAAAAAGAAAGAGCATCATGCCTGTGGCGAAGCGCTACAGCCTGGCGGAAGTGATGGAAGCCGTGGATCTTTATTTCAAAGAGACCGGACGGAGGGTCAGTTTCGAGTATGCACTGATCGCCGGAGTGAACGATACGGTCCGGGATGCGGACGGACTTGCGGCCCTTGCGGCACCGAGGCACTGTCATGTAAATCTGATCCCCGTCAACCCCGTGACGGAGCGGGGGCTTGAAGAACCCACAAAGGAAGCTGTGAACAGCTTTCTTGGGGAACTGACGAAGAGGCATGTGACGGCAACCGTACGGCGGGAGCTGGGACGCGATATCGACGGGGCCTGCGGTCAGCTGAGGCACAAGGCGAAGGAAAGCGGAAATGTTATGTAAACTAACGGTTACATAAAAACCTTTGACCCCTGTGGGGGATTGTGGTAAAATGTCGGTGGTCAAATGACAAAAGCCCTGAAAGGGTATTTGATGATGAAGCTGAGTTCGTATTCCGTAACGGACATCGGAAAGCTGAGAAAACTGAATCAGGATTACGTATTTACTTCCGAAGTGCCCGTCGGGCCGCTGCCCGATCTTTTTATCGTTGCGGACGGCATGGGAGGACACAAGGCGGGAGAATACGCTTCCAAATGTGCCGTGGAAACACTGGTCGCCCAGGTGAACCGTTCCTCGGAACGGGGGAGCGTGCGCGTGATCTCAAAAGCGATACGGGAAGCAAATAAGCGTGTACGCCAGAAGGCGCTTTCGGATGACAACTATTACGGAATGGGGACGACACTGGTCGTGGCCTGCCTGGATGAAGAAGGTCTGTGTGTGGCCAATGTGGGCGACAGCAGACTGTATCTGATCAGCGGAGAAAACATGCGCCAGATCACCACGGATCATTCCCTGGTGGAAGAAATGGTGCAGATGGGGGAACTGGAACGCGGAAAAGCCCGCACCCATCCGGACAAGAATATCATCACCCGTGCTGTGGGTGTGCTGGACGAGGTGGATGTGGATTTCTTTGAAGTGGAGGATATCGCAGCAGGGGATGTGCTGCTGATGTGTTCCGACGGATTGTCGAATATGCTGGAGGATTCGGAGATGCTGGGCATCATAAGGAGCGAGGGAAGCCTGAAGGAACAGGCGGACCGTCTGGTGGCAGCGGCGAATATGAACGGCGGCCGGGATAATATCACGGTCGTGCTGGTTCGTGTGGAGAAGTAATCATGATCAAGATCGGAATGACACTCGCGGAACGCTACGAGGTGCTGGAAAAGATCGGTACCGGCGGCATGAGCGATGTTTATCGTGCAAAAGATCACAAGCTGAACCGTTTCGTGGCAGTGAAGATATTGAAGCAGGAGTTTTCCGAGAACAAGGAATTCCTGCAGAAATTCCGCAGTGAGGCACAGTCTGCTGCGGGACTGATGCATCCCAATATCGTGAACGTCTATGATGTGGGAGAAGAGAGCGGCTCGCATTATATCGTGATGGAGCTGGTCGAGGGCATCACGCTCAAGAAGTATATCGAAAAGAAGGCAAGGCTTTCCGTGCGTGAGGCGGTGAGTATCGCGATCCAGGTGGCACAGGGGATCGAAGCCGCTCATAACAATCATATCATTCACAGGGATATCAAGCCGCAGAACGTGATCATCAGCATGGACGGCAAGGTCAAGGTGACCGACTTCGGTATCGCCAAGGCCGCTACCAGCAATACCATCACTTCCAATGTGATGGGCAGTGTGCATTATACTTCCCCGGAACAGGTGCGGGGCGGTTTTTCCGATGAAAAGAGCGATATCTATTCGCTCGGTATCACGCTGTTTGAAATGCTCACCGGCAGGGTTCCCTTTAACGGTGAGACCACGGTGGCGGTGGCCATCAAGCATATCCAGGAGCCGATGCCCACACCCAGGGATTATGTTCCCGAGATCCCCATCAGTCTGGAAAAGATCGTGCTCAAATGTACGCAGAAGAGTCCGGACCGGCGATATCAGTCGGCGCCCGAGCTGATCGAGGATCTGAAGAAATCCCTGATCAGTCCCGATGAGGATTTTGTACGTCTGGATGAGCCTTCCGAAGGCGGTGTTACGAAGGATATCTCCGAGCAGGAGATCCGACGCATACGGCAGCAGGCCAACCGGCGGGATGATTTTGATGCACAGATCATCAGCGGACAGCCCCATATGGAAGAAGCGCCGGCAGCGGAAGAGCTTCCGCCGGAGGACGAGTATTACGACGATATTCCGGAAGGCGAGGAAGTATACGATGAATACGGTTATCCGATCGAAGGAGAGGAAGTCTATCCGGAAGGTCCCGTGCTGGAAGAAGTGATGCCCCGCAGGAAAAAAGAACAGGGCAGCGCCAAAAAGAAGAAATCGTCCAAAAAGAAGAGGACGAAACGCCGGCCTGAGGAACTGCCCGCGGAGGACGTGCGTCCCGTACAGGGAAAGAACGGCAGGCCGAAGGCGCCGGATGTTCCCGCAAACAAGAGAAGTAATCCTCATCCGCCCCAGAATACGCACGGCAGGAATTCCAAGAATCCTCCGCCCCGCACGAGAACTGCGGCAGGCAGGGACAAGCGGCGCAGGGAGCGCTATGATGATGAGAACGATCCGAGGATGGAGCTTCTGACCACGGTATTGATCGTGATCGCAGCTCTTGTGGTGGCTTTTATCTTCCTGTCCATGGTATGGGAATTTATCGGCCCCGGTTCGGAACCCAAGGGAAATCCAAACTCGCCGACCATTACCGTGGAAGGCGTGACGGCAACGCCTGAGGGGCAGCCGACTTCGGCGCCGATCCCCAAGGGCAGTGTGGAGATGCCGGCCGTAAGCGGAAGATCCAAGCCGGAAGCGATCTCGACGCTGGAAAACAGCGGCTTTGTCGTGGAGGTATTTAATGAGAATAACGCAGATGTGGCGAGAAACGATGTGATCCGTCAGAGCCCGCAGGCCGGCGAGATACTGGCGATCGGGACCAAGGTGACGATCTGGGTCAGCATGGGCAAGGAGACGATCAAGGTGGATATGCCGGATCTGCGCGGAAAGGACGAGACGGAGGCTCTGCGTCTGCTTTCGGAGGCGGGGCTCAGTGCAAAGCGCGGCGAATCGGAGTACAGCGACGATTTTGACGAGGGGAAGGTGTGCTATCAGAATTACGCTGCCGGCGAGAAGATCAGCACCGATTCCGAGGTGGAATACCGTATCAGTAAGGGACATTATCATTACAATATCAATCATAACGTGAACGCTCCGGCGGATTATGCCGGCGGTAATGCAAAGGTGATCCTCAGGAAGGAAAACGGGGAGGTGCTTTTCGAGACGACGACGGACAGCTTCCCGGTTCCGATCAATATCACCAATACCGAGGTGCCGAGAGGCATACTTACGATCGAGTATATGATCTACGAATCACAGGAGATCATGGACGAGGAAGGGAATGTATCGGTACAGCAGGTACAGGTGCCGAAGACTTCCGAGCCGCAGAAGATCGAGTTTACCAGGGCCTGAGAGAGGATGCGCGGACGGATACTGAAAGGTGTAGGCGGTTTTTACTATGTGCTTGCCGAGGACGGCGTGCGCTATCAGTGCCGTGCACGGGGGATCTTTCGTAAGGACGGCGCAAAGCCTCTGGTGGGCGATGAAGTGCGGATCGATGTGATCGATACGGAGGCAGCGGAAGGAAGTGTCGTGGAGCTGCTTCCGAGAAAGAGTGTTCTGTTCCGGCCCGAAGCAGCCAATCTGGATCAGGCGCTTCTGGTTTTTTCATTTACGTCACCGGATCCGAATCCGCTGATCCTGGATCGTTTCCTGATCATGCTGAAGAGGCAGGAAATACCCTGCATCCTGTTGTTCAATAAGAGGGATCTGGTAAAAAAGGAAGAGGCGGAAGCATTGCTCAAGGCCTACGAGAGGGCGGGGGCAGTGCATGTGGAAGGGATCTGCGCCAGGGAAGAAGGCACAGCAGGAAAGCTCGGAGCCATGCTGAGGGGGAAGAGCAGCTGGCTGGCCGGCCCCAGCGGTGTCGGAAAGACCACCATATTAAACTGTCTGTGCCCTTCGGCAAAGGCTGAGACCGGGGAGATCAGTAAAAAGCTCCGCCGGGGAAAGAATACCACCCGGCACTCAGAGCTGTTTCCCATCGAGGGCGGAGGTTATCTTTGCGACACTCCCGGTTTTACCAGTCTGGAACTGTACGGGACCGAAGCGGAAGAGATCGGAAATGAGTATCCCGAATTCAGTGAATATGCCGGCAGCTGCCGTTTCCGGGACTGCATGCATATCAGGGAACCTGGTTGCGCGGTAAGGGAAGCTGCGGAAAACGGAGCGATCCCCATGCTGCGCTACAGAAGTTACTGCTGCATTTACGAAAAAGAAAAAGAAAAGAGCAGGTATTGAAGATGAAAAGACATCTGTCACCGTCCATACTGGCGGCGGATCTGATGAATCTGGAAAATGATGTACACGCCGTTGAGGCGGCGGGGGCCGATTATCTGCATTTTGATGTGATGGACGGGGTATTTGTTCCGGCGATCTCTTTCGGTATGCCGCTGTTCACACTGCTCAGGAAAAAGACGAAGCTCTTTCTGGATCTGCATCTGATGATCGTGGAGCCGGAAAGGTATATCGGCGAATTTGCCTCACTCGGAGCGGATATGATCACCGTGCATTATGAAGCCTGCCGCGATGCGGAACAGGTGATCGAACAGATCCATTCTTACGGGAAAAAAGCCGGGATGGCGCTGAAGCCGGCAACGGCTCCGGGAGAGATCCGCAGACTTCTCCCGAAGCTGGATATGGTGCTTCCGATGACCGTGGAACCAGGGTTCGGCGGACAGGAGGTGCTTCCGGAATGTCTGGATAAGGTCCGGACCCTGCGGGAGTGGATCGACAGGGAAGCGCCGCATTGCGATGTGGAGGTTGACGGGGGAGTACGTGCGGATAATCTGAAGCAGATCCTTTCCTGCGGTGCCAATGTGATCGTTGCCGGTTCCGCGGTATTTAAAGGGGATGTGCGGGGGAATGCGGAAGAATTGCTTGCGATCCTCAATAATACGTAAGAAAACAGTATTCAGACGATAGGGGGGAGATGATATGGCTTATCTGGAGATCAGAGAGGGCGATACAGTCCGGCAGCTGAAGATTTTGGATAATATGAGCATTGGGAGGCCGAGTTCGACTTCAAGTCCGGATATCCCTTTCGGGGAGATCTTTGTCTCACGCCGGCACGGGATCCTTCAGCAGACCGATCGCGGGCTGTTTTATACGGATATGAAAAGCACGAACGGCAGCTGGCTGAACGGCATAAAGCTGCCGCCGAATGCCCCGGTACTTCTGTCGGAGGGCGACAGCCTCATGTTCTGCAACTGTAAGGATTCCAGCGTGGCAAACAGGTTTGTGACCCTCACAGTCCATACGGAAACCCGTAAGGAATCCCATACCTGGCAGGATTTCAGGAAGAAGAACAATGCCCTGGGCCCCACACTGAAAGTGCAGCTGCGCGAGCGCAGGGCGGGCAGAAAAGTGCTTCTGAAGGATGTGAATTTTGAGATCCCTTCAGGAAAGGTCGTTCTTTTTCTGGGCGGTTCCGGCGCAGGAAAGACGACGCTCATGAATGCGATCTGCGGATATGAGAAAGCCGATGCCAGGATCACTTTCGGACAGTATGATATCTATGAAGACTATGATGAAGTGAAACATCTGGTCAGCTATGTGCCCCAGCAGGATCTGGTCCGCAGAAAGGATACCGTATATAAGACCCTGGCCAATGCCGCGGATATGCGTCTGGCCAATGTACCGAAGCATGTACGCGCACAGCGTGTCGAGAGAGCGCTTGCTCTGCTCGGTCTGGAACCCCAGAGGGATTCCCTGGTATCCAAGATCTCCGGCGGACAGCTGAAACGTCTGTCCATAGGGCTGGAATATGTGGCAGATCCGAAGCTCTTTTTCCTGGACGAGGCCGATTCCGGTCTGGATTACGGTATGTCTTATACGCTGTTTGAGAATCTGCGTGCCATTGCCGATGAAGGACGCATCATCGTGGTCATCACGCACAGTCCCGATCGTGTAAGAAAATTTATCGACAAGGTTGTGGTGCTGGCTAAGGATACGCGTACGGAATGCGGCAAGCTTGCTTTTTACGGTGATGTGAAGGATGCGCTGCGCTATTTTGAGGTGGAAAGTGTTGAGAATATCGTGATGCGGATCAATCGGGAAAATGAGGGCGGTGAAGGAAAAGGCGATTATTACATTGACCGTTGGATAAAGGAGAACAGAAGATGAACGAAGCAGCTCGGGGCAAACAGATCGGTATCTATGTAGGAAAGTGTTTCAGGCTGTTTTTTCATGATCAGTGGTGGAAGACTCTCCTGAGCGCGGCGATCATCACGCTGCTGATCTCGGCGGTGACCGCCAGCGATATGTACCAGGCATACAATTCGACGAGGAACGGAAGTTTCGCCCTGATCTGCGCATGCATCTGGATCGGTATCTTCAATTCGATCCAGTCGGTCTGCCGGGAACGCAGCATCATTAAACGTGAACACCGTACCGGCCTTCATATGTCAAGCTATATCATAGCGCATCTGATCTTTGAGACGGTGCTTTCTTTCGTGGAAGCCCTGATCGTGACGCTTCTGATCTGGCTTACCAATCTGAAGAACTTTCCTTCGGCAGGCGTTTTTCTGCCGGCGCTTCTTGAGTTTTTCATCACGTATTTCCTTATCATCCTTTCTTCGGATGCGCTGGGAGTGATGGTATCAAGTCTGGTGCATACGCCGGAGACCGCCATGACCGTTATGCCCTTTGTACTTATCATCGAGCTGGTCATGAGCGGATTTATCTTCAAGCTGCAGGGATTTTCGGAAAAACTCTCCTACATCACTGTGAGTAAATGGGGGTTGAACGCCCTTTGTACCACGGCAAATGTGAATATGATGGACAATCATATACCGGAGTATATGGACAGTTATCTGTTCCGGGTGGAGAATCTTTTGGGGCTATGGCTGATCCTGATCCTGTTTGTGCTGATCTACGGGCTCATAGCGATCTTCAGCCTGGAATTCATAGATAAGGATAAACGATAGGGAAGGGGGCTTTCCGGATCACGGTATCTGCGGAAGACGTGAACGGGAAGATCTGTGCAGAGGAGATACAGAAGCGGCAGAGGAGAAAAAGAGATGGGCGGAAAAAAATTACCGGCACCGGTCGTGCCCTTATGGATACTGATCATCATGATCGGCGTGGTCGTGGTCGTGATACGTTTCCGGGTCGATAAACCGGAGGGCGGGATAAAGGAGAAAGAGACCTATTCCTGTAAGGATGACGAAGACATCCTGGTCAGCTGGGCCAGTTATGATAAGAAAGGGAACCTGAGCGAGCTGGAGCTTTATGACGAGGATGATCCGGATTCGGAAGAGCCGCTGGAACAGTATAAATACAGCTATAAGTATGATAAGGATGATCATATCACGAAGATCAGCTGCGATGCATACTGTGAGGATGCGGATGTGTCTATGGAAGCGGAATATGATGAAAAAGACGGCGTACTGAAGGGCTATACTCTGATCTATGAAGAGAAGGGAAAAGAAACAAGGCGCGTGGAATATGACGAGCATATGAACCAGACGAGGGAGCGGCGTTTCAATAATGATGTGACCATCTATATGGAAGACCGCTGTTATGATGCCGTAGGCCGCATGATCAGACAGGAAGTGTTTTCGGTCGACCCCATGAGCGGCAAGCTGATCCTGAGCGCGCTTCTGGAGTTCCGTTACGAGACCGAAGGCATGGTGACCAGTGTTTATGTGAAGGATTATTTCGCGGAGGATGAGGAAGAATTTCTCGGGAAATATCTGGAAACGGATGACCGCGGACAGCTGATCGTTGATGAGAGTTATGACGAGGACGACAAGCTGACGTCATTTGCTTCCTATAAGTATTATTGAACAGTGACTGTTACAGACACACATGGGACAGTGTGTGTCTGTTTTTTTCCGAACTCCGGATGATAAGGTGTAAAGAAAAAATACTTGACAGAGGAGGGGGGCTGTGGCATAATCTCCTTTGTTATGGAAAAGATCGTGGAACAGGGGCTTTTGTTTGATTTTTATGCAGCTTTACTGACGGAGCATCAGCAGGAGATCTACGGAGCCTGTGTGAATGAAGATCTGAGCCTGGCGGAGGCCGCGGAATGCTTCGGCATCAGCAGGCAGGCGGTACATGATCTTCTGAAACGCTGCGATGCGATGCTTCAGGAGTATGAAGAGAAGCTGGGACTGATCCGCCGTTTTACGGAAGAAAGAAAAAAGCTCAACGGGATCCGGAAAATGATCGAGTCGGGGAGAGCGGAAGACGGCAGCAGGCTGCTCTCGCCGGAAGAGAGCGAAAAGCTGCTGGACGGGATCGACAGTCTTCTGGATGAGATCTGAATACAGGGATAACAGGTAAAAAGATGGCATTTGAAAGCTTAAGCGATAAATTACAGAATATCTTCAAGGGACTGCGCGGCAAGGGCAAGCTCAGCGAGGCGGACGTTCATGAGGCCATGAAGGAAGTGAAGATGGCTCTTCTTGAAGCCGACGTGAACTTCCGTGTGGTGAAGCAGTTTGTGAAGAGCGTGGAAGAGCGCGCGGTGGGTGAGCAGGTCATGAACGGCCTCAATCCCGGTCAGATGGTCATCAAGATCGTTAATGAGGAAATGACCGCTCTGATGGGCAGTGAGACCACCGAGCTGGCACTGCAGCCCGGAAAGCAGATCACCGTGATCATGATGGCCGGTCTGCAGGGTGCAGGTAAGACGACCACCACGGCCAAGATCGCCGGAAAGCTGAAGCTGAAAGGAAAGAAACCGCTGCTGGTTGCCTGTGACGTATACCGTCCCGCGGCCATTGAGCAGTTAAAGATCAACGGCGAAAAGCAGCAGGTAGAAGTCTTTTCGCTGGGGACGGACCATAAACCCGTCGAGATCGCAAAGGAAGCAATGGCCTATGCGGAAAAGGGCGGCTTCAATGTCGTGATCCTGGATACCGCCGGCCGTCTCCATATCGATGAGGACATGATGCAGGAGCTGATCACGATCAAGGAATCCATGACCGTGCACCAGACGCTGCTCGTTGTGGATGCCATGACCGGTCAGGATGCCGTGAACGTGGCGAAGGAGTTTGACAGCAAGGTCGGGGTCGACGGGATCGTCCTTTCCAAGATGGACGGCGATACCCGCGGCGGTGCGGCGCTTTCCGTAAAAGCCGTGACCGGAAAGCCCATACTCTTTGTGGGTATGGGAGAAAAGCTTTCCGATCTGGAGCAGTTCTATCCGGACCGTATGGCGGGACGCATCCTCGGCATGGGCGATGTGCTCACGCTGATCGAAAAGGCCGAGCAGAGCCTTGAGATGGATGAGAAGACCGAGCGCGAGATGGCCGGGCGCCTGAAAAAGGGCAAGTTCGATTTTAATGATTTCCTGGAATCCATGAAGCAGATGCGGAATATGGGCGGACTGGGAAGCATCCTTTCCATGCTGCCGGGCATCGGCTCCAAGATGGGGGATATCTCCTCGATGGTGGACGACAAGCAGCTGAAGCAGACCGAAGCGATCGTCCTCTCGATGACTCCGCAGGAGCGTTCCAATCCGAAGCTTCTGAATCCGCAGAGGAAATTCCGTATCGCAAAAGGAGCCGGTGTGGATATCGCGGTCGTGAACCGTTTTATCAAGCAGTTCGAGCAGTCGCAGAAGATGATGAAGCAGATGCCCGGGCTGATGGGAAAGAAAGGGCGCGGAGGCTTTCGCCTGCCGTTCTGAATATAAAAATGTCCGGCCGCTGTAAAGTGCCGGGTGGAAAATTTTACGGAGGAAAAAAACAATGGTAAAGATCAGACTGACAAGAATGGGCAAAAAGAAAAAGCCGCTGTACCGCATCGTGGTAGCGGATTCGCGTAATGCCAGAGACGGAAAGGTCATCGAGGAGATCGGTACTTACGATCCCAACACGGAGCCTTCCACCTTCAAGATCGATGAAGAAAAGGCAAAGAAGTGGCTCGGCGACGGCGCACAGCCTACCGAGACCGTAGGAAAGCTTTTCAAGCTTGCCAATATCGGGAAGTAATTCTTTGGAGGTAAGCGCATGAAGGAATTGGTTGAGGTGATCGCGAAGGCGCTGGTCGAAAAGCCGGAAGCCGTGCAGGTCACCGAAGAGAGCGACGGAAAGCATGTGACGGTCAAGCTCAAGGTGGATCCCGCGGATATGGGAAAGGTCATCGGAAAGCAGGGCCGCATCGCAAAAGCGATCCGCGCAGTAGTCAAGGCAGCATCCACCAAAGAAGATCTGTATGTGGATGTGGATATCATCGAATGAGTAATAAAGGGCCGCAGTGATCTCTGCGGCCCCTTATGCAATCTAAGGGAAAATATGGAAGAAAAAGAATATTTCCGGGTGGGAGTGATCACGGAACCCCACGGAGTTCACGGGGAAGTAAAAGTCTACCCTACGACCGATGATCTCACCCATCTGAAAAAAGTAAAATGTTATTACCTGTCCGGAAAAGACGGGATGGAGGAGCTGCATCCCCTGGGAATGAAACAGCAGAACGACAGGATCATCCTGCGTTTTGCGGAGCTTACGGACCGGGACGCCGCCGAAAAACTCAGAAAACGCGAGCTCTTTGTGGACAGGGAGCATGCGGTGCCGCTGGGGAAGGATGAGTATTACATCTCGGATCTGATCGGGCTCGAAGTATATGAAAACGGCGAAAAGATCGGGAGCGTGGAGGATGTGCTGGAGACCGGCGCCAATGACGTGTATCAGATCCGGCGTACGGACGGCAGAGAGCTGCTCCTGCCGGCCATAAAGCAGTGTGTACTAGCAGTGGATGTGGAAGCGGGCCGCATGGAAGTGTCCGTGATGGAAGGCTTATGAATTATTATGTGATGACGCTCTTTCCGGAGTTGATCGAAAAAGGTATGCATACCGGCGTGCTCTACCGTGCCATGGAGGAGAAGCTCCTTTCGCTGGAATGCTTTCATATACGGGAGTACACGGTCAACCGTCATAAGCGGGTGGACGACTACACCTACGGAGGCGGCGCCGGCATGCTCATGGCCTGCCAGCCGATCTATGACTGTTACCGTGCTGTGGAAACAAGAAGACGTCTCAGGGCCTGGGAGCAGGGAAGGAAGGAAAAGCCCGCACATGTGATCTATATGTCGCCCCAGGGAAGAGTCTTTACGCAGTCGGTCGCGGAGGAACTGTCCCGGGAGGAAGAGCTGATCTTTCTCTGCGGACACTACGAAGGGATCGATGAGCGTGTTCTGGAGGAAGTGGTGACGGATACGATCTCCATCGGGGATTATGTGCTGACCGGCGGGGAACTGCCGGCGCTGGTGGTGATGGACAGCATTTCGCGGTTGATCCCCGGGGTGCTGAATAATGACGTCTCGGCCGAGACCGAGAGCTTTACCGACGGCCTTCTGGAGTATCCGCAGTATACGAGACCGGAGGAATGGATGGGGAAAAAGGTCCCGGAGGTGCTGCTTTCGGGGCATCATGCAAAGGTGGAGGCCTGGCGCCTGGAGCAGTCACTCCTGCGTACGAAGGAGCGCCGGCCGGATCTGTATGAAAAATACCTTGAGGAGAGAACATGAAGATCGAAGCGCAGGGACTGTGCAAGGTTTTTTCACGTATCGTTGACGGAGAGAAGAAAAAGAGCGGACGGAAGGAGGATTTCTTTGCCGTGGATCATGTGGATCTGTGTGCGAAGGAAGGAGAGATCCTCGGAGTGCTGGGACCGAACGGTGCCGGAAAGACCACGCTGCTCCGGATGCTCGGAATGCTCCTTTCACCGACGGAAGGAAGTGTGCGTCTTCTGGATGAGAAGGCCGGAACCATCGATGATCTGGTACAGATGAAAAGGAGCATTGGCTATCTTTCGGAGAATACAAAACTCTACGGGCGTCTTTCCGTCCGGGAGCTTTTGCATATCCTGGGGAGGATCTATGACCTGACGGAAGAGGATGAAGAGGCACGCATTGCGCAGATCATCTCCGTGCTCGGGATGGAAGGCTTTGCGGATAACCGGATCGAACGGCTTTCCACAGGGCAGACCCAGAGAGCCAATATCGCACGCTGCCTGATCCATTCGCCGGAAGTCTATATCTTTGACGAACCGACTCTCGGTCTGGATATCTTAAGCAGTGAGGCGATCGTCGATTTCATGAAAAAGGAGAAAGGCCGCGGAAAGAGCGTGCTCTATTCAACGCATTATATGGAAGAGGCGCAGTATCTCTGCGACCGTGTCGTGATGCTTTATCAGGGCCGTGTCATCGCGGACGATACCCCGGCGGTACTGATGGGACAGACCGGAAGCGATAACCTGCGGGAATGCTTCCGCGTACTCATGTCGAAATGCGGGAGCGGGGAGGGGCAGGATGCGTAAACAGGTGATCCGTTCTTTATACCGGAAAGAGCTTCTGGATATCTTAAGGGGTAAGAAGACGATCCTGATGATGATCGTGATCCCGCTGATCCTTTATCCTCTGATCTTTGTGGGTTCCATGCTCCTGGCTTCCTCGGTCCTGACGGCGTCCACGAGCCGCTCGTACCGCGTGGGTTTCGAGGGGCTTTCGGATACGGATGCGATGGAGGCTTTCTTTGAAAGCCACAAGGAAGCCCATCATTACAGCTTTATCTATTACCGGCCGGATACGCCGGAGGATCATGAAAAGCTGCTGCGGGATAAAAAGATCGATGCCTATCTGACGGAGAGTGTATCCGAAAACCGCCCCAGCTATCATATCGTTTACCTGGCTTCCGAGACGGAATCCAAGACGGCGGCCGATATGCTCCGTGATATCCTGATGGATTACCGGGATGAACTGCGGGACCGGGCTATTGCAGAGGCAGGGCTGGATGCGGAAGAACTGCTGAATCCCATACTCTTTGAATATGAGGATAAATCCACAAGAGAGGAGAGTGCCGGATATTTTGTGGGGATGATCATCCCCTTCCTGCTGATCACCAGCATCCTTATGGGAGCTGTTTATCCCGCGATTGACACGACGGCCGGCGAAAAGGAGAGGGGGACGCTGGAGACCCTGCTTACGCTCCCGGTAAAGAATCTGGAACTGATCATCGCCAAATTCCTTGCGACTTCCACAGTCGCGGTATCGGCCGCCCTGCTGAACATCCTGTCCATGCTGCTGCTCGGGATCTTCATGGCCGACAGCATGCTGAACATCGGCTCTTCGGGCATGGATCTGGCTTCTTTTATCCCGGCAGCGTTCATCACGCTGCTCTGTGTGATGGTCTTTGCCATGTTTGCGGCAGCAGTCTGCCTGACGGCCTGCATATTTGCAAGAAGTTTCAAGGAAGCACAGAATATGACCACGCCGGTGCTGCTTGTCTTCATGATCGGCGGTATGGCCGGCATGATACCGCAGCTGAAACTTACGCCGGTCACGGCGCTGATCCCCGTTGCGAATGTTTCGCTGCTGATCGGAGAGATCTTCCGTTTCCATTTCGAGATCTCGCAGATCCTTATGGTGCTGGTGTCCAATCTGGCGTATACGGGGATCGCGGTGGTCCTGATGACGCGCTTTTTTTCCTCCGAGAATATCCTTTTCGGGGATGCCTCTTCCGGAATGAAGCTTCTGGAGTCGCGGAAAGACATGAAAAAAGGACAGATCCCCGGGATCGGGGATGTGGTGCTGCTTTTTTCCATGCTGCTGCTCGTAATGCTTTTTGCGGGCAGTTCGGCAGTGCTGCATTTCGGGCTGTTCGGAGTGGCGCTGCAGCAGCTCCTGATGCTGGGCCTTACTCTGTTTTATGCCTGGTATATACGAAGCGACGGACGAAAGCTTTTTAAGCTGAAGGCGCCGCGGCCGGCGGCGGTGGGAGCCGGACTGCTCTGCTGGCTGGGACTGTATCTGATCTGCCAGGTCTGGGGGACCTTTATCACGGAGCTTTTTCCTTCGATCTCCATGGAGAACACGGAAGCCCTGGTCTCCCTTTGGAAAGGGCAGAGCATATGGTTTCTCATCCTTGTGATCGCACTGCTCCCCGCAGTGTGTGAGGAACTGATCTTCCGCGGCTTTCTGCTCGCGGCTCTGGAAAAGCGCTTCCGGCCGGCAGCAGCGGTCATACTCTGCGGCAGCTTTTTTGCGCTGTACCATATGAGCCTGCTCCAGTTCCTGGTCCTTCTGCCGCTGGGACTCTTTTTCAGCTATATTGCCTGGAAGGAAGGCAGTATCTGGCCGGGCGTGATCTTTCATTTCCTGAACAATCTCAGCGCGGTACTGCTGCAGGAGAACCGTAAAGCCATTGCGGACAGCCTGCCGTCCGTGGCCGGAGATGTGCCGACGGTCTACGGGCAGCTTCTTCTGCTGTTTACGGGGATCGTATTATTTGCGGGAGGAACTGTGCTTCTGCATATCGGAAAAGCGGGGAAAAAAGCTTGAACCCTTCTCGGAATTATCTTATAATGATATTTGGTATTCTATAACACATGATCGTCCCTGGCGGAGCTGCCGGGGATGCTATGTGATCATTATCATTACAGGAGAGTCGGATCATGGCATATGAAGATAAGTATCCTCTTGCACTGAAAGCGGGAACGGTTCTGGCCGGACAGTTTGTGATCGAAAGAGTTCTCGGACAGGGCGGTTTCGGTATCACCTATGCGGCGGCCGATCATAAGACGGGGCAGAGGGTTGCCGTGAAGGAATTCTTTCCGGATTCCATGGCTACCCGTATGGAGAAAACGACGGTCGTCCCGTTTACAGGTGAGCGGGGAGACAGTTTTTCCTATGGTAAGGATTGCTTCCTGAAAGAAGCCGAAACACTGGCACAGTTCATCGGAAACGAAAACATCGTGCGTATCCACAGCTATTTTGAGGAGAACGGCACGGCCTATTTCGTGATGGATTATGTGGAGGGCAACAGCTTTGATGTCTATATCCGCAAAAAGGGCGGAAAGATCAGCTTCGAGGATGCAAAGAGCATCCTTGTCCCGGTCATGGATGCCCTGGGTGCCGTTCACGCAAAAGGGATCATTCACCGTGATGTCACTCCGGATAATATTTATATTACAACGAAAGGAACAGTGAAACTGCTGGATTTCGGCGCGGCCAGATACAGTCTGGGCGATAAGAGCCGGAGTCTGGATGTGGTGCTCAAGCACGGTTTTGCTCCGAAGGAACAGTATACGAGACGTGGCAAGCAGGGGCCGTATACGGATGTGTACGCCCTGGGTGCCACTTTTTACTATGCCCTGACCGGACGCCGGCCGCCCGATTCCGTGGAGCGTATGGAAGTGGATGATCTGGTACCGCCCTCCAATATGGGGGTGAAGATCCCGGAAGCAGCGGAGCAGGCGATCCTGCAGGCCTTGAATGTGGCGGCACAGGAGCGTTTCCAGAGTATGGCTGCCTTTAAGCAGGCGCTGATCTCGGCGGAGGCTGCTGATGCACAGAGTGCCGCACAGCAGTCGATGCAGCAGGCGCCGGTACAGCAGCCGATGCAGCAGATGCCGGTACAGCAGCCGATGCAGCAGGCACCGGTACAGCAGCCGGTGCAGCAGGCGCCGATGGGGAATCAGCCCGCTTCGGATCAGACAGTAAAGGTCCTGGGAACACAGGGCTTTGATATGCTGCTTGGCAAGCCGGCAGCACAGCCGGGGCAGGGGGGACAGCCTTCCGGGCAGAACGGAAACAGTTTCGGAAACCAGCCCCAGACCGGCATGAACAATCTTTACGGGCAGGGTACCGGTCAGACCAATATGCCTCAGCGCCAGACCGAAATGTTCCGTACCGGCCAGGCAGCGATGCAGCAGCCTCAGGGTGCCGTGCAGCCGGGACAGGGGACAGTGCCGTATCTTCCGAGCGGAGCCATACCGCAGACTTATGCACAGAACGGGATGCCGCAGACGGGACCGAACATGCAGCAGCCCCAGGGTGCCGTGCAGCCGGGACAGGGGACGGTGCCGTATCTTCCGAGCGGAGCCATACCGCAGACTTATGCACAGAACGGGATGCCGCAGACAGGGGCGAATATGCAGCAGCCCGTGGGCGGGATGCAGAACGTGCAGCCGGGTATGCAGCAGCCGGGTGGCGCCGTGCCTCCGGCCGGCCAGAATATAACACCGCCCCAGGCTTCGGGAAATAAAAAAACAGGCCTGATCATCGGCATTGCTGCGGCAGCTGTAGTGCTGATCGCCCTGATCATCGGCGGTGTGTTCCTTTTCACAAAGAAAGAAAAGCCGGAGGATCAGATCGCAGCCAATACACCCACGCCGATCCCGACCTCCACACCTACGCCTACGCATGCACCGACCAAGGCGCCGGATCCCACTACTCCGCCGGAACCGACGGAGCTGCCGACGATCGCGGTACAGCAGGCAATACTGGACAAGTATCCTTCCGTGGTCAATGTCAATAACGTGCAGTGCGGTTCCTATCTCAGCTGGGATACCAAAACCCGCAAGATGTATGTCAGCGATTACGATTCCGGGGTATTGTATGAGATTGATATAGAGAATGATGATGCCCAGCTCATTAATGAGGGGGAGAACTGGAGTCTCAGCGGCGTGGGAGATACGCTGTATTTTGTGAGTGACGGCTGTGCCTATACGGCGGACGAGGTGAACGGGACAAAGACCGCGATCCCCGAGCTTGCCGCTTATGATGATATTTCCCAGCTGTATGTGTCGGATCAGGCATATTTCATTTACCGATACAGTGATACGGGAGAGAAAGTCTCCCGCGTGGAGTGCATCGCACGCGATAGCGGGGCACCTTCGGGAACGGTCGTACTGGGCTACGAAAGCGGCGATCCGGATCCCGGAACCCTGCAGTTTACTTTCTGCAGCGGATATTTTTACTATGTGCTGCAGTCCAATAACGGACGAGACTATGACAGCAGTGCACCGATCAAGGTATGGCGCCTGCCGGCCGGTGATCTGAATGATGCACCGCATGCAGTTCTTCAGGACGCATCCGAAGATAAGCAGAAATACCGTCAGCTTATTTCCGATGGCAGCGATCTTTTCCTGCTTCTGGAAAACCCGGACGGCAGATGCGGTATCGTTATGTATGATACGCTTACGGATAAGATCACAAAGAACGTGAACTGGTCCAGGGAAGAATACTATTTCAATTATATGAATGTTTATAAGGGGAAGCTTTATGTATATGCCGATGTGATCAAGCAGGGCGCCAAGGTGATCCTGACCATGAATAAGGCCGATGATAAATTCGGTACTCCTGAGGAATTATGCAGGCTTGATCTTATCTATTCCCTGATGTCAGTGCAGATCCTGGAAATGGAGGGGAAGGTAATGCTTTTCTATTACGGGATAGAACCTGATGGCGCATACCGTATGATCGTTGTTGATACGGACGATCCCGCGAATCAGGAAGTGCTGATCGGCGGGGAAGGCTGAGATTGACATAAAGATAAAAAACCTTATAATGTTGATGTGTATGGACGGAGCGGGAAATGCAGTTTTTGAGGGCTCCGCATGCAAGATAAAGAAAATGGAGATTTGATCATGGGGGAGATAGACAATAAATACCCGCTTGCGCTGCCGGCGGGGACGGTGCTGGCAGGCCAGTATATTGTCGGGAAAGTGCTGGGACAGGGTGGTTTCGGTATCACCTATGCGGCAACGGATCACAAGACAGGAAAGCGGGTGGCGGTAAAGGAATACTTTCCGGATGCCATGGCTACCCGTGTGGAACGATCTACGGTATTGCCTTTTTCCGGCGAGCGGGGGGAAAGCTTCGATTACGGCAGGTCCTGCTTTCTTCAGGAAGCCGAAACGCTGGCACAGTTTATCGGAAACGAGAATATCGTCCGTATCTACAGTTATTTTGAAGAAAACGGTACGGCCTATTTCGTGATGGAGTATGTGGAGGGCGTTGCTTTCGATGCCTATATACGGGATCACGGCGGAAAGATAGACTTTGAGGACTGTTCCCGTATCCTTGTTCCGATCATGGATGCATTGGGAGCGGTTCATGAAAAAGGGATCGTTCACCGGGATATCAGCCCGGATAATATCTACATCACCACGGACGGAAAGATCAAGCTGCTTGATTTTGGCGCGGCCAGATACAGTTTGGGCGATAAGAGCCGCAGTCTTGATGTGGTGCTCAAGCATGGTTTTGCTCCCAAGGAACAATATACGAGACGTGGCAAACAGGGGCCTTTTACGGATGTATATGCCCTTGGTGCCACATTTTATTATGCGCTGACCGGAAAAAGGCCGCCTGATTCCGTGGAACGTATGGACGAGGATGAACTGGTGCCGCCTTCCAATCTCGGGGTGAAGATCGGCCGTGCTGCGGAATCTGCGATCCTGCAGGCACTGAGCGTGCAGCCGGGTGACCGTTTCCAGTCTATGGCGGCATTTAAGATGGCTATGCAGGAATCCGAGGTGATCGAGGAGAAGGAACGCATACAGTCGACGGTGCCACAGCGTTTCTTTGCTGCACCCGGTGATAACGCTGCATTCGGACAGGGCATGCAGCAGGACCAGAATGCTATGCAGAATGCGCAGTGGCAGGATCCGAATGCAATGCAGAACGCGCAGTGGCAGGATCCGAATGCGATGCGGAGCACGCAGTGGCAGGATCCGAATGCGGTGCAGAACGCGCAGTGGCAGGGAGCGAATGCGCAGCAGGATCCGAACATGATGCAGAATGCGCAGTGGCAGGGAGCAAACGCGCAGCAGGATCCGAACATGATGCGGAGCACGCAGTGGCAGGATCCGAATGCGATGCAGAATCCGCAGTGGCAGGGGGCAAATGCTCCGCAGGATATGCAGGCAGGAAATGCTTTCGGTAACGGAAGTATGGATAATGCAGGAATGTCTGCCGGAAACGAGATCCCGCAGACAGGGTTTAATATGCCGCAGACGGGGAATAATATCCCTCAGACGGGAAACGGTATCCCGCAGACGGGAAACGGTATCCCGCAGACGGGGAATAATATCCCTCAGACAGGGAACGGCATCCCGCAGATGGGAAACAATATCCCGCAGAGCGGCGGACCGCAGGCCGGCCCTTCCGGAATGATGCCGGATATGAACAATGGAAGCGCAGCTGTTCAGGGAAAGAAAAAGAGCAACACGGGACTGATCATCGGGATCGTTGCAGCAGCGGTGGTCGTGATCGGTCTTATTGTTGGAGGGGTCATCTTCTTTACGGGCAGGGATGGAGGAGACGCAGGACATGGCGGAGACATTGTGGCAGCGAAAGATACGCCTACGCCGGCGCCCACTTCAACACCTACCCCGAGGCCTACGGAGCCGCCCACAGCCACGCCGGAACCGACAGAACCGCCCACGCCGGAGGTGGAAGCGGAGCTTTTTGCGCAGGCATATAACGTAAATAATATTACGAACGATTGTGATGTCTGGGTAGATGACGATCTGAACCTGATATTTTCCGACTGGAATGATAACTGTACCTATTCCGAGGATGTGGACGGAAATGATATCCGGATACTTGATCACAGCTGCTCCAGTTATACGGTGATCGGAAATACGATGTATTATGTTTCCGAGGGGATTGCCTATACTTCCAATCTGGATGGAAGCGGCGAAAAAGTGATCGATGAGCTTTCCTCGTACAGAGATATTTCCTCATTACTGGTTTCGGATACCTGCTTCTTCGTTTACCGGCTGCAGCAGTACGATTCTGTGGACAGACGTGTCTCATGCATTCAGTGTGTTGTGCGGGGGAGCGGAAAAGTGGCAGGGGCCATCGATCTGGGGTATAAGTATGGCGAACCGGTTCCCGATACACGGGGATATACGTTCACGAACGGGTATCTGTATTATGTCCTGAGCTCGCCAGACGGGCGCAGCTATGACGGCGGTTCGGACAGTACTCTGTGGCGTGTCCCGGCCGGGGATATCAATTCGACACCGGAGGCAATCCTGCATGTTCCTTCGCCCGGCTTTATCAAACAGCTGGTCTCGGATGATGATTACATATATGTATCCTATTACGATACCAAGAATAATCCGCGCTTCTGTATGTCCAGGATCTATGATGCGGCGATCGTACATGATCAGATATTGGATGGAAGTGTATATGATATTGCTAATATGACGGTTTCCGGTTCGGACCTGTTCTGGTGTGTCAGAATGGTGAAGGAGGATCGCTTTGCCGTTATCAGGGCAGGGATAAGCGAAAGCACAGATGAATGGCAGTTCACTGAAGCTTACGATCTCGGAAAGATCAACACTGCCTGGATCGGCTGCTATACGATACAGGATATGGATGTCCTGTTTGTCACGACGAAGGATGATAATGGGAGATATACCCTGTGGTGGTATTATGTCGATCAGCCGACCGCCTACGGGACTTTTGTCCAGTAAAAGACGACGGATCACTGCGGATCAGAAAGGACCGGCAGTGATAAGTGATAAGGGATATCATCCGGCAATTCCGGTCCACGGGAGACCGCGGACCGATAAAGAAAATATCAAGGAGGAAAGAATATGGCACTTCAGGAATGTATGAACGGGCATCTGTATGATACAAGTATGTATGCAACATGCCCCTATTGCAGCGGAGGAGTGAATTCGGGCGCACCCCGTGTGGATTTCGGAGGCGACGCTTACGTACCTACAGCACCTCTGGATGGCGGCGGGATCGGAAAGACGGTCGCGGCTTCCGGTGCGGCACCTATGGGCGGCTATAATAACGGCTATAATAATGGCGCTTATGATATGGGCGGTTATAATAACGGCGGCTATAATAACGGCGCTTATGATTACAATGCAGGTGCCGTGGTTGCTCCGAATGAGGTCGGCTCGACCGTAGCACCGGCTGCTTACCGCAAGAAAGAAGAAGAGAAGAAGAAGGAAGAAGAGAAGAAAAAGGAAGAAGATGCGGGAAAGACTGTAGCAGTCTTCAAGAAGAATGCGAAGGTCGCCGAAGGGACCGATCCGGTCTGCGGCTGGCTGGTCTGCATCGAAGGCAAGTCGAAGGGCAAGGATTTTCGGATCTACGGCAGAAACAATACCATAGGCCGTGATGAAAAAATGGATATCTGCATCAAGGACGATCCGGCGATCTCCCGTGAAAAGCATGCACGTCTTGCTTATGATATCAAGCATAACAACTTCAGCCTGATCCCGGCAGAGGCGGCCAACAGTCCTTATGTGAACGACGAACCCGTATATGTGCCGACCAAGCTGGAAGCCTATGATGTGATCGAACTTGGAGAGAGTAAGTTCATCTTTGTACCGTTCTGCTGTGACCGTTTCACCTGGCAGGATTCCAATACAAAGGGAGAATCATAAGATGGCAAATGAAGCAATACTGCCTTTGAGCCCCAGACCGGATATACGGAGGCGTTTAAGCTACCGGATCGGGAATATGCAGGGCGTTGGATCACGGGCAAGACAGGAAGATTCATTTACGGTCGTCAATGCTTTCGACGTGATGCAGAGCCTGCAGAAAGGTCTGTTCATCACGGTATGCGACGGCATGGGCGGGATGAAGGACGGAAAGCTTGCCAGTGAGACGGCGATCCGGAGTTTCCGGAATTCGTTTTCGATGCTGGATTGTCAGGGCAATATCGATGAGCAGCTGGAAAAGGCTGTTTATCAGGCGTCTTCCGAAGTGGAGGCAGCCATCGGCGGAGATGGCGGATCCACAGTGGTCGCCGGGATTATCTATCAGGAGAAACTGAGCTATGTCAGTGTCGGTGACAGCTTCTTCTATCTGTTCCGGAACGGGGTATTGAACCGTATCAACCGGGAGCATAATCTCTGCCATCAGAAGTATCTGGAGGTGGTGCGGGACGGATATATGGATCCGGGCAACTATCATGAGGATGAGGAGGCCAATGCGCTGACGGAATTCCTGGGAATGATCGGTCTGGATGATGTGGATGCATCCGTACGTCCGCTGCCGCTGATGGAGGGCGACATACTGCTGCTCTGTTCGGACGGCGTCGGAGGTGTGCTGAGCGAGGAAGAGATCATTAATATACTTTCCCTGCGCTCGGAACAGGAGATGTGCAGGCAGATGGAAAGTGCTGTGCTGGCTCATAAGAGAAAGCACCAGGATAATTATACCGCACTTATCGTCAAGTGCGTGTATTAATAGAAACAGCTAAAGTAAAAGAAGGAGGAGAAGAAGTATGAAAAAAAGACTGTCCCGCACTTTATGTGCAGTGATGGTACTGCTGCTGGTCTTTTCGGGGATACGGCAGACGACGATCCCTGTCAATGCAGCAGATCCCGTCAATGAAGCACGTAATGGTGTGGTCTCGGTGGTGTTTCACCTGAAGAATGCCGTGCTGCTCAAAACCTATGACGGGTATTCGATCGCTGCCCGTATGGGCAGTTACGGTGACCTGGATTATACCGGAGGCAGCGGATTCTTTACCAGTGAGGGAGGGGATTATAAGAATCCCACCTATATCATCACAGCCTGCCATGTGATAGACGACTATGTCAGAGCCGGTGAAGGCGGGGTCTATGAGACTTACGTAGGCTTTGATTATGATGAAGGCGGCTGGTATGGTCTGCTGTTACAGGCGGAAAGCTGTGAGATGCGTATCTATTACAGCGCAAATGATTACGACATCGCCTATGTCGATTGCTATGGCAGTACCGAAAAAGTGGATGTGGCCGTGCTCCGTCTGCGCAATTCCACGGACAAGCGTGTGGCTCTGCCGATCAGGAAAGCCGATGACAGCATGGTAGGTGCCTCGGTCTATTCCATCGGTTATCCCGGAAACTCCGATAACGAGTTTACCAGCGCCAGTAAGTATGATGTGGCCGATGCTACCGTAAAGAAAGGTATCGTCAGTAAGATCGCCGTGAACGAAGGAAAAGGCGTGGAGCGTATCCAGACGGATACCGCGATCCATCACGGAGATTCCGGCGGCCCCCTGCTGACCGAAGACGGCTACGTCATCGGCGTCAACGTTAACGTAGAGAGTAACAGTCCCTATGACGGGCAGGTTGAGGCGGATTATTATGCGATCAGCAGCGGTGAACTGATCCGTTTCCTGGATAAGAATAACATCCCTTATATGACCAGCGCACCGGGAGGGAACGTAAAGGACTCCGGTGATATCAGCGCATCCGAAAACAAAGTGGAAAGACCTTCTGCCGATGATAAGGAAGAGGGCGGTTTCCCCTGGCTGATCGTCGGTATCGCAGGCGGTGCCGTGGTTCTGATCGCGGTCGTTCTGGTCATTGTTCTGGTGGCCGGCAGCGGAAAGAAGAAAGCACAGGCTGAAGCACAGGCCCAGGTAGCCCAGGCACAGGCACAGGCTCAGGCAGCCCAGGCGCAGGCCCAGGCAGCCCAGGCACAGGCACAGCAGATGCAGATGCAGCAGCAACAGCAGCCTGTACGCAAGCCGATGATGCGTTCACTTTCCGCGCAGCATAACGGACTGACACTTGCACTGGGGAATGGACCGATCATGATCGGCCGCGATCCTTCCAACTGCAAGCTTGTCTATCGTGAGGGGACCGCGGGTGTGAGCGGACGTCACTGTTCTCTTTCCTATGATGCGGCAAGCGGCGATTTCCTGCTGACGGATCTGCGTTCTTCTTACGGAACGTTTTTGATGAACGGGCAGAAGCTCAACGCAAATGTGCCCTATCATTTAAAGAGCGGTGAAAGTTTCTATGTGGGCGACCCCGGAAATGTGATTCGAGTGGAGCTTGGATAAGATGGTATTTGATTATTACGAGTACACAAATCAGGGCGGCCGGGATTATAACGAGGACTGTGTCGGTTCCAAAACAGCAGGGGACAGCGGGCTGTTCGTTGTATGTGACGGACTGGGCGGGCATGCACATGGTGAGCTGGCTTCGGCCTGCGCCAGGGATACGCTGCTCGCCTCCTGGAGTCCAGAGATCGCCGATGAAGAAGCGTGGCTGGGCAAAACCATCGCCGGGGCCAATGAGAAGATCCTGGCACTTCAGAAGGAAAAGAAATGTGTTCTGAAGAGTACGGTGGTCGCGCTGCTGATCGAAGGCCGTAAAGCCTGCTGGGCGCATGTGGGGGATTCCCGTCTGTATTATATACACCGCGGGCGTATATGGGCCTATACGGATGATCATTCCGTGGCTTATAAGAAATACAAGGCCGGGGAGATCACGAGGGCGATGATCGGACAGGATGAGGATCAGTCACGGCTGCTCCGCAGTCTCGGCAGTGAGGAACGGAGTGAAGCGGAAGTACATTACTGTCCTGAAGAGCTGGAAAGCGGAGATGCGTTTCTCTTATGCTCTGACGGCGTATGGGAGTTTTTACGGGAAGACGAGATCGTGATCGATCTTTGTAAATCCGTAAACGCGAAGCAGTGGAGTGAATTGCTCCGACTTCGCATGATGGACCGCATCGATATGCGGAATGATAATCTGAGCCTGCTCACAGTGATGCTCGGATAAAGAAAGGAAAGGCACAGGGACCGGGGGAATCATACCTGATCCCTGTGTTTCAGGAAAGGGGAAGTATAATGAAGAAGAGGATCGGCACAGCGATTCTGTCCGTGCTTTGCTTTATATTGATGCTTCGGCCGGCATATGCCGCCGACGACAGGATCGAGGTGATGTCTGCATATGTGATGGATAAGGAACTCCAGGTTTTTGTGGATGTTCCCGATTTATATGATCCATCTTCATTTCAGGTTTTCTGGAGTGACAGGGATTCGAACGAATCGTTTACCCTGAATGCGATCAGCGGTAAATGCGCACACTATCTGTTTCTGAGCGAACGCTCCAAAAATATGGAGAACAGTGCGGAAACCGTAAGTGCTTTTATCAAGGTGATAGAAGAAAAAGAAAACCTTTCGACAGATCTGAATCATTGGTTCTTTGATAATAATGGCCTGGAATCCATGTTTTCCGGAAACGCCGATCAGATCGGGGAGAAACTGAGAAAGGCTGAGTACAGCGGAGCTGTTTCCAATCCCTACAATGCCGTTGACCAGATTTTTGACGAACTGGGAAGGCTCAGGGTCGCTGCCGGTGACCCGGTTTATGTTTTCCTTATAACGAGCGGTTCGTTCCAGCCCGAGGATGGTGAGCGCAGCCGGAAGGTAAAGAGCGAGATCGATTCCCACCATGAGGTGATCTTCGGGACACTTTGTACGGATGCGTGGGCATATACGGAAACAGAGCGCATCTTTACGACAGGCAAGGGCATGGATTTTGTGGCTGACAGCAAAGCAGCAGCCAGAGAGAAGGGTGAGGAATTTGCCACCTGGACAAGTTCCAGCCTGAGTCTTTTGCGTATCCCCTTAGATGATGATGAGCTTGCTTTGGCAAAAGAAGGAGTTCTCGAGGGGCGGTTCAGCTTTGAAGGAGGCAGGACCTATTCTGTCGGAAATGGGGAACGTGAGGATATACCGAAGCAGACGACGATCAACATGAGGAATATCGGTGTGTATGGTGGCGGGGAAGACTCCGGTGAAGGGAAAGCGCCGTATAACGAAGCAGGCCCGGATAACGGAACGGTCTCGGAAAACGGAAGCGTCTCCGGTAATGAGTCGGTCCCGGATAACGGAAGCGTTTCCGGTAATGAGTCGGTCTCGGGTAACGGAACGGTCTCGGAAAACGGAAGCGTCTCCGAAAATGAGACCGTCTCCGATAATGACGCGGTATCCGGCAATGAAGCCGACGACGGGAAAAAACCCGGAAGACGCAGCGACAGGGGTGACGATGAAGATGAAGATGAAAGCGAAGGCCTTCCGGGCTTTGTGCTTCCCCTGGCGATCGGCGGCGGTGTTCTGCTGATCCTGATCGTTGTTGTCATCATAGTGTTGATAAAAGGCGGAAAAAACAGAACAAAGCCCGGACCCGGAGTCGATATGCCGGTCAGCTATGAGACGGACACGATCATGCGTACGGAGGAACCGGCCGGGGTAGGCTCCACGGTGGCATTTTCTTCCGGCACGCACAGCAGACCGTCCAATGTGGATCAGGCAGCGGATGCCCTGCTGGCCATGACCATCGAGGTTTATGCCGGACATTGCGTACGCAGCAGTGCAGTGATCTATCTGCATGATCTGATCAGCTTCGGCAGTGATAATATCTGTGACGTGCTCTTCAGGGATGCGGGTGTGGAAGCGGAGCATCTCAGAGTCAGTTACAGTGAAGGGCGTGTGATCGTCGAGGATCTGAGCGTCGGCGGCGTGTATGTGAACGGTATGCGTATCCAGAGCCGCAATCCGCTGCGCAGCGGTGACGTGATCGGGATGGGTGAGGCTGAATTTGCATTGAAGTGGTCAGTGTAAAAAAGCTTGCGTTCCGCCCGAAGATGTGTTATGATACCAAAGTTGTGTTAAGTAAAGAGATGTTCCTCTGGCAGGATATGTGAATTGACGGAGTGTTCCGGGAAAGCATTTATATGCGGGACCGTGGAAAAGATGTTCTGAACAGCTGCGTATGAACGTCCGATGAAAATGACAGGAGGAAAGGAAATGAACGCAGAGATCATTAAAGAGCTCGAAAAGGAACAGCTGAAAGAAAACGCACTGAACTTCCGTGTAGGTGACACCGTAAAGGTTCACGGAAAGATCAAGGAAGGTGAAAAGGAAAGGATCCAGATCTTTGAAGGGATCGTGACCAAGATCCAGAACGGCGGAAACCGTACCACCTTTACCGTGCGCAAGACCAGTGGCGGTGTGGGCGTCGACAAGACCTGGCCGCTTCACAGCCCCAATGTTGAGAAGGTTGAGGTGGTGCGCCGCGGTAAGGTAAGACGTGCGAAGCTGAACTACTTGAAGGGCAGGATCGGTAAGCGGGCTAAGGTTAAGGAAGTTATCCGCTGAGCTTGATCATCTTTGAGAAGAATGAAGGGGGCAGATATTCATCTGTCCCCATTTTGTTAAATATGGCCAGAATAAAGAAGGGCTTGACCTTTTACAAAAAAGAGAGGAAAATAGATCGAAAGATCTTTCGCGATATCGCTGTCTGGGTATTTCTGGGCGCGCTGATGGTGCTGCTTGCCTTTATGTTCATTTATCTCTTCGGCATCCGTACCAGCGTGATCGGTGTATCCATGGAGCCGACTCTTTATAACGGCCAGGAGATACTGATCGACCGTTTTGCCTACCTTCTCGGACAGCCGGGGCAGTCGGATGTGGTGGTCTTTCTTCCGAATGGTAACGAGAACGCGCATTTTTATGTCAAGCGGGTCGTGGGCCTGCCGGGAGACACGGTGCTGATCCGCGACGGACTGCTCTATATCAACGGAGAGATCTATGACGATGCGGGTATCTTTGACCGTATCGAAGACGGCGGGATCGCCGAGAGCGGCGTCAAGCTCGGAGACGATGAGTTCTTTGTGCTCGGCGATAACCGCAATGACAGTGAAGACAGCCGTTCAAGCAATATCGGTGTGGTTAAGAAGAGTTATATCATCGGCCGGGCCTGGTTTCACCTCGAAGGCGGCGGCGAAGGGATAGGCTTTATCAAATGATCCTCCGGGCGCACATGGCGCTGTCGGAGTATTTCGGAGAATACTATGAACCTGCAATGGTATCCGGGGCATATGACCAGCGCCATGCGCAGTATGCGCGAGGATGTAAAGCTGGTGGATCTGATCATCGAGCTTCTGGATGCCCGTGTTCCGCGTTCCAGCCGGAATCCTGACCTTGGCAGTCTGGGCACAGGGAAGGCGCGGCTGATCCTTCTGAATAAAGCGGATCTTGCGGATGAGGAATGCAACCGCCGCTGGATCGCCCATTTTAAGGAAGAAGGAACGGAAGTGCTGGCGATCAACGCAAAAACGGGACAGGGCATGGAGCAGATCCGTAATGCCGTACGCAGCGCCTGCAAGGAAAAGATCGAAAGAGACCGCCGGCGGGGCATATTGAACCGGCCTTTGAGAGCGATGGTCGCCGGTATCCCGAATGTGGGGAAAAGCAGTTTTATCAACAGCTTCGGGAAGAAAGCGGCGGCAAAGACGGGGAACAAACCCGGTGTGACCAGAGGCAGACAGTGGATAAAGATACGTAACGAGCTGGAACTGCTGGATACTCCGGGAGTGCTGTGGCCGAAGTTTGAAGATCCGCAGGTGGGGCTTCATCTGGCACTGATCGGTTCGATCAATGACGAGATCCTGCCCACCGAAGAGCTGGGTACGGAGCTGCTTGCACTTTTGAAAGAAGGCTGGCCCGGAAGGCTCAGGGAGCGCTATGAAGTGGAGGAAGACAGCGATACGCCGCTGCTTCTTGCGGCGATCGGAAAGCGCCTTGGCTGTCTGAAGCCGGGCGGGGAGATCGATACTTTAAGAACGGCGAGACTCATACTCGATGATCTGCGCAGCGCACGTCTCGGAAGGATCAGTCTGGAACTGCCTTAGAAGGAGACGGACAGCCTATGGGGCAGGAAGCGATCCGGCCCGGAAAGCGCTTCGCGGCAGTACAGAGAGACTTAGCGGAATCTATAGAGGAGAAGCACCATGGCGGATGCGGAACTGGAAACGGACAGCGAACTGAATAACGAAAACGACAGCGAAGCCGGCGAGGCGGAAAAGGAGCAGAAAAGAAAAGAAAGACGCAGGAAAGCGGTCGCAAAGGACATCCTGCAGAACTCCATCTTCCTTCTGGCAGTGCTGGTGATCACGCTTTTGCTGGTACGTTTTGTCGGCCAGCGTACGGTAGTGGTCGGTCACAGCATGGAGACCACGCTTTCCGACGGGGATAATCTGATCGTGGACAAGATCAGCTACCGTTTTCATGCACCCGAGCGTTTTGACGTGATCGTCTTTCCGTTTGAAGGGAAAGATGAAACCTATTATATCAAGCGTATCATCGGGCTTCCGGGCGAAGATGTACGTATCGATATGGACGGAAATATCTATATCAATGGAGAGATCCTTGAGGAGCACTACGGCGTGGAAGTCATCAACGATCCGGGGAACGCCCTGAACGGTGTGCATCTGGGAGAGGATCAGTATTTTGTTCTCGGGGATAACCGGAATCATTCTTCGGATTCGCGTTCGAACTCGGTCGGACTCATCAACCGCAAGGATATCATCGGCCGGGCCTGGATCCGGATCTTTCCTTTTGACAAATTCGGAGGTTTTTAAGGAGTGGCACTCAGCGCAGAGGAAAGGGAAAAGAAAAGGCAGCAAAAGCTGGAGGCCGAACGTGAGCGCATGGCGCTCATGTTTTCTTACGAGCGGGAACATCCGGAGGCGGAGCTGATCTGCGGGATCGATGAGGTGGGCCGGGGCCCGCTGGCCGGACCTGTGGTGGCCGGAGCCGTGATCCTGCCGAAGGATTGCGGGCTTCTTTATCTTAATGATTCCAAGAAACTCTCCGAAAAAAAGAGAGAAGAGCTCTATACACAGATCATGGAAAATGCCGTTTCGGTGGGACTGGGTTTTGTATCGCCGGAACGTATCGATGAGGTGAACATCTTAAATGCCACCTATGAGGCAATGCGGGAGGCGATATCGAAGCTTTCCTGCGTGCCGCAGCTTCTGCTGAACGATGCCGTGACCATACCGGGGGTAGAGATCCCCCAGCTGCCGATCATAAAGGGAGATGCCAAATCGGCATCGATCGCGGCGGCCAGTATCGTTGCAAAAGTAACGAGGGACCGGCTGATGACGGAAATGGATACGGTCTATCCCGGTTACGGTTTTGCGGCGCACAAGGGATATGGGACCGCAGCGCATATCGCGGCATTGAAGGAGCTGGGGCCCTGCCCGATCCACAGGCGCAGTTTTATCGGGAAATTCGTTACTGATCAGGCCTGAGCCACTGAACAGTAACAGAAAATTCGTGTAAGAAGATCCGGAAGCCGGACCAGGAAACGGAATTATGAGTATGATCTCCCAGATCTTCGGAGGCCCTCAGATCACGCCTCCGGACAGTCAGAGCGGCAGTGCGGCAGCGGCAACTCCCGACCGGCGCGGCGGGGAGTATTTATCACGCTTTTCCGCAGGCCAGACCGTAGAGGGGAAGGTAGCGGATATCCGGGGGAATGAAGTGCAGATCGAGCTTCCGAACGGGGGAACGGTCACGGCGCGGATGGATAATGCCATGGCTCTCACACCCGGGCAGCTCATGAGTTTTGAGGTGCGTTCCAATTCCGGCTCGCAGATCGCGCTCTCGCCTCTTTATACCAATCTGGATATGGATCCGACAGCCGTAAAAGCACTTACGGCAGCCGGGATGGAAGTGAACGCTCGTACCCTGGAAATGGCCGGAAGTATGATGGAACGGGGGATGAACATTGACAGCCGTTCCCTGGGTGATATGTACCACCTGATCTCGAACATGCCCGGAGCATCGGCAGAGACCCTGGTGGAGATGCGCAGTCTGGGACTGCCCGTAAATGAAGAAAGCGTGCAGCAGTACAGCGCGTTCAAGAATTATGAAAACCAGATCGCCGACGGGATGCGTGAGATCGCGGACAATGCCCTGGCGCTTTATGAGGAGCTGGGGGGATCGGAGAGCGGTGAAGCGCTGGCCTTTGCAAGGCAGCTGACGGAATGTTTCCTGGAGGACGAGCAGCCTTCTGCTCTGCAGGAGAAAAGCGTTCTTCCGGAAGGAGAAGCGGCAAAAGAAGCTGCTGCTGAAAATACGGCAGGCCCGCAAAACGGGCAGGGTGAAGGAAAGCTGATCCTTACGGAGGACGGGAGCATAGCCGGCGGCAATGCGGCAGTGCAGCTTCCCGGCGGAGGGGACGCACAGACACTGGAGGCTTTATTCAGCCGTCTGGCCGACGGAAGCGGGAGCGAAGCCCTTATAAAGGATAAAGCGGAGGGAGCGGAGCAGAAAGCGGAAGCGCCCCTGCAGGGGAAAACGGAAAATGCGCGGAATGATGCGGTACAAAGCGCGGATCCGCAGCTCAGCAGGGCTGCACAGAATATCCGGGGGAATGTACTTGAACTGCTGGACCGGTCGCAGAGTCCGGAGGCCGCGCAGCTTTCGGAGCTGATCCGGAACATGCCTGCAACGGATCAGAATGCCCTCAGGCTCTGTCATACGGCCATAAA
Organism: Lachnospiraceae bacterium; assembly: GCA_016282915.1. Taxonomy (GTDB): domain Bacteria; phylum Bacillota; class Clostridia; order Lachnospirales; family Lachnospiraceae; genus NK4A136. Next base: position 3,008 of record JAEELW010000130.1, on the reverse strand, counting down.
GCTTCTGGAGGCACGCGGAGGGCAGCTTCCGGATAAAGAGCTGGAAACGGGGCTCAAGGAGCTTTTGCGCAGTGAGGATTTCAAAACGGTCGTAAAGAACTCCATGAAGGAGAGCTGGACGCTTAAGCCGGAGCAGGTGGCGGATAAGGCGAATGTGGAACAGCTTTATCACAGACTGTCCCAGCAGACCAGGGAACTGACGAGCAATCTGCAGAACATTTCCCAGCCGGGGAGCAGTTTTGCACAGAGTCTCGGCAATATGAGCAATAATCTGGATTTCATGAACCAGATGAACCAGGCGATGCAGTATGTACAGCTTCCGCTAAGGATGAACGGCAGCGAGACCACAGGGGATCTGTACGTATATTCGAATAAAAAGAACCTTGCAAACAAAGACGGATCGGTATCGGCCATGCTGCATCTGGATATGGAGCATATGGGAACGGTGGATGTGTATGCCGCTATCTCTTCGGGGAACCGGGTCTCGACCCATTTCTACCTGGAAAGCGACGAGATGATCGATTTTATCTCCGAACATATCCATATCCTGAATGAACGGCTGGAAAAGCGCGGCTACAGCATACGCTCCGAGATCACGAACCGTGACGAGCTGAACAAAAAGGATGGGACGCGGCCGCTGACGCCGCCGACGCAGTCGAGGCTCATCGCGAAACAGAGTTTTGACGTGAGGGCGTAAAGATGGCAGAACAGAAGAAAAAAAAGAGCGCCATCGCGCTGGAATACGATCCGAACGATTCCGCCCCCAGGGTACTGGCCTCCGGGACTGGCAAGATCGCCGAGAAGATCATCGAGAAGGCGAAGGAAGCCAAGGTGCCCGTTCATCAGGATGCGAAGCTGGCAGATACCCTGTCCAGACTGGAGATCGGCGAGATGATCCCGCCGGAGCTCTATGAGGTGGTGGCGGAGATACTGGTATTCGTGGATGCCATGGACAAGATCCGCGAAAAGATGCGAAAGGCGGGGAAATAGACAGAGAAACGAAAACGGGGGGTACGGTATGGACAATCGTTCCAAAGGAAGCGAAATGGAACAGAGAGCCGATGAGTTTCTGCGGGATGCAAAGGTTTGGATCCTGGCGCACAATTTCCACTGCCGCTTCGGTGAAGTGGATATCGTGGGACGTGACGGCGATTATCTCGTGTTTTTCGAGGTGAAATGGAGAAAGGATGACAGCAGCGGGGACGCGGCGGAAGCGGTAAATGACCGGAAGCAGAAAAAGCTCTGTGAGGTCTCGGATTTTTACCGCATGCGTCATGTGGATCTGGCAAAGCTGCCGGTACGCTTCGATGTGCTTGCAATGGAAGGGGAGGAGATCCGCTGGATCAAAGATGCCTTCCCGTATCAGGGGAAAGGATTTTGAATAAGGGACAGAAATTTGTATGGCCGGTGATCTCACTGTTTCTCCTGGCCCTGTGTGCTTTTGAACTATACCTTCTGCTTGACGGAAAGGCAGCCGCGGATGAGAGGGCGGCGCAGAGCTCGGCAGAGCATCGGACCCTGACCGCCCTGCAGGAAGAAAGGGCTGAAAAGCTTCAGGAAGACAATGCGCTTCTGGAGCAGAAGCTCGGGCGTAAGACGGAAGAGCTTACGGCGGAGCTGGAAAAAGTACGTGCAGAGCTTAAGGAAGCCGAGGCAGCGATCTCTGCAACGCCGGCATGGCAGTTTAATACGGAAGTGGGCCGGGTCTACCAGGATCCACGTTATGATAATTATTCGGACAGCGGCGATAATTACGATACGAGGCAGTATACCTACAGCATGGTATGGTCGGCTCCGACGGATGTGGTCTTTACCGGGGACAGTCTGGTGGAGCGCTGCAGCTGGGAAGAGATCTATCCGGATCTGGAAGTAAAGAACCGGGCCATCGGCGGAGACACCATCGGCGGCCTGCTGGCGAGAGTTTCGACCATCATGCTCACACAGCCCAAAAAAGTTTTTATCTGTGTGGGGATCAACGACGTACTCTTTGCCAGGGATGTGGACTGGATGGCCGAGAATTATGCCAGAGTGTTGGACATTATTTCGGAATATGGCTGCAGGGTGTATGTGCAATCGGTGATGCCGGTTGACGGGACACTGAGCGATGCCGAAAGGCTCAATACGGACAGCAGCGCGTTAAATGAAAGGCTTAAGGAGATCTGTGCGGAACGCGGGATCACCTATATCGATTTGTGGTCGGAATTTGTAAATGAAGAATCCTATCTGGATATGGCCTACCATTACGACGGGATTCATGTGAATGCGGCGGCATACAAACACTGGAAAGAAATACTGGATCCGTACGTGTATGAATGATACAAGGTTTCCAAGCCCGGAAAGCGAGCATGCTTGCATGCATCGCTTTTCGGATTTGGAAACCGAACAAACATGAGCAAGTAGCGACCTGCATGCGAAGCGTGCAGATCAGCGGATTGCGAATGTTTGCAGAATTGCGGGAGCTGCGAAGCAGCGGAGCAATTCGTATGTATCATTATTACGAACAAACATGAGCAAGCAGCAAGAATAATATATAGGGAGGAAAAAAAATGGAAATCTTTGAGGAACTGAAGGAACGCGGACTGCTGGCGCAGCTGACGGATGAAGCAGAGATCCGTGAGCTGATCAACGCAGGGAAAGCGGTTTTCTATATCGGCTTTGATCCCACGGCAGATTCCCTGCATGTGGGACACTTCATGGCCCTGTGCCTGATGAAGCGCATGCAGATGGCGGGAAACAAGCCCATCGCTCTTCTGGGCGGCGGCACCGGCATGATCGGGGATCCCTCCGGTAAGACCGATATGCGTAAGATGCTGACAAAGGAGCAGATCGCACACAATATCGAATGCTTCAAAAAGCAGATGAGCCGCTTTATCGAATTCGGCGAGGACAAGGCACGCATCGTGAACAATGCGGACTGGCTGCTGGAGCTGAATTACGTGGAGCTGCTCCGCGAAGTGGGAGCGCATTTCTCGGTGAACAACATGCTCCGTGCCGAGTGCTACAAGCAG
>JAEELW010000129.1 GCA_016282915.1 Lachnospiraceae bacterium | reverse complement strand
ATATTTACCCTCGTCAAGCCCAGGCCCGGTATCCAGCGTTTAAACGCGGGATCAAGCGCTTCACCATCCAGTTCCGGTGACGCATAAACCATATCCGCACAGTTCATGGATCCTGCGCTCCATGCGATCAGTATCCCTTCAAATCCCTTCAGCTTCTCTCTCAAACCTATCTTTTTGAAAAAAGCATTCTGGGTAGGTACATGTCCTCCTGTAAGGATGATCACATCTGTTTCACTTATGTTTTCTGCCGGAGCTTCTGTCCTGGCGTCACACATCCCGATCGATGAAACCTTTAGCCCGCTCATGGGAAGCGCTTCTTTATAACAATATAAAACAGCGTCATTCTTTTCATAATCTTCCGAATCTGCACATATCATAAGAACCCGCGCATCCTGCGGCCATATATTTTTTAATTTCTCCAGCAGCCCATTCTTATCTGTTATCGGTCCCGGCAGGCGCCTTCCGTCGACTTTATATGAGCCTCCCAGATGACTTGTAAGTATCGTTATCATATCAGTTTCTTTCTCCGATCATCGGATGTTCGCGTCAGGCTTTATCCTGTGGTATCTCCCTGATCACCTTCCATGCAGCTATGAGTTTTTCCATGGTCCATGCAGCATTTGCGGGACTTGTGGAAGGAAGGCATATGGCGGGACGGCCCGTCACATCCTTCGTATATCTGTTGTAATACTTCTCCGCAGTCTTACCGTTTACAAATATCGCTCTGATATCCGCTGTATCCAGGATACGCGAAAGGTCATTGGGGACCACATCTTTGATCGTGGAGTCCGCGGAACCTTCGATCTCACAGGCACCTATCACATCCCACATGGCTATATTATTACGTTTTAAGAATTCTTTCTTATCGTCTGTACTCTGAGGCGTGTCCTGTTCAAATACTGCCGCCGCCACCTTCCAGAAGCGGTTCTGCGGATGTCCATAGAAAAACATCTGTTCCCTGGACTTTACGGAGGGAAAGCTTCCAAGGATCAGTATCTTTGAATCCTTATCATAAAAAGGCGGTATCGGATGCTGTATCATGATCTTTTAACCCCGTTTGACCTGTTATCTGCCTGCCCATTCCAGTATGATATCCTTATCATATCCGTTCAGATTTTCAGGCAGTTCCGATTTATGAAAGAAACGGTGTTCCATCACTTCTTCCGGATCGTTAACGATCTCGCCCTCGTATTCCCTGGTGATAAACACGATCCCGGGCCCAAAACAGATATCACCGTTCGGATATTCTATGATACGGTCCCTGCCTGAATAAAGCTTAAAGATTTCCAGCTTCCCCAAAGACAGTCCGGATTCCTCCCTGGTCTCTCTCCTTACGGTCTCCTCGAAAGTTTCTCCCATTTCCATGGAACCGCCGATTATAGCCCAGCAGCCGTTGTCCTTTCTTTTCTGCAGCAGGATCTCGCCTTTGTCATTCTCTATGATCACACCGCAGGCGCAGGTCATAACAGGGGCGTGTCCCACGTGCTTACGCATTTCCCTGATATATCCGCCTTTTTTATACAACTCAATATAATCATCGATCTGCATCTTTTTTTCCTCAGCCATCACACAGTTCACGGTACTTTTCATACCGTACACCTACGGAATACGCAAATTCGCCGGACGCTATCATAGTCCTGATGTCTTCATCCGATGACCATTTCGCAGCTATCGCTTCATCCGGCTGAAGTATCACGTTCTGGATATCTACATCTTTTTTCACCAGATAGATATCTAAAAAATAGTTTTTCTTTGCATCGGTGGCTATAAGCTTTAACTCACTCTTTTCCGTTGCGATACCCGTCTCTTCAAAAAGCTCCCTCACCGCCGAATCAAGTGTAGTCTCTCCGGCCAGTGTTCCTCCGCCTACAAACTCCCACTTATTGCCGGCAGTCTTATCCGGATGCCGTTTGGTGGTAAGAAAGCGTCCTTCTTTGTTTACCACCCATATCTCACAGCAAATATAATATTCACCTTCTTCAAATTTCTCTCCACGTGCATGTGTACGCCCGAGAGGCTTTCGCTCAGAATCATACAGATCCCAGTATTCCATATTCTTCTTCCTTTCCATCAAAGGGGCGATCACGCCTTCAGCCATCCTTTTCCGACCGAACGATCTATATTTGCCGAGATCCATTTATATACTTCCGGCATGAAATCTTTTACGATCGCCATTCTCTTTTCTACGGCAGCTCTGTTTGTTCCGCCTTCCACCCATGTGTGACCATCCGTCAGGGTATTGTGCAAAAAAGGCTGGATGCGGTCAAGGCAGGCAGCATATCTTGCATCCGCCGTCTCCATGGCATCAAATTCCTCCCACAGTTCCCGGATCATCACTCCCTGTTCTTCCGGCAACTGCTTAAACAGGCGTTCCGCTGCTTCCGCTTCCCGTTTTTCCTTATCCTCATTTCCCTTAGGGTCATATGCAAAAGTATCCCCCGCATATATCTCAACAAGGTCATGCACGACGCACATCTCTGCTGCCCGCCCTACATCGACTTTTTCAATGGCATACTCTTCAAACAGCATTGCCATCACTGCAATATGCCACGAATGCTCGGCATCATTTTCCCTGCGGCTCTTATCGATCAACAGCGTCCTTCTGAATACTCCCGTCATTTTATCGATCTCCGCGGAGAATTTAAGCTGTTGATCCAGGCGTATATTACCGCTTGATAAGAAATCTGTTATTGCCATGAACACGCTCTCCTTTCCTGATCACTGCTCACTGATCCGCTTAGTCATCAATACTTCTCCTATCGGATATATACAAGTAACTATTTATCAGTTCCTTAGTTCCTTAACTTCGCGGCATTCCTTTATCGGCTCTCCCGCAGCTATTCTTTCCTCGACCAGTCTTCTTATCTTTGCGCACCATTCGTCTGTCCTGCGGATGTTCCCGCAATATTCACGGAGGATCAGCTTGCTTTCCATAAGCGCCGCATCATACTGCTCTTTCGACAATTCCCCCGATGAATATGCCTCCTCCAGTTCATCCCGGTCGTCGATCTTGATATCCCCTTCCGGCGTAAAGATCACATCGAGATATTTATCAATAAATACGGCTATGCCTGTCTCATCATACTCGATCCCTTCTATGACATCCACATACCAGACTGATGTCTGGTATTTCTTATCAGCCGGCTCAGGATACGCCTTTCTTTCCGCATCATGAGTGTCCTCAGGGAAATACATGACCGTGATCACACGTTTGGTATTATCCGGGATCAGTTCCAGCCAGGACATCCCGCTTCCCGTCACCTGTATCCTTCCTGCTTTCGGCGTAGCCCAGTAGTTTTCTTCCCCATCCGTCAGTTTTATAAGGCACGCGATCCCCTGAAAGACAGGATCATCGATCCGCATCTGGTAATAAGGATAATACTGGAAACCCCAGCCATCCCGGTTAAGCCGTTTATGCTTCATAAAACCCCCTTCGATTTTTATATGAGGATCGCAGCACGGTCAACAGACTTCTTTGATTCATATACCGAATTTCTTAAGATCCACACGATCTTCCTTCACTTCGATCCCGTCTTCTTCCAGAAGGCGTTTCTGCACGCCGGCACCGCCGAAAACAAACTCATCCGCCAGCGCCCCTTTGGAATTCACCACACGATAACAGGGGATACTGTCAGGGTCGGGATTCCGATGCAGCGCATTTCCCACAGCACGGCACATCTTTGGATTGCCGGCCATCTCTGCGATCTGCGCATACGTGGCGACCTTACCGCGCGGTATCCTCTTTACAGCCTCATAGATCCGCTTCGTCGGCGTATCCGTCACCAGATCATAGCTCTCAGCGATCATCCTTTTTACATCCTCATCCGGAACGCTTCCATCCAGGATTATGGTATTCCAGTGATCCTTGTTCTGGTGATACCCAGGGATCACGGATTTATATTTATCTCTCCAGAAACGCCCCCACTCCGGATCCACCTTCACATTGATCCAAAGCTGCCCTTCCATCTCATAGGTCCAAAGAAATGCCTTCTTCCCCGGACGGACACGCACCAGCTGCCAGTTCTGATCATGAAAAGGTGCCTCCTGATAAGTATCCGGAAAAGATAAGCCATACGTCAGGATCCCGCTTCTGCTCTGAAGAGCGGACGCTGAAACTTTTGCGCTCATATATATACCTCCGAAAATATCTTTTCAGCATTATCCGCTGCGGATACCTTTCCGTTATCGATACAAAGGTCATAGCCATCCTTTGGCCATAAATACCGCAGAGAGGCTTCTGCCGATCCGGGACATCTGTCCCCGCGTTCTTTCTCTCTCCTGCGTAAGATTTCAAGATCGCAGGTAACTTTTACCGTTAATGCCTCTCCGCATTTTGCAGTATCCAGGAACATATCATAGATACGCTCACTGGTAATTGCATGATCCACTATGACGATCTTTCCCGCATTGACCAACTTTCCGATATCACGGCACATTCCCGGCATGATCTCGTATATATCATCTTCATAGATCGTTTCTTTCGGATCTGTTATCATATAATCATCGATAGAGATGATCACAGACGCAGCGCCTTTTTCTTCAAATCTTTTTTGTAATTCTCTTGAAAGCGTTGATTTTCCGGCCGATGACGGACCATTCAGCAGTATTATATTCCGCATTATTTCCCTCACATTCCTGCTTCTTCTCCCGAATGAACATAGGAAAGACTGTCTCCCATGATCTCTTTCATGATATCAAATGCGGCGACTCCGGTACAATGACAGGTATAATATTTTGTCGGATACTTATTCAGTTCCTTTGCGATATCACTGATCTCACGGATCTCTTCTTCACGATACTCCGTTTTCTTCATCAGATGAAAGCCGCTGATCACGATATCCGGTGCTTTCCCGTATTTCTCTGTATAGGCATCCAGTATACTCAGGATCCCGTTGTGTGCGCATCCCGACATCAATACTGTCTTTCCGTCCTGCCGGATCACAAGATAGTGTTCATGTCGGAAATCATCCCGTATATATTCATTTCCTTTGCGTACTAAAAGCCGCTTATTTGTAAAGGGCAGTTCATGACTCCTTTTTTGTATTGTAAACAATTCCAGCTCATCATCGATCACCGTATCACCGCTTAAAAATCTCAGCTGCGGCAGTTTTTCAATATCCGGATCGATACCGATGTAACGGTACCTCTCAGGCGCATCCTGTCCGTCATCGGCAAAATACGCATCCGTTGCTGCGGCCTGCATGTATATGGCTGCTTTAGTATTGATCTTTGTGAACGGAAGGATCCCGCCCGAATGGTCATAATGTCCGTGGCTCAGGATCACGGTATCCACATCCGACAATTTTATGCCTAATGCTTCGGCATTCTTAAGCGTATCCTCCGAAGGCCCCAGATCCAGCAGCAGCTTATGCTTTTTTGTTTCAACATAAAAAGAAAGCCCGTGTGCGCTTACGCAATCAGGATTCCCTTCCGTGTTCTCGATAAGATTAACGATCCTCATTTTATCCTCCATGTAATCCCGGCTGCACTTTATACAATTTCAGTATTTCATCTTTATCCTGTTTTGCAGTCATTACGATCTGCATGTTCAATGTCCTCTTATCTGCTCTTTAATATTTCAGACACATCTCTTCCATACCGAATTCCCTGAAGCCCGTATCCGCAAATCCGAATGACTCATATAATCCTTTTGCCACATGATTTCCCGGAGCTACCCCTGTATAGATCTCATCCGGCCCAAACTTTTCTTTTATGAATGCCAGCCCCAGTTTAAGCGCCTGCCGGCCATGTCCCCTGTTTTGATATCGATGATCGATCATGAATTTCCACAGTGTATAATAATGCTTCACCTCGTAATAGCCCATCATGATGAATCCCACAGGAGTATCCTCCTCATACACCCCGAAAGGCCAGGCCGTCCCGGAATAGACATATGCCTGTGCCAGCGATTCCGCATTGGGAGATACAAACCCCTCCTGGTCTTCGTTTACCCGAAGCGCCAGGATATCATCCAGGTTTTCTTTTGTTACCGGTCTGATGCTTATCATCTTCTTCTCCTGTCACGCCATAAACAAGTACTTTTTCTCCACCCTCACCGCCGCCGGATCACAGATACATGGGTGATCCCGTTTGCTTCATCCGCATACTCCCGGTCAAATACCATACCGATCGCCTCGGCCGTTTTATAGGATGCAACATTTGTATATTTGCAATAGGAATACAGCGCCGGGTAGGAAGTATTCCGAAATGCCCAGTCCCGCACGGCCGCTGCGGCTTCCTTTGCATAACCCTTATGCTGCCTGTCCGCGCGAATGTGATATCCGATCTCCGGCAGCATCTCTCCTTCGATGTTCTGCAGTGTAAGCCCGCAGTCTCCGATCATCTCTCCGTTATCTTTCAGACACAGCGCCCATAAGCCGAATCCAAACTTCCGGTATCGTTCCCTGTTGCGCTCGATCCAGCTGCGTACACGCTCCTCATCAAAGGTATACGGATAATGCCGCATGATCTCCGGATCTGCCAATACGGCATATAATGCGTCATAATCTTCCGGCTTCATCCGGCGGAGAAAAAGCCTTTCGGTCTCAATCCGGAAATCCGCGATCGCTTCTTCATAAACCGCATATTCCGACAGGGCTTTCTCAACATCGATATTATACACCACTACATCACAATGCGCTTTTTCATCATCATAGAACTCACGTATGCGTATCCCCCCCAGCGCTTCCATCGTCTTCCAGGACGCCGGGTTATCAAGATCCGCATCCAGAAGAGCCGTCCTGATCCCATATTGATTACAGATCTTAAGCCCCAGATAAAGATTGATCTTATTATATCCCTTCCGGCGTTCCGTCGGCCGTATGCTGTAGCCGATATGTCCTCCATGCTTACGGAATCTCTCATTCAGTGCGATACGTATATTGATCATACCGATGATCCTGTTATCGTTTTCGCGGATAAGAAAGAACTCCCTTGCCGGAGCCGTTTCCTCATTGGGTTCTATAAGTGCCCGCTCCTCCGTCATCTGAAGCCAGCCCTCATAATCCTCCTTAAAACGATTCAGCCCGCCGGCTCCGTTCAATCCGGAACCATATTTTTCAAATTCCCCGAGATATTCAAACGCTTCCTCTTTCCGTTCCGGTCCCGGTACTTCCAGATAAAACTTTTCCATAATTCCTCCGTTCCTGATAAGCCGTCCCCATTATAGCAGTTCTTTCGCAGAAATACCACGGGGAAAACCATGGGGAAAACCACGGTGACGGACCTCCTGGTTTTTTTGAAACCATGATTCACAGACTTCGTCCTTGTGACTGGGTCACAAGACGATCTTCCCACCTTTTAAGCGGCATCAGGTACCTCCCGCGATGCGGGGCCCTCCTAATGCCAAAAGGTGGGCCCCTTCTTGTGACTTAGGCACAGGAATCCTCCCGCTTTTTATTGTGCATCTCTTCATTATATGATATTGTTATAACACTGTTTCTGACATAGACGGGCATAAATATCCTGCTGTAAGGAGTACACTGATGAAAACCCTTTGGAAACTCACAAAAGAAGCGGCCCGCTATAAAGGCTTATATGTTATCGCAATACTCTCAACCTTCGGACTGACAGTGGTCAATCTGATCGCTCCCAAGGTCCTTTCCGCCATGACCGGGCTTGTGGAAACAGGCGTGGACGATGCTGCATTAAGCTCCATCATACGCTTATCCGCCATACTGCTGGCGCTGTACCTGCTCAGGGTACTGTTCCGTTTCCTGAGCAATTACCTGGCGCACAGAGCCGCATGGTATCTTGTCGGCGATCTGCGCAGCCGCCTGTATGACAAACTCCAAAGCCTGGATCTCGGATTCTTTCATGACAAGCAGACCGGCGATCTTATGAGCCGCGTGATCAACGACACCAGAGATTTTGAACTGCTCTATGCACATATGATCCCGGACATCATCACAAATCTCGTGACATTCATCGGCGTACTGGCGATCCTGCTTTCGATCAACTGGAAACTGGCTCTGATCACCTGCTGCCCCATACCGCTGATCCTTATTTCCGGTGTCATTTTCGCAAAGATCATCCGCCCGTATTTTAAGGCCTCTCAAAAAGTCATGGGTGAGCTCAATGCGCAGCTGCAGGACAGCCTGTCCGGTCTGCACGAGATACAGGCCTTTGGCCAGGAATCATACGAAGGGGAACGTGTACGCCAAAAAAGCCTGGATCAGGTAGTCGCCATGCTGAAGGCCCTGAAGGCAAGCGCGATCTTTCATCCCTGCGTAGAGCTTTTATCCTCGCTGGGTACCGTACTCGTGGTATTCTTCGGCGGATACATGGCTTATCAAAGACAGATCTCCGTGGCGGACATCGTAGCCTTTGTCCTCTATCTTTCCCTGTTTTATGCACCCGTATCCGGGCTTGCAAACCTGTTGGAAAACCTGCAGCAGTCTTTAGCAGGCGCAGAGCGTGTAACGCTTATTCTCGATACCCCCTCGGCGATACAGAATGCCGAAGATGCAAAACCTTTGGAAAATGTCAAAGGCGCGCTTTGTTTCGATCATGTTACCTTCCATTATGAGAACGAGATCCCGGTGCTCAAAGATGTTTCCTTCTCCTGCGAACCCGGGATGATGGTCGCGCTGGTCGGTCCTACCGGCGTCGGAAAAACGACCGCAACACAGCTGATCTCCAGATTTTACGATCCAGTGGAAGGCCGTATCCTGATCGACGGGCAGGATATAAAAACCGTCACCCTGGAAAGCCTGCGCCACAACATTTCCCCTGTGCTCCAGGATACCTTTCTGTTTAACGGCAGCATTTCCGAAAACATAGGCTATGCCCGCCCCGACGCTTCGCAGGCCGAGATCGAGGCAGCCGCAAAGGCCGCCAATATCCATGAGGATATCCTGCATATGCCGGATCAATATGAAACGCAGGTGGGCGAGCGCGGACTGCGCCTCTCCGGAGGACAAAAACAGCGCGTAGCCATAGCCCGCGCCATTTTAAGAAACAGTCCCATTATCGTATTGGATGAAGCCACCGCTTCCGTCGATGTACGTACGGAACAGCAGATCCAGAAAGCGATCGGCGAGCTGGCAGGGAAACGTACGATCATCGCCATCGCTCACCGCCTCTCCACCATAATGAACGCCGATCTGATCCTTGTGATCCACGAAGGCGTGATCGCCGAAAGCGGCACTCACGAGCAGCTCATGGAAAAGAAAGGGATCTACTACAATATGCAAAAGGCACAGCTTGCCTAATCATTGATAAAGTGTGTCCACTGACGTTCTTCTTTTTCGGGCAGACCGTACTTCTCTTTGCCCAACGCGATACTCTTCATAAGAAAAGCCATATTCCTGGCTAATACCCGTATCGTCTGCAGTCCTTCCAGGTCTTTTACCGCCTGTCCGGGAGCGTTTCCGTGCACACTGTTCCAGTATTGGCTGGAAGCGACCGGCATTCCCGAGATCGTAAAATACTTATTCAGCTCGTCAAAGGTTGCCGAGCATCCGCCTCTTCTGGCCACAACTATGCTCGCTCCGACTTTCATTGTCTTATCAAAATGGCTGCTGTAGAATAATCTGTCCAGACACGCGATCAAGGTGGCGTTTGCCGATGCGTAATACACCGGCGAAGCGACCACCAGACCATCGGCCTCTTCGAACTTTGCTGCCACCTCATTTACGATATCGTCAAAAACGCATTTTCCGGTCTTTGAACAGCTGCTGCACGAGACACAGCCGCGAACGTCCTTATTCCCGACATGGACCAGCTCGGTCTCAATACCTTCCGCATCAAAAATACTGATCATCTCATTTACCGCGATCATTGTATTACCGCCGCTTTTCGGACTTCCGTTCAGCACTAAAACCCGTAATCTCTTATCCATCTTTTCCTCCTTAAAATGGCATGTTATCCGGATCACCGGACAGACCGACGCATCCCTTCAATCCCGAGATCAGCTTCACATCTTCTTCATCCAGTTCAAAGTCAAACACCCTGATATTCTCTTCGATCCTGGATGCCGTTACCGATTTCGGTAACGGAAGATATCCCTGCTGCAGACTCCAGCGGATGCAGACCTGCGCAATGCTCCTCTTGTATTTTTCTGCCAGCCGCTTCATCTCCGGCACTTCAAATATCTTCCCGGTTCCCAAAGGGCTGTACGCTTCAAGGATCATCCCCTGCGATCTGGAATACGCAACAAGTTCATCCTGCGTCTCACCGGGACACAAACGGATCTGGTTTACCACAGGTCTCACTTTCGCGGTCTTAAGCAAGGCATCGATATGATGCTTACGGAAATTGCTGATCCCGATCGCCCGGATCTTTCCGGCTTCGTATAACTCCTCCATCGCCTTCCAGCTTTCGGCGTTTGCTTCTTCCCAGCGATCCCGGTATTTCAGCGGGTTCGGCCAATGGATCAGGAACAGATCCACATAATCCAGTCCAAGTTTCTTTAAAGACTCCGCAAAGGAAGTCATAACAAGATCATAGCTGTGATAATCGTTAACAAGTTTGGTCGTGATAAAGAGCTCTTCCCTTTTTACGCCGCTCTCACGGATCGCTCTGCCTACACTCTCTTCATTGCCATAACCCTGCGCGGTATCTATGTGCGTATACCCCGCCCTGATCGCTGCCTTGACTGCCTCCACTGCCACTTCACCGTTCGGAGTCTGCCATGTCCCAAAACCTATGCAGGGAATGTTTACACCATTGGAAAGCCTGTATGTATCCTTCTGATCCATCTCTTACGTACCTCCTTGGCTCCTTTTTCCGCAGGACCCTTCCGTCCTGCATTCAGCCTTTTCAGTAATACTATATCGGTCTCTCCTCACCGGCGCTTCTTATAATCCGAACAGAATTATATCATCTTTTGATTCAAAAAAACACGAGTCACAGGAAACCACGGGGACGGACCTCCTGGTTTTCACCCTTCTTTCCGGCATTCCATATCGATGCAGCGCCAGTTTTCTCCCAGCAGAAACACTTCACGTTCCGAGTATTCCTTAAAGCCGGCCGCTTTATAGCATCGATACGCCGGCGGATTATTATCAAATACTCCCAGTGTTACTCTCTCTGCTTTGAACAGATCAAAGGCATAGATCAGCGCAAGGCGGATCATCTCCCGGCCGTATCCTTCCCCTCTCCGGGCATCATCCACGATCACAAAACCGATGCGTATAAGCTTCTTATCTTCTCCCAGATAACGAAGGATCAGGTGTCCGACGATCCCGTTCTCATCAAATGCGGTCAGGGGATAGAAATTATCCGTCTCTTCGCAATCGCCGTTATGATCGATATACTTATGATTCATATCCTCCGCCGTAATCGGAAATGATTCATATCTGTCCGATGTCCATTTCCGAAAGCTTTCCTCATCTTTGCACCAGGAAATGATCGTTGCTGCATCCTCCGGTTTATACTGCCTTAATCTTAGCATAATGCCTCCTTTCTCATATACACGAACTCCAGCTCATCATCAACGGCTTTCGTCTCAAACGCTTCATATCCCAGCTTTTCATAAAGCCGGATGTTTGCCACACTCCGGGTACTGGTAAACAGTTCAAATCGCTTTCCGGGATAATATTTCTCCATGCTCAGCAAAAGCCTCTTTCCGTATCCCTTATGCTGCTGATCCGGGTGCACCATCAGTTTTCCGATACGGACCGTCCCATTCTCTTCCGTCGCCCGGACGGATCCGATGATCTTCCCGTCTTCCGTTATCATCTTTAAGATGACGCCTTTATCATACTCGGCTTCTACTTCTTCGAGGGTCTGAGTCAGCGGCGGTATCTTCTTTCCGCCAAATAACTGTGCCTCACTCTGATACACCGTATATTGCAATTTCAGGATCTCCTCAAGGTCCTTCCGATCTGCCCTTTCGATCTTTGCCGGCCGCCTCTTCTCCATGATCTCATAGATCATCACTTCACCATCACCCAGATCATGTTTTTTATGCTCCAGCGTTTTATAGCCGCGATGCTCATAAAATATCGCCGCAGGAAGGGATGCATCAAGATCGCACTTCTCAAATTCATTAAAGATTTCTGTTTCAATATGATCCATAATGATCGTGCCGTAGCCTTTCCCTTCATACTCCGGCAGCACATATACCCTGGTGATATGATCCTCAACGCGGCTGCCGGTTCCGACGATCTCGCCATCCACGACCAGAATCTCTATACGGCCTTCTTCAATATCCCTTGTGATATTCTCCAGGCTGTGCAGCCTTCCGAAAAAATCCACCACCATCTGTGTATAGTAGTGCGGATATATCGCTGCCTTTGTTCCCCGAACGATACTGCATACCTTTTCCGCTTCTTCCTTTTTTGCTTTTCTGTATTCTATGCTACTCATTCGCTGCCTCCTTTTGACTTGGTCACAGGAAAACCATGGGGACGGACCTCCTGGTTTTTCATTTTATCTTGCTTGATACTATCATTAAATGTTCCGTATGCGTTAAGTATTCCTCTTTTTCGCAAAAACGTATGGCATAATCATACCATGCCTGCCGGATCCTTTTAGGACTTTTGCTCAATACATTTTTATAAGGTGAAAGTATACTTTCCTGTCCGAATACAGTCTCTGTTTTCAGATCCGGAAATCCTGCCATCAAGGCTTTTGCATCTCTGACCGTCGTCATATACGCATAGGTAAATGCCTCAAAAGACAAACTTTTATCCTGCGCTGCCACATCAAACAGTTCCTGTTCCTTTGGCAGTAATATGGTATCCTGCAATTCCCGCAAGCCATAGATCACTCCGCCAAACATAAGGATAAAGCTGCAAAACAGATAGCCGCCGGGTTTCAATACGCGGATTGCTTCCCGGATCGCACAAATCCGGCTTTTTTCGCTCATCAGATGATACAAAGGGCCCATAAGAAATACGATATCAAAAGAATTATCCTCTATCTCCGACAAGTCCATCGCATTCCCCTGCAAGGCCCTGATCTTCACCCCGTATTGCCTGGCTTTCTTTTTGGCAAAACGAACATTTTCATCGCTCAGATCAAGAAGCGTTACCGCATGTTCCAGCCTCGCATAATGAATGGAATAGTGTCCAGGGCCGCCGCCGATATCCAATATGCGGTCCTCCCGGATTATGTACCTGTCCATCATATGTGTTGTAATATATTTTTCGTATGGATGACGGACCTTCAGCCTGTCCCACTCTCTCTGCGGATCGGCATTGTAATGCTCTCTGATCTTCTCTGTTTCCTCATGTTGTAACATACGCATCTCCTCCTTTCGATACAATGACCATAGCCCTAGTGGTTTTATCTGTTGAGAACCATGGGGACGGACCTCCTGGTTTTTTCTGTTGTTATAAAAAACCACTTATCCGGACAGATAAGTGGTTTCATTTACTGAAATCTTATTGAAAGTATAACCTATCGCTTATCTTTATCCGTTTTTGAATGCTCAAAATCTAAACCATGCACGCTGACGATGGCATGCATAGCATAAACAGCTGACCACTCAATTATGGATACGCGATTAATCATGTTTTTCCTTTCAAAAAACTAATTCATTTATATGGTTTCAGAGTATACTCCGCTTATTGATCTGTGTCAAGCAGAAAAACCATGAGGTCCGTCCCCGTGGTTTACGTCCCCGTTGTTTAAGCAGAAAAACCACGAGGTCCGTCCCCGTGGTTTTCCCCATGGTTTTCTGTATTATTCATGCGATCAGCTTTTCGAATTCCGAAAATACTTCTTTGCTGCACCGGCTCTTCAGCTGTCCCAGCATGAATTCCATTTTACCATCGATCCACTCTTTGGTGTAGTGCGACATATTATCCGCTGCCTTTTCACCATAGATGCGTACCACCTCTGCTTTTGGCTGTTCATTTACTTTACCGCAAAAGGCAACATACTCCTCAACCTTTGTTGACAGTCGTTTCCATTCTTCAGCCGCTTTTCCTGCTTCACCGGCTTTCAGATAAGCTGCGATCAAGAACTTGCAGGTATCCCTGTAAAATCCCTGGCAGCATGCCCGCATCCTTTCATCTTTCATAAACTCATCCATCATGGAGAGGCCCCAGTGACAGTTTTCCTCAACCTCTTTTAAGGGGCTGACCCACGACATCGCCTCTGCCGTATATACGATCTGCTTGTTTAACGCACGGATGAAATTCTGATAATTGTCACGGATCTGCGCCTTCCAGCGCTCCTTTCCATCTTCGGTATCGATCGGAATATAATACGGAAGCAGTGTCTCCTGTAACATGTTGCTGCGTATCGTCGGAAGTGCCTCGATATGCTGGCGTCCCTTTTCCCATTCCTGACTGTGCCAGCAGAGCCACGCCAGCGCATAGTGGCATTTGTCTGCCAGATCCTTGTCATTGGAATAGCGGATCACCTGCTTTGCTCTGTTCTCTGCGGTCCTGATGATCTTTTTCCATTTCTTTTCATCATCCTTAAATAATTCCTCATAATAGGAGTTTTCCGGATTCACATACCGGCTCATATGAGCCACGGCCTGCACATAGCGCATCATGATCCCGTAGTTAAATACGTTTTCTTCGCATTGCCGGTCCAGATATTCCACTGCTTCCAGCGCGCCCTGCGACTGCTCACCGCTGTCCCGCAGATTATTTGCTTTGTAACTTACTTCCTCCGCCAGTTTACCATCATAGCTTTCGGGCGTAAATCCAAACAATGCATCGGTTGAAACATTGAGTGCCTGCGCCAGAGGCACGATCTGCGTTACATCCGGCATACCTGCGCCGCTCTCCCATTTGCTGACAGCCTGACCTGTCACACAAAGAATGCCTGCCAGTTCCTCCTGCGTGATCCCCAGATCACGACGGTATTTTTTGATATTATTTCCCAACGCCATATCTTTATCCTCTCTTTCGAATCGTTATTGATCTCGCAGATGCATCTTTGATGGTCTCACTATATCAGATACCCGGCGAAAATACCAACAACCCGTTTTTGAAAATTCTCCAACCCTGCGTTGGAATACCACGAGGTCTGCCGCCGCGGCTCGTATTACCCCTCCGTCACGATCACATCTTCGGTGTATTTGCGCTGCATGTCATGCCGTATCTTGCGATCTTCCACACTGTCAAAGATAATGGAAAAATCATAGTCTTCGGGATACAGTTCCTCGGCCTTAACGTGAAGCTTCACCCTTTTATGATTGATCCAGAACTTCCTCCCGGCCACCTGCACACGCAGGCTTCCCTTATCATTCACTGTTTCACAGACGATCCCGATCTTTTTTTCCGGATATACCATTACGCTGTCACCTATATTGTAAAGCATATTCAGTTTGGCATTAACATTGGCTTTTTTCAATTTAGTGATCTTAGACACTGGATTCTTTTTCAATTCCTGTCCTTTTCCAAAGCTGTATCCTTTCGCAGCATCCTCACCATACGCAGCTTTCGCAGCAGTCTCCAGCATATATCCCGGCATCCCCAGGCGTTCGGCAATGTAAAACGCGCAGCTTTCTCCCGCTTCACCGATCACCATCCGGTAGGTCGGCCTCAGGGTTTCCTTATCAAAAGTCATCCGTGCGTTTACGATATTCTCATTCTTTGCTGCAAACTCCTTGATCTCCGGATAATGCGTTGTGACCAGAAAACTGGCTCCGCTCTTTAATAATTCCGTAAGGATCGCCACCGCGATGCCCATTCCTTCCGCAGGATCCGTTCCCGATCCCAGTTCATCCATGATGACAAAGCTGTCCCGGGAGCTTTCCGCAAGTATCGCAAGCACATTTTTGATATGTGCGGAAAAGGTGGAAAGATTCTCCGAAAGATCCTGTCCGTCACCGATATCCGAGAGGAAATTGCTGTTCATGCAGATATCGGCTTCCGCGCAGGGAACATGCAGACCGCACTGCGCCATGTAACAGTTGATCATGACCGTTTTGATCGCAACGGTCTTTCCTCCGGTATTCGGGCCCGTGATCACGATGCCCCGATCTTTTCCTCCCATCTTAAAATCCAGCGGAACATTAACTGTGCGATCGATAAGCGGATGCCTTGCCCCCTTTAATACGATACGCCGTTCAAGATTAATCGCCGGCGCGCTGCAGTCCAGATCGATACTCAGTTTTCCCCTGGAAAACAGAAAGTCCAGCTTCTCGATCATCCTCATATTTTCTTCCATGGCGGGAAGCGCATCGGCCACAAGACTGCTCAGTGTATACAGGATCCTGTACACCTCGTTTTCCTCATCCACCCGTATGAGCTGCAGTTCTTCAAAGATCTTTGCCACAGCCGCAGGCTCGATAAAGACTGTATTTCCGGTAGCCGACTTGTCAATCACACTGCCGGGGATCCGTAATCGGTATTCTTTTTTTACCGGAATGCATATTCTTCCGTTACGGAGCGTATGATAGCTGTCCGCCATGAGATCTTTATTGCTCCGGATCAGCTGATCTGCCTTCTGTTTCATCGCCTCTTCCGCGGCAGTGATCTTTGTCCGCAGATCAAACAGCACTTTGGAAGCCCTGTCATCCACTGCTTCGTTCCGGATCTGCATGACGATCTCTTCCCGCAGTTCTCCTCGCTCATCCAGATTTTCATCATAATAAGCCAGCGGATTTCCAAACTGCTTTCCCCGGGCAAGGTACTGTTTCAGCCGGTCTACGACCACAAGCACCTTTTCCACCCTCTCCAGCTGATAAGGTGTGAGGCAGTCCCCGCGGACAGCTGCCTGCAGGATCTCCCGGATCTCCGTCACGTCCTGCAGCGGCGGACTTCCCAGTTTTTCGATCATTTCCCTTGCATCCGTAGTCTCTTTCAGCTGCCGCAGCAGTTCTTTCTCATCCGTGACAGGCACTGTTCCCGCGATCTTTTCTTTCGCATGGCTGCTTACCGCCAGCTGTATCCACATTTCCTTTACTTTATCAAATCCGATCTGTTGTTCTGTATTCATTTTTGTCTCCTCTGTATCACCAATCCGATAAATGACAGATATCTGTTCATTCCCCGATCCATAAAAGCCTTATCCTTTATCCCGTATTTGTGGCCGCTTGCGAACCAGTCGTTCCATGCTTCTTCATAGCAGTCCAGATCAAGATCCATGACCACCTCAAATTCCCCGCTTTTCCCGATAAGATCAAGCCACCATCTCCTGCAATGAAAGGTCTCATAATCATCCTTATTTCCTTCCATCCATTCCAGCAAAAGAGCTGCTGCTTCGCCCGTCAGTTCTTCCTTTACACCGGGCATCGCGGCTATGAATACCCCGCCGGGCTTAAGAAATGGCAGTATCTTATCCGAAAAGACTCCTTCCTTTGCACCAAAATAGTGATATGCATCGATACTTACGATCGCATCAAAATATCCTTCTGCAAAAGGAAGCATGTTCGCGTCCGCATATATGGGGATCACCTGATCTTCGATGCCCCATTTTCTGAATCTTTCAGCATTCTCTGCAGCCGGGATCCACAGATCTGTCGCAAAAACTCTGCCCCCGGCTTCCTTTGCCAGAAACATGCTGGTCAGTCCCGTTCCGCAACCCAGGTCCATGACCCGTCCTCCCTTTTTCAACGGATATTTCTCAAGCATCTCATCAAGCAGCCGAAGACTGTTTGGTCCCATCAGATATTCCCCGGTAAAAAATCCCTTGTATTTTTCCATTCTATTGTTATTTTCCATATTCATTTTTATCCATCCTTTCCGTTATACGCGCGAATACATTAAGTCCGCAGCATACGCTTGTTCATGTGATCCCGGTCCGCCGCCACGCAAAACGGACCATGACATCTGCGCAATGATATCATGGTCCGCATCATCCATCCTGTTATGCTCAAAAGGGTATAGTCCCTGATGGGCAACAAAAAAACGAGGCTCTTACAATTTCATGATATTAAGCGCAGAAAACAAACCGGCAGTAAGTACTGTCAATCTGAAAATCTTTATTGCATTTTCCGTACCGTGTCAAAGGCTACAACGCCGCACACCGTTCGTCATGCAATGGTTATCTCACCACGCTTAACATAAAATACCTCGCTTCTTTCTTATTCTTTCGTATTATATACCCGCATCCCGCCTGTGTCAAGAAAACCACGGGGTCCGTCCCCGCGGTTCCGATCTAATCAGGATCGGGAATGATGATCCCTCCGAAGTATTCCGGCTCCCCATTTGCATCATTTAAAACAAAGCATCTGGTATGAAGCGCCACATATCT
>JAEELW010000128.1 GCA_016282915.1 Lachnospiraceae bacterium | reverse complement strand
CTGCTGGATGATCTGGCGTTTGCCCTCGGTCATCTGAACATGGTGTACGGGTTTCTTTTCTCTTTTTGCCATCATAAAAGGCCTCCTTTGGATAGTGTACCATAGAAGACCTTTTTTATGTTTATGAATTTACAGACTTTAGTTCATACTCTCCATGCGGAGGAACTGTACTATAAAAGGGCCATCGACGTGATGCGGGGGATGCGATAGTGCCGGAAGCCGCTACAAAGGCGCACAGATCCCCCTTAGTCTCTCTTCGAAGCCGCGTCCACGCGCTTCTGGTATAAGCTGTCACGGGTCTTCTTGTGTGAACTGTCCATTGCGCTTCCAAGCGCTACCCCAAGCACCATACCTATGCTCATAGAAATTCCAATATTACCCACAGCTCCGCCTACAGCCGCGCCCATTGCCATTCCGAGGCAGAGATACAGTTCCATATATCTGTCTACAGGACATTCCCAGAGCATATATTGTCTGTCAATCGGGTCTCCCTTAAACTCTAAGCGCCAGAGTGCTTCTTCAATATCCGTGTTAATATCTTCCGCATTGATCTTGATATACGAAACATTTTCAAATCTGGAATGAATAATGCAATCATTCACTGCTCTGATTATTTCGGTGTATTCATCTACATTAAGCTCCCCCGTGAAATCGTAGATCGATTCGGTGATCTCGAACTCATCCGGTTCCGCTATCGTAAGCGTACCGACAACATCGCCTGTATGCTTGCGGCTGATGGTCCACGGCCGGTCGAAGCATGTTTCCTTTACTTCTCCTGATGTAAACACAAAATTTTTGGAATTGAAAAGCCTGTCCTTACTTTTCTTACCGTTCTTTTTCATATTGATCTCCTCTCTTCCGATTTTGATATGCTGAAGAGTGTCTGTCTTCAGATTAACATTATCCCGCGAATGTCAGATCTTCCGCTGCTTATTTCGCTTCTGCTTCACAGACCGTTGAATAGAGTCTTTTGATCCTGCTGATCTCCCGTTTCAGTACTTCCTCGCCAAGTTTGGTAATTTTATACATTTTCCGCTTGTTCACTTCTTCCTCGAAGCGTATGACCTTGTCCTTTTCCATCTTGGAAAGGCTTCCGTACATGGTTCCGGGGCTTAAAAGGACTTCACCGCCGGTCAGTTCCTTGACCTCCTGCGCGATCCCGTAGCCATGGTTCGGTTTCCTGAGGCAGAGTAAAATATAAAATGCCGTCTCGGTCATAGGTACATATACTTTTTCAATATGTGCGTCCAAAATGACCTCCTTTCCGATAAGCCGGTATTCCCTACCGTCATTTGATAGCTGTTTTCTCCTATACATTGCATTTCGATATATAGCACTGCGATGTATCTGAACACAACATACATCGAACTGCGATACATGTCAAGTGTTTTTTCAAAAATGTTTTTTGGGGAAAGGAGCTGTTTGATTACGTCCGAAATTATGATAGAATTGCTGCATGATATTCCGCTGTATCGGAATGATCCCAGAGCCTGTATCTATTTTTATCATAAGGGCCTGATCAAATACACGGGTGTTATGCTTAAAGGAAAAATGGAAGTTCTGACAGATCAGGAGACGAAAGAAATGATCTGGCGTAAAGGCGACACCATATTCTATAAGGGCGGAGTTACCGATCCGGACTATTGCGTACTGAAGTTTACCGCCGAAAGCGGCAGATATTATTGTGATCTGAAAACAGAGAGCTTCCGTGTTTAAGCGAAAGCTCAGGGTGACGGTAAGATAATATTGAGCTTTCCGATTTTGAAGTGCAGATCCCGGATGCGGCAACAAGCCGGTCACCGGTCCGGGTTGATGGCTGTGAATTTGTGCCGGATGCTTATGATGCGATCTTAGAGGCGGAAAAGAAAGGTCTCATTACCATTCTCCGATATGATGAAATGCCGGATAAAATGCGCGAATGGAATATCAGGACCATTAAGGAAGAGTATGAAGCTGCAAAATACCACCCCGAATACAGGCATTTCCTGAAAGGGAATTTTCCGGATATTATTGGACTGATCCGTTCTAAGGAGCATGCATGAAAAAGCCGCCGGATTTCAAATTGAAACAGAAGGGATCGCGGTTCTATAATAACATCAGGTAAGGGCCTTACAGAATAAAACGAAAGGATGGTAATCAATATGGAATATAATTTAAATCAGCTGGCTATGATCACAGGATATACTACCAGATCCTTGCGGAACTTTATTAAGGACGGATCTTTGGCCGGAGAAAAAGTTGACGGGGTCTGGACATTTACGGAAGAGGAGATTTCTGCGTTCCTGGGTAACCCGGCGATCCGTATGGGCCTTGCTTCCAAGCAGCAGTCCCTCGTGTATGATTTTCTGGCGGATACGGACAAAAAGGTAAACCGCATCTGTGTTGTTCTGGATTTTCCGGTTTCGGAAGATGAGACAAGAGAGATCATGGAATTCTTCAGCAATGAGATAGGGAGTCATTGTCACGACTGTGCGTTCAAGTATTTAAAAGAAGGAAAGATATCCCGTTTCGTGCTGAGCGGTGTGGAAGATGAAGTGTCTGCGCTCATGAGTGCATATTACAGCCGCTAAGAGGAAAACAGTAACTAACAGCAACTGACCGGCAGAGGGTAAGCCCAATGCCGGTTTTTTGATAAAAGATACACAGACGTTTAAGTATGTGATACAATGGTTTATAAGCTTGTATTTCAGTATTTGGTGAAGATGATGAATTGCTGTGGCATCAGGAGATGCCGAAGACCGGCAGAAACTTATCCGCTGTATCATAAGCGGCTTGATTGAGGATGGTATGCAGATAGAGGAATATATAGAACGCTATAAAAATGGCGGATATATTAAAGAGATGCGGAAGTATGTGGGGCATGCTCCGATCATGACCTGTGCATGCGGTGTTATCATAGAAAATGAAAATGGAGAGATCCTTTTACAGAAAAGGCGTGATAACGGATGCTGGGCGATAATCGGCGGCTCAATGGAGATGGGAGAGACCTTTGAAGAGACTGTCCGGCGGGAAACAATGGAAGAGTCCGGATTGACACTGGGAAAACTTGAAGTGTTTAAACTGATCTCCGGAAAGGACCGCATCATAGAGTATCCTAACGGAGACGTTTGTTTCGGCCCGGGCATTGTGTTTATTACGAAAGAGTATAAAGGAACGATCGTTAATGATCCTGAAGAAGTGATGGAACACAGGTTTTTCAGGAAGTCGGAATTACCGGATGATCTGAACCGCTTTGACAGGGATATCATCCTTGAATGGGCAGAAGGTAAAGATAATATACAATGAGCATAAGCGCGATAAGCAGACAAGAGGCAAGACAGTTCATACTTTCAAAGCAGGGGCTTATCGGTCAGCACCGTTTCCTCGGTAAGGACGGTGCTTATGCTTATGTTCGTCAGGCCGGATGCATCCAGTTTGATCCTGTTGACGTCTGCGGAAAGAATGCGGAACTCACACTTCAGTCCAGAGTAAAAAACTTCAAAAAGACTATGCTCTATGAGCTTCTCTATAAAGATCGAAAGCTTGTCGATTATGCGGATAAGGAACTCTCTATCTGGCCATCCGAAGATTGGCCGTATTTCTCATCCTACAGGGAAAGGAGCAAAAAACTCGGAAGGACATTCAGGGGACTCCAAAAACTCGAGAAACAGGCTATGGAATATATCGAAGCAAACGGCCCGGTATCGAGCGATTCCCTCCCCATAGAGGGGGAGATCTTCTGGCACTCATCAATGCATTGGAGCGGAAACTGGCAGAAGAAATCCCAGGCGGCACGCTCGGTGCTGGAGCAGCTCTATACAGACGGTGAACTTGTGATCCACCACAAGAAAGGCAGCCGCAAGTATTATGATATTGCAGGCAGGCACCTTCCCAAAGAGATCCTTGAAGCGGAAAATCCCTGTAAGAAAGATGAGGAGTTTCTGTGCTGGCGCGTATTAAGGCGTATCGGCGCGGTCGGTCTGCTCTGGGATAAGAACAGCACGGCATTCCTGGGTCTGGACATTAATGCTGCCAGACGAAAAAAGGCGCTTGAAACTCTGACAGAAGAAGGGAAGATCATCCCGGTCATGGTGGAAGGAATAAAGCAGCCTTTCTTTTACAGAGCGGAGGATTCCGGATTAATGAGAGCTGTCCTCGACGGCACTGCTGACCTTAAGCCCAGAATGTCTTTTATCGCACCGCTGGATCCTTTGATGTGGGACAAGTCTCTGATCTCTGCACTATGGGACTTTCAGTATTCCTGGGAAATATACACTCCCGCAGCAAAACGCAGATATGCTTATTACACACTGCCGATCCTTTTCGGGGAAAGCTTTGCCGGCCGCATCGAAGCAGTACCGGACAGAAAGACAGGGGTACTTGCTGTAAGGAACGTCTGGTGGGAAGACGGCATAAGGCAAACGAAGAAGCTGTACTCGGCACTCGAACGGACGGTGAAGAACTTTGCGAAGTTCAACGACTGCAAAGAGATAGAATATCATAACAAAGGAGGAGAGAAGAATGATCAGGATTTACGGAATGCCCACCTGTCCTTATTGTGATTATGTTCACGAACAGATCGTGGGAAGAGAGGATGAGTTTGAATACATCAATATCGGAGAAAATATCCGCAATATGAGCGCGTTTGTAAGGATGCGTGATGAAAGCCCGGTATTTGACCATTGTAAGGAGACCGGCGATGTCGGGATCCCTGCGTTTGTGTTCGAGGATGGAAGGATATCCATCGATCCGGCAGATGCGGGGCTGATCGAGTACGGATCGCCGGCGGCCTGCTCGATCGAAGATCATCGCAGCGGGAGAAAAGGATGCTGAGAAGGAGCTGTAAAGTATACAGGAAAGCACGGTCCGAATGAAGACGGGCGTGAACCTATCGTTGAGATCC
This sequence comes from Lachnospiraceae bacterium, assembly GCA_016282915.1. Taxonomy (GTDB): domain Bacteria; phylum Bacillota; class Clostridia; order Lachnospirales; family Lachnospiraceae; genus NK4A136. The sequence goes on along the minus strand of JAEELW010000128.1, from coordinate 53,048 downwards.
TGGCTGACGGGGACATAGAATAGAAATAATAGAGATCGTGAAAGAGATCAATGCTAATATCGGATGAACAGGGTGGATGGAATAAAACATGAGAATAGAACATATTGCCATGTATGTGAATGATTCGGAAAAGGCAAGAGATTTCTTTGTAAAGTATCTCGGTGGCATGTCCAATGATGGCTATCATAATGGATCAACAGGATTCAGATCATACTTTATCAGTTTTGATGACGGAGCAAGACTTGAGATCATGAACAGGCCGGCGATGGAGGATATGGCAAAGCCGGTCAATCGTACCGGCTTTGTTCATGTGGCATTCTCCGTGGGAAGCACTGACGAGGTCGATCGCCTGACAGAACAATTTCGGGAAGACGGCTATGAGGTGTTGAGCGGACCCAGAACTACGGGCGATGGTTACTATGAGAGCTGCATAGTCGCTTTTGAAGGCAACCAGATAGAGATCACGGTCTGACGGTAAGGGATCACAATGACTGCGATCGCAGGAAAGAAAGCATAGATAAATGTTACCAGGTATAGACGAAGCAATCAGAGAATTAGATATCGCTGAAAAAATGAATCCCGGTCCATGGGTAAAGCATTCCATGAATGTTGGGATCGCCGCCAGGAATATTGCGGAAAAAATACCCGGCATGGATCCGGAGAAAGCATATATTGTAGGACTTTTGCATGATATCGGACGAAGGGTAGGTATTGTTGATATTCCAAAACATGTCTATGAGGGCTATAAATACTGCATGGAAAAAAGCTGGGATGAGGCTGCGCGTATCTGCATGACACATTCCTATCTTCTGATGCAGGAAGAATTCGGTTATGAACCTGTCCGTGAAGATGAGAAGGCGATCAAGGCCTATATCATGGAATGCGTGACGGATGATTATGACAGGCTGATCCAGCTTTGCGATTCTCTGGCGGTTGACTATGGCTTTGTTATCCTGGAGAAGAGATTTGTGGATGTCACAAGACGGTATGGCATCATGGAAGGCTAAATAAAGGGCTGGGAAGCAGCTTTCAGTATTAAGGAGAACTTTGAAAAACAGATGGGTTGTTCTGTTTATGATGTCCTCCCGGATATTGGAAAAACAACATTGCTAACGCCCAAGCCGTGGAGTCCGCCCGGAAAATGAGAAGCTAAGATCGGGATCCTGAGTAAAGTTTTGTTATAACGGTTCTTTCTATATGAAACCGCAGGGATGCCTGTTATCATTTCTTTTGTAAGGCGCCGATACAAAAAATAAGCAGATACGAAAGGATGATAAAAAATGAACAGAGATATTTTTATAAAAAACCTGAGCGGTGACAAGATCGAGATGACTCCCAGGGGCAGATGTGCCAATGAACTTTCGGTGGAAGAGTTTGAAAAAGGATATGAAAGCTTTTTCGAGATGATCTTCGAGATCGCTGCAACGGATGTTTCTTCCCTGAGCGGTTACGGGGAGTTTGACGAAAACAACAAAGCGCCCTTTGCCACATTTGAAGAGTTTGTCCGTGAGACCTTTAACGAGGATCAGGAAGGCTACTGGCATAACTGGACGCAGATGTTTGAGACAAGCTTCTTAAAGAAAGCATATTTTGATAAGATATATGCAAAGATCATGCAGTATGCGCCTTTTTGCGAAGGGCAGAGATTTCTTGCAAACAACAACACCTTCTTTGTCAACATGATCGTGGATGATGCGGGAAAAGCATACTGCGCGGACTGGGGCCGTGCCGGTATCATGGACTATCTGATGGATTTTGCGATCCTCGACCTCAACAAGCCCTATCTCCTGGTTCCGGAAAAACTGTATGAGTACGCAGGAAGAAAGAATATCGAGATAAAGGGTTTTAAGGAGCGCTTCCTTTGTATGGCATATTTCAAGGGACTTCATACACTCATGTGGCATGCTTCCATTGATGATATTGAGTCCTGCGAATCCATTACAAGATCAATCAATGAACTGGAAGAGCGCATGAACAGACTGGCCTGATAAAGATGAAATACGAAAATGCCAGGGATATTCTCCCCGATAGCCTTTTGAAAGAAGTGCAGAAGTATGCGGAAGGAAAAGCGATCTACATACCTAAGCGTGAAAAAGCAAAAGGCTGGGGAGAAGCATCCGGATATCGGGAAAAACTGAATAAGAGAAATGCCCTAATCTGCGGCAGATATGCCGCGGGTGTCGGTATCATGGAGCTGGCGGAGGAGTTTTACCTTTCTCCCGAATCGATCAAAAAGATCGTATACGGCAGGAAGATAAAACTCCCCGGGTATTCACCTTCGATCTGCTCTGCCGAACAGTATTCGAACGCCGGCGTAGGTGAGGAATGGGTAAGGATATACCTGGAGAATGCCGGCATTGAGCTGCCGGACGGATCGGAGTTTTTCCTGTCTGAGCTGTTAAAGATACCGCTTCGTCTGATAGAGGATGATAACAGCGCGGACCCGGAGGAGGAGCCGGATTCCTGCGCCGATGTACCGCTGATCATTTTGTTTGAGGATCACAGATTCAGAGTTGTAAGCGGAGGACGATATCTTTCCTTTTTGAGAAAGGAAAAGAAAAACGCCCACTGGGCCTTTGTCTTTGTAAGAAACAGGGAATACGATTATTATCTGAATAACTTTGGCAAGCAGTTTCAGAGAGGGAAATGACGGACTATGGGAGAAAGGATGAGGATATGGCACTGATACAGGTAAATTACATGTCGAAAGCATTGTTCCGGCTCGTTCCGCTTAATGTGATCCTGCCGGTGGACAGGTTTGATGCGGATACGGACAGGTATCTGTCAGAGGCAGGGCACAGATATAAGACCTTATATCTGCTGCACGGGCTTTTGGGAAACTATACCGACTGGGTAAGCCGTACACGCATACAGCAATGGGCGGAAGAAAAGGATCTTGCGGTGGTAATGCCGTCGGGAGATAATGCGTTTTATTTCCGTTCGAGAACCCCGTGGAATGATTATGAAACTTTTATCGGGGAAGAGCTTCCCCAGATCACCAGAAAGATGTTTCCGCTCTCGGATAAGAGAGAAGATACATTTATAGGCGGGCTTTCCATGGGAGGCTATGGAGCGCTGAGAAACGGTATCGTTTTTTCGGAGACATTCAGCCATGTGGCGGGCTTGTCGGCAGCGATACATATATTTGATGATCTGTCGGAAGAAGCAGACATTGGGCTCTTTGATGATTTTGAGAAAGCGTCGGAGAGCGATCTGAATCCCATAGTTGCGGCTGATGAAATGTTTCGAAAAAAGAAGCCGATCCCCCGCTTTTATATGGCCTGTGGTAAACAGGATGATCTGATGGGAGTCAATACCGCGTTCAGGGATCATCTGCGGGAAAAAGGAGCGGATGTTACCTGGGATGAGGAAGATGCGGGACATGACTGGGATTTCTGGGACAGCCAGATCAGAAAAGTGCTGGACTGGCTGCCGTTGTAGCTTTGCGGCCGTTATACAGGGGATTACTGGCGGATTGCTTCGGAAATAAGGAGAAGAAAGCATGAATGAGAAAAACGAAGAGTATTACGGCAGGAAAAGGAGCAGGAGCGTGGTGATCATCGTCAGGGATGGAAAGATCCTGATGGAGAAAGTGCATTTTTTCGAACGTGATTTTTATACGCTTCCCGGAGGAGGGATAGAAGAAGGCGAGACGCCCGAGCAGGCGGCGCTGAGGGAATTAAAGGAAGAAACAGGACTAGAGGGAAAGATCATCAGGCCTTTGATCGTGCAGTATAAAGGTGACGGAGGTATCGACTATTCTTTTGAAGCGGAAATACCTGCGGATGCTGTTGCGGTGACCGGATATGATCCCGAATATGAAGGCGGGGATAATCCGCTGAAGGAAGTACTGTGGATGGACCTTGATGAGATCAGTGAAAAAGACAGGGCTTTCCTGTGGTCCTACGGCCTGATGCAGGTCGATGGTTTTTTCGATAGGATCCGGGAATGGGAAGATGAGATCAGTTATCCGAAAAAAGATCCGGAATAAAGAAGAGTTTCTGCTGAAGCATAACAAAAGCAGGGATGAAATGAAGGGAGAGCGGTGATGAAGAAAGCGGGATCTGCCGGATGGGGAATGCTGATAGTTTATATTATCAGCTGCTTTTTGCTTGGAGGATGCGGAGATAAAGGGATCGAGGGAGATTGGATCCTTTATGAGGAAGTGACCGGGGATGGCACGGTCATGTCGCAGAAAGACCTGGAAAAAGAGGGGATCTCCGAAGAATACTCCATCGAAGGGGAGACAGTTCATTATTCACTGAACATGTCCGCGATGGGGAAGCCGGTATCGTTTGATCTCACCCTGGCGGAGACGGGAAAAAACAAATATGACTTTAAGTTAAAGAGTATTGTTTTTGCTTCCGTGGAATTAAGTGGGGATACCTTCAGCTATACCGTCGGGGAAGGGGCGGACAGCTCAAAGATGATCTTTAAGAGAAAGTGACAGGGACGGGCGTATCATAACTGCTTTAAATATCGAGTCGCATTGATCATTGGGGGGATAAAAAATGAAACATATCATTACGGTTCAGCATACGGAGTCGCTTCATCATACGAACGGTATGGTCGGGTCCTGGACGGACTGGGATCTGACAGAACGGGGAAAGAAACAGGCGGATCAGATCGGGAAAAAGCTTGAGCAGGAGCTTGCCGGAAAAAAAGTGGTCATGTATTCTTCGGATCTGAAACGCGCAAAGCAGACAGCGGAAGCGATCGCAGGATATCTGGGCGTGGAGCCGGTCCTACGGAAGGAATTGAGAGAAAGAAACCTTGGAAAGTGCTGCGGAAAATCTGTTCAGTGGCTCCGGGAAAATATCGAATGCCCGGAAAAGACCGTGGATGACAGATTGTTCTCTGACGGAGAGAGCCGCAGGGATGCCTGGAACCGCCTCAGGCCGTTTTTTGAAGAGATAATGGCCGCTGCTGAAGAGTATATCATCATCGTATCGCACGGTGATCTTCTGAGTATCTGGAATGCCATGTTTATAGGGGTTCCGGTGGAATCCTATTATCAGGTGGATATACATGGACCTGCCGGCGGCGTGTCGCATATGATCGTTGGTGATGACGGAAAACGCCGGATCAGGCATATCAATGATATGTCTTACCTTCCGGCTGTTCCCGGATGGGCAGGAATGAGAACGGAGAAAGAGATGATGGAGCTGATCCTGGATACGGCGAAAGAAGACGATCGTATCCGGGCGGTATATATGAACGGTTCACGTACAAATCCCGAAGCGCCTAAGGATATGTTCCGGGATTACGACATCGTTTATGTTGTAGAAGAGACCGGATCATTTATCCGTGATAAAGACTGGATCAGGCGCTTTGGTGATATCTGGTTCATGCAGTACCCGGATGAATCGCCGGATCATCCGGCCGATAAGGAGAATTCCTATGGCTGGCTGATGATCTTTACCGACGGAAACCGGCTGGACCTTACGGTCAATACGGTGGAGTATGCAAAAGAAAACGTTCTGGAAGACAGTCTTTGCATTATCCTTCTTGATAAGGACGGCATTCTTCCGGAGATCCCCGAGGCGTCGGATGCAAGCCATCGTGTCAAAAGTCCTTCGGAGGAGCAGTATGCTGCCGCCTGCAATGAGTTCTGGTGGTGCCTCAATAACGTTGCCAAAGGCCTGTGGAGAAAAGAAGTGACCTATGCTCAGGATATGCTGAATTTTGTATTGAGAAAACAGCTGGAAAAGATCCTGGCCTGGAAGATCGGCAGGCTCACCGGCGATTCCGTCAGTATAGGGAAATCGGGGAAATACATGCACCGCTGGCTGTCTCCGGAAGAATGGCAGGCGTATCTTGATACCTATTGCAGCGCGGATGCGGATGCAATGTGGAAAGCAACAGAAAAAATGTGCAGACTGTTTTATGACGAGTCGGAATGGCTGGCCGCACAGAGCAGATTTGCGTTCAATAAAAGCGAAGCGGAAAACAGTCTTTCCTATTTCAGAAAAGTTAAAGGATCCTGAGCAGGAGGAGAAAAATGGCGTATGTGATCAGATCCGGAAAATACGAATCCGGAACAGAGGAACAGCAGATGGCTTACCGGCAGCTGTTCGGTAAAGACGTTCAGTACCGCTTTGACCTCTACTTTCATTGGTACAATCTTATCCATGAGCTAGGGCACAGTTTCGTCAGCGAGAGCGGACGGGAGATCCCGGATCTGCCGCAGGAGATGTTTGTTAATGAGTTTGCGGTGGCTTATTACCGTTATGCGGGAGAAAACGACAGGCTCGATGAGCTGCAGTCCATACTTGAGGAGATCATAAACAGCATACCCGCGCCCATGCCGGAGGGAGAAGCTTTTCTGGATTATTATGAGAGGATCTGGAATACGGAAGAGCTGATGCAGGTGATGACCTACGGATATTTTCAGCTGAACAGCGTGCTGGAAGCAATGAAGAAGCGGAAGAGCTTTGAAGGTGTTGCGGGAGAGCTGGGCTTTCGGCTGCACCCCGCCAACGTGAAAAGGGCCGATACGGAAATATCCTCCGGAAACGCGGAGGCGGTATTGAATACCGCCCTGGAGAACATGAGGATGTGCGGGATGACGGTTCCGAAGATCCGCCTGGAGCTGGTGGATGATCCCACGATACAGTGTGTGCGCTGGGAGGAGAGTTCCGCTTTATGAAGCGGATCACAGGCCTGTTCTGGTCACCAGCTCGTCCAGGATAAGGATATTGTCGAAGCAGTCTTTGATGTCACGGCCGAGATAGGCTGTGGCATCGGCGGCATCGAAGCTTAAGGATCTGCTGTCGCCGTCCAGCGTATATTCAAAGCTGACGTGATCAAGATTTTTGATCGTAGCGATCAGCAGGTATGCGACAGCTTCCATATTACTGTTTAACAGGGCTTCTCTGCCGGCGGGAATATCATTTTTTAAGCGTATCGTCCAGCCGTAAGGCTCCTGTCCGGTCTGCAGCTGATTGTCATATTCCCCCAGAACAGTACTTATATTAAGCGCTTTGGCGCTTTTTTGATTGGCCGGCATATCGCCGATATAAGCGTGTTTTGCCCGGTACAGGACGGAGGTCACAGGAGAGATACGGGAACCGTCTTCCCAGATGATCTGCTCGCCGAGACGGATCGTTTTGAGGGCATCGGGCTGTTTTAATTTATAGGAAAACTCCTTTCCCGCACGGCAGAAGATGCTTTCGGGGACCTCGCTTGTCTTCAGGGTCAGTATCCCGTCTGCTTCTTCAAAGCTGATGCGCGAGATCACATGAGAACTGTCCGCGCTGCTTGCTTTGATGGTAACCGTACCGTCTTCTACGGAAAGTTTGTCTATCATATAATATGCGCCGTTGTACGAGATTCCCATGATGAAGAAGCGGAGCAGGATGAACAGGGCGCACAGTATGACCGCGGCGGCGCTGCTGAGAATGGCGATCTTCTGCATGCGTTTTGTTTTCTTCAGGAAAGCGATCTCTTTTTTGTCATCCTCATCCGGCTTCATGTCCTGATCGTTCTCACCGCGCATATGTTTCAGTGTATCGCGGCAATCGGGACAGTCCTGCAGGTGTTCGTCGATCAGCTCACGGGATCTTTCGGATGTGAGAGAGTCGATATAGGAAGGTAACAGATCTTTGATCAGTTCGCAGGGTATTTTATTCATCATTCTCTACTTCCTTTCTCAGTTTTTCTTTACCACGGTAGAAGGTCACTCTGGCCCAGTTTTCCGTCTTCCCAAGGATCGCGCCGAGCTCCGCAAAAGACAGATTTCCGAATACTCTCAGATACATGACTTCACGATACGGCTCCGGCAGCTCGTGAAGCTTTTTCAGGAGTTCCAGCCTGCCGGCCGATCCGAGCACAGCGCTTTCGGCGGATTCCACCGGGATCTCGGTCTCCGTTATGTCTTCATGGACCGGATTTTTGCGCTGATGGCTTAAATACTGGTTTTTGGCTATGGCACAGAGCCAGGTCGATACCTTGCAGCTTCCGTCAAAGCGGCCGATACTGCGTATGGCCTGATAAAAGGTCTCCTGCGTAAGCTCCTCGGCCAGATCTTCATTATGGCAGAGCGATCGCAGGTATTTATAGACCGTACGGGCATATTGTTGGTACAGCTCGTTCATTGACTGCAAGTCCGTATCTCCTTTATGCACCCCTCTTCCGGGAGCGCATTTTTGACCTTTCTGTATGGTTAATGAAAAAAAAGGAAGATCCGTTACAGGATTATATCAAAAATTTTAAAACCATGGGAACGGACCCGGTGTTTTTTTGAAGACAGTGAAGACAGGGGGACAGTCCCCGTGTCCTCTTTTTGAAGGCAGAAGGACTGTCCACGTGTCCTCTTTTTGAAGGCAGAAGGACTGTCCCCGTGTCCTCTTTTTGAGGACAGGAGGACCGTCCCCGTGTCCTCATCCCCGTGTCCTGCAAATCTGTTGAATATAAATTCAATAAAATGCTTGACAAAGATAAAATGTCAACATATTATGAACACATAATCAATGAACGCAAATTCAACGAAAAAGAATACACAGATATGGAGGAAGGATTCATGAAAAGAGAAGGAAAAGAGAAGATCGCAGTGATCGGCGGAGGTATCGCAGGACTGACGGCAGGGATTTACGCGCTGCGTGCGGGCTTTGAGGTTGAGATCTTTGAGAAAAATACGATCCCCGGCGGTGAGTGCATCGGCTGGAACCGGAAGGGTTATCACATTGACAACTGTATCCACTGGCTGACCGGTACGAAGAAGGGTACCGAGATGTATGAAGTCTGGACAAAGACCGGAGCACTTTCGGAGGATATGCAGTATGCGCCTATTGATGCTTTTTACATTTCCACATATAATGGAAAGAGCGTCACCCTGTGGAATGATCTGAAGAGGACGGAGCGTGAACTGATCGAAGCTTCTCCGGAAGATGAAGAAGAGATCCGGCACTTCATTCAGGCTGTGGAATATTCCAAACAATGCGTATTTCCGGCCGGCAAGCCGATGGAGATGTGGGGGATAAAGGATTACATCCGGATGGGCGCTTCCATGAAGGACTTCCCGAAGGTGATGAAGGAGTTCGGAAAGATCTCGCTTGAGGAATACAGCAGGCGTTTTCATTCGCCGCTCCTTCGGAAGATGATCTGCGATTATCTGCCCAAAGAGTATGCGGCCTACTCCTTTCTGGTCTCCTATGCGACCATGGCGGATGGAAACGGCGGGATCCCCATGGGGGCTTCCCTGCAGATGTCACTCCGGATGGAGAAGACCTTTAAGGAACTGGGAGGCGTGATCCGCTATAACAGGAGTGTGGACGAGATCGTTCTGGACGGCAGCACGGCTACCGGCGTTAAGTTTACGGACGGTTCCTTTGTCGAAGCCGACTATGTGATTCCGACAGTGGATACCCATATCCTGTTTCATAAACTGCTTCCGGAAAAATATATGCCCCGGGAGCTCCGGGGGGCATATGACGCGCCGAAGACCTATCCGGTGACCAGCGGTTTCCAGGTGGCATATGCGGTCAGCACGGAGTTTAAGCGCGGCGAGACGATCTTCATCGAGATCGATCCGATCCGTATCGGCAGCCGGGAATTCGGCAGGATGTACGTAAAGGCATACGGTTATGATCCCGTCTGTGTCAAAGATGGGAAACAGGTGATCCAGACCTGCCTGTCCCAGTCGGATGAAGACTATGAATACTGGAAGAGCCTGGACAAAGACGAGTACAGGAGCGTAAAGGAAGCGCTGGTGCGGGAAGTGAGCAGGCGGATCGAAGAAGCCTTTCCCGAGCTGGCCGGGGATCTCGAATTCCTGGATGCCTGGACCCCTCTCACCTATGAGAGATATATGCACGCCTATCACGGAAGCTACATGAGTTTCGTGACCACGCCGGGCGGCAGACAGATCAAAATGAAGGGTACGCTGAAAGGGATCCGGAACCTGTATATCGCGGGCCAGTGGATCAACTCTCCGGGCGGACTGCCGGTAGCGGCGGCAAGCGGAAAGTTTGCGATCCAGAGGATCTTAAAGAAGCAGCGCAGGGATATCAATATCTGAGGCGGAGATATGACGAGAAAAGAGCAGAAAGAAGAACGCAGAAAAGCGATATTAATGACGGCACTTACGCTGTTTGTAAGGAGAGGATACCACGAGACGAAGATCTCGGATATCGCGGAAGCCGTTCCCATGAGTACGGGCCTTTTGTTCCATTACTTTGAATCGAAAGAGGAACTGCTGCTGGAACTGGTGAAAATGGGGGCGGGAGCCACATCTTCGGTGGAAAAAATGGGCGAGATCCCTCCGGAGCTTTTCTTTTCCGGTTTTTTAAAACAGCTCTTTGCTTATGCAAAAAACGAGCCCTGGGTGTTCCATATGTTTGTGCTGATGGGACAGGCCAGACGCGCCGGGATGCCGGAAGAAGCAAGAAAGATCGCGCTTTCCACGGGCACCATCGATGTGACGGCGGAGATCATCCGAAAAGGCCAGGGAACGGGGGTTTTCCGTCCCGGAGACGCCAGACTGCTTTCGGTCTGCTTCTGGGCGACCGTGCAGGGCGTCATGGAGGAGATGGCTCTGGATCCCGGGATGGAAGCACCGGATCCGGAGTGGATCGCCGCGATCCTGCGAAAAGAGAACGGATAAAAAAAGACAGCCCGGGAAGAGTTGAAAGCGGGGGCGTTCAGCGGAAAAAAGGAGGAGAAGGAATGAACAGATTCAGACTGCCGGAACATCTGAAGGTCGAGGCCGGGATCTTTAATGATATACCGGATGCGATGGAGGATGTTTTTCCGGGCCTACACCGTAAAAAGGCGATACTTGTTACGGAAGAAAACCTGAAGAATATTTTTGAAAAGATCATCGCGGAGATCCGGCGCGATTTTGAGAGCTGCGAGCTTTATCTCATCAGCTCGGCGGATTACGACAGTTCCACCGCACTGGCAAAATATATTACGATGCAGGACATCGCTGTCGTGATCGGCTTTGGCGGAGGCACGGTACTGGATCTGGCGAAATTTGCCGCCTTTGTTTCAAAGGCAAAATATATTTCCCTGCCGACCACGCTTTCAAACGATTCGCTGGCCTCTCCGGTAGCGGTGCTGGGCACCACGGGCAAGGCCAGAAAAAGTTTTAAATGCACGATCCCCGATGCGATCCTTGTCGATACGGATGTCATAAAAAGCGCGCCGGTCAGACAGCTGCTTTCGGGTATCGGTGATACGATATCAAAAGATACGGCTCTGTATGACTGGAAGCTGGCCGGAGAAAAAGCGGGGGATAAAGTGGATGATTTTGCCTATATGATGTCGCGCATGGCATATGACTCCCTGCGTCACAGCACGGATGCGGAACTTAAGAGCGACGATTTCCTTACGAGGCTTACCAGAGCCCTGGTAATGGGCGGGCTGGCAATGGAGATCGCAGGATCCTCCAGACCGAGCTCGGGTTCGGAGCATCTTTTCTGCCATGCGCTGGAAGAGTATTTTTATGAGGAAGTCAATGTCCCTCATGGGATAGCGGTTGCCATGGGCAGCGTCGGAGCGGCGGTCTTTCAGGGGCGGAAGCCCGATGAGATACTGGAACTGATCCGGGCATACGGCATTCCTGCGAAACCTTCGGAGAATAAGGTGACGAAAGATATTTTTATCGGGGCCTGGCAAAGGGCGGCTTCGACCAGAGCGGACCGCTATACCGTGCTGAATGAGGCGGATCTCGGAAACGAAGCGCTTGAAAAGATCTATGAACTGATGGAAGAAAGGCTCTGAGCCTCATTCCGCAAGGGCGGATAACAAAAGAGGAAGGAAAAAGATCTTATGAGGATCATTATCGTCAGACACGGGGAACCGGATTATCAGAAGGACTGTCTTACCGGGACGGGCAGGATACAGGCGGCGCGTGCCGCACAGCGCCTGCGCGGGGAAGGCATTGAAGAGATCTGGTCATCAACAATGGGGAGAGCTTATGAAACGGCGGAAGCGACGGCAGATCTGCTCGGACTGCCGATACGGAAGCTGGAATGTATGCGCGAACTGTACTGGGGAAGCATTGACAGGCCCGAGCTGTATCAGGATGGTCATCCCTGGGATACCGTGGACCAGATGGCCCGGAGCGGCGTGGATCTGACAGATAAAGACTGGCGCAAAGGCCCGTATTTTTGCAACAACCGGGTGGTGGAAAGCGTGGGGATCGTCGAAAAGGGGATCGATGAATGGCTGGCCTCTTTGGGTTATGAAAGAAACGGATCCTATTACCGGCATCTTAAGGCAGAGGATAAGCATAGGAGCATAGCCCTGTTCTGCCACGGCGGTTCTTCGAGCGCGATGATCGGACATATCCTGAATCTTCCGTTTCCCTATGTCTGCGCGATGCTGCATGTCGAGTTTACCGGGATCACCATCCTCCGCTTTGAACGGCGTGAGGGAGCCTGCACGCTGCCCTGCCTGGAGCTGGCGAATGACTGGAAGCATATCCTTGAAGAGGGCTGAGAGCTCAGAAGAAGGGCCAGAAGCTCAGGATGTATCCGGGGATCACCACGATGATGAAAAAGGCCCAGCTGATCAGCGTAAAGGTCTTGATGAAGGCGCCGCCTCTGCCGGGATAATCCCGCACGTAGAGGCGGTAATTTATCACCGATGCAAGGGAGCCGATCAGGGAACACAGTCCCGCGGTATCCAGCCCGTAGATAAGTCCGGCGAAGTTTTCCGTAAAGGGATAGAGTACGATGGAAGCCGGAACGTTCGATATGATCTGGCTGAGTCCGATGGACCAGAAATATTCGTTCCGGGCTACGGCTTTTTTCAGGAAGCCTCCGATCGCCGGGTTGGCGGATATGGAGGACGAAAAGACGAAAAAGCAGAGGAAGGTCAGCAGCAGTACGTAATCCACGGATGAAAAGAGCCTGATGTTGACCGCACATACAACGATGATCACGATGAGGACGGCGACCCACCAGTAGGCGGTTCGGCTGACGATCGTAGCGAGTATCATCACAAAAAGAGCGCTGTAGGCGATGCGCCGTATCTTTTTATCCTTTTCCCAGTCTCCGCAGATATCGGGGGCGTTCAGGCTGATCTTCTTCCCTTTTTCCCTGCGGTACATGACCAGCACAAAGATGATGAGCAGTATGCCGGAACCAATGCACAGCGGCGACATATGCAGCATGAAGTTCAGAGCTCCGGTGCCGGACTGCTGATATAAAAACAGGTTCTGCGGGCTGCCGAAAGGCATGAGCAGGGAGCCGCGGATGGCGGCGATGTTTTCCATGGAAATGACGGGAAGTATGCATTCCTCGCGTTTGACTCCGCGGAAGAGCATGATGGTCAGCGGCACGAAAATGATCAGCGACACGTCGTTGGTCACGAACATGGAACTGAAGAAAACACCGAAGATCAGAAAAAGCGAAAGACCGGCCATGGACTTAAAATTCGCCGCGAGCCGGATCAGGGGATTAAAGAGCTTTTCCTGCTTAAAGCCTTCCAGGACTGTGAGCATCATAAAAAGAGTACCGAGGGTGTGCCAGTCGATCTTTTTGAGCAGGCCCGCGTCCGGGGGCGTGATGAAGAGTGATATGAGAGCCGCCAGCAGCGACACGAGCAGCATGGGTTCTTTTTTTATGATCGCTTTGATTTTTTTCACGAGGTCGTATTTTAGCACAGACCCTCCTTCCGGGTCAATGGGGAAAGAGCAAAACAAAAAAGGATTGACAAATCCCATAGCTTTCAATAAAATGCACTTGTTAGGTGAGGAAAGTACGTGAGTACGTAAGGATCGATGAAAGCAGAGATGAGGTGTCGCCGGCTGAAAGCACTTCACATCGCCCTTTCGGAAGTTTCAGTACCGGAGCCTTCCGGCGAAAAGCGGCATGCGTTAAGCCGGATGTTGGTGTAGCAAACATTTTACACGACAGAGTGCAGGACCGTATGGTCCTGAAACAGGGTGGTACCGCGGTATTTTATCGTCCCTTGTGCATACAGGGGGCGTTTTTTATTGCACAGCCAAAGAGAGGAGTTGTTATGAAAGATAAGATTGAGCGGATTTTATCGGAAGCAAAGGCCAGGATCATGGGAGCGCCGGCGGAGAGCGAGCTGCAGAAGGTGCGCAGCGAATTTGTCGGCAAGCAGGGAGCGCTGACGCTTCTGCTCAAGGAGCTGCCCAAGGTGGAACTTTCCCTGAGACCGGAGATGGGAAAGATACTGAATGTCGCAAAGAATACGGTCATGGAGCTGATCGACGAGAAAAGGACGGAACTCAAGCTCAAGGCTTCGGAAGTTTCTCCGGATTTCGACTGCAGCGTGCCCGGGATCATGCCGGCAAACGGCGGCCTGCATCCGATCACGCAGATGTGCTATGACTTAAACGATGCATTCCGTTCCATGGGCTTTGAGGTGTTCCAGGAGGATGATATTACCAGCGAGCTGTACGCTTTTGATAAACTGAACTTCCCCCAGAACCATCCGGCACGTGAGAGCATGGATACCTACTGGCTCGAGGGGCACGACAGCGGCAGCACAAATGAGAAGCTGTGCTTAAGGCCGCATCTTACCGGCGGGAGCGTCCGTTATATGCAGACGCACAAGCCGCCTTTCCGTTTTGTCTATCCCGGCCGTGTATACCGTAACGAAACAACGGATGCGCATCATGAAAGGGCTTTCTTCCAGTATGAAGCGCTCATCGTGGATAAGGATATCACCTTTACTTCCGGTAAGGTGCTGATCAAGAGCATCCTGAGCAAGGTCTTCGGTACCGATGTGCCGGTGCGTATGAGATCCGGTTTCTTTCCCTTTGTGGAGCCGGGCTTTGAGATCGATATGCAGTGCCAGGTATGCGGCGGTAAAGGCTGCAGCGTCTGCAAGCATGTGGGCTGGATCGAAGTGATGCCCGGAGGTTCGCCGCATCCCAATGTATTGCGTGCTGCGGGGCTGGATCCCGATGAATATACGGGCTTCTATGTAAATATCGGTCTGGACCGGCTGGTCATGATGCGTTACGGTGTGGATGATGTCCGCCTGTTCCACAGTGCGGATCTGAGATTCCTCTCACAGTTCAGATAAGGAGGCAGAGATGAAATTATCATTATCATGGATAAAGGATTATGTGGATCTTCCCGATGACGCGGATCTTAAGAAGCTGGCCTATGACCTGACGATGGATACCGTGGAAGTGGAGGATGTGGAGTATATCGCAAAGCGCTTCGAAAACATGCTGGTGGGTGTGATCGAGGCGGTCAATCCCCATCCCGATGCGGATAAATTACGGGTATGCACGGTGGATATCGGCGACGGCGAGAGCAAGACCATCGTCTGCGGCGGCATCAACCTGAAAGAAGGGATGCGCGTTGCCGTTTCGGTTCCCGGTGCGGTGGTACGCTGGCATGGGGAAGGCGAGCCCGTTGTCATCAAGAAGTCGAAGCTGAGAGGCGTGGAATCCTATGGCATGATCTGCGCTTCGGATGAGATCGGACTCGGAGATCTTTTCCCGGCATCCGAGGAAGCGGAGATCCTGGATCTTTCCGCGTTTGACGTGCCGGCCGGCACCCCTATAGCCGAAGCACTCGGCCTGGATGACGTGCTGCTGGAGATCGATAACAAATCCATGACGAACCGCCCCGACCTCTGGGGACATTACGGGATCGCGCGTGAGATCGCGGCACTTTACGGTCTGCCTCTGAAGAAATTCGAGCCGGCCGATCTCGATGCATCTTCCGATTTCAAGGTGGAGATCCGCGACATCGACCGCTGCCCCCGTTACATCGGCGTGGAAATGAGCGGAGTGGAAGTTAAGCCTTCGCCCTTTGAGATGCAGAGCCGTATCTGGAGAGTGGGTATGCGTCCCATCAACGCGCTCGTGGATATCACAAACTATGTCATGCTGTCCACCGGAAATCCCACGCACGCTTTTGACGCCGATAATATCTCGGACCACATCCGGGTAAGGCGCGCGGAAAAAGACGAGAAGCTCCTGCTTCTGAACGGCAAGGAACTGGAACTGTGCGAAGATGATCTGGTGATCGCAGACGGAGAAGGGGCCGTTGCGCTTGCGGGCGTTATGGGCGGCGCAAAGGATTCGATCCTTCCCGATACAAAGAGAGTGATACTGGAGGTCGCAAACTTTGAGGCTGCCGGTATCCGCAGGACCGCGCTCCGTTACGATAACCGTACCGAGGCGTCGTCGCGCTATGAAAAAGCCATCGACCCCGAACGCTGTGACCAGGCGCTGGCGCTTTCGATGAAGTATTTCAAAGAGCTTTATCCGGAATTGAAGGTTACCGGATACTGCGATAAATATGAAAAGAAACTGAAACGTGCAGAGATCGATGTTAACCTCCGCTGGCTTGCAAAGCGCCTGGGCAAGGATCTGACGGATGATGAGATCCGCGCGAAGCTGGAGATCCTGGGCTTTGATGTGACGATAGACGGCGACAACATGCATGTCATCGCACCCAGCTGGAGATCCACCGGCGACATTTCCATTAAAGACGATGTAATGGAAGAAGTGGCCAGGATGTACGGTTACGACAATTTTGAGGCTACCTCGTTCACGACCGCTTTTGACGGCGCGATCAATCAGAAGGAGATCTCCCTGGTGCGTAACATCAAGGAATATCTTGCGATCCGCTGCGGTCTGCAGGAGGTCTATACCTATCCCTGGATGAACGACGTGTTCGTAAACGCGGTGATCGGGGATACAAAGGGCATGCTGCGTCTGTCCACGCCGCCCGCTCCGGACCTGAGCTATCTCCGCAGCACGCTGCTTCCGAACCTCTGCGAAGCCGTTGTGAAGAATGAGCGTTACTTCAGTGAGTTCTCGATCTTTGAAGAAGCGCAGGTATTTGCGGATGAGGAATATACGTCCGTATATGATGAGAGCGAGTCGCTCCCGAAGCAGAGACGTAACATCGCTGCGGCCTTTGCTGCAGCATCCGGAAATATCAATGAGCTGTTCCGCAGGGTAAAGGGCGTGCTGGAGTACATGCCCCGCTATACGCACATGGAAGGCTTTGGCTTCCGTAAGGAAGAAAAGCCTGTGTGGGCGGATAATGTCGTATGGCAGAATATCTATGTCGGAGACGTAAAGGTGGGCGATCTGGGACTGCTGGATAAGAAGGCTTCGATGGCCTGTGGCATAAAGAACCTTTCCCTGATGCTCTTTGAGATCGATACGACTCTTCTTAAGCCGCTGATCTCGAGGACAAATAAGTTCACGCACCTTGCCGAGTATCCGGAGACCGATTACGACATCTCGATGCTCTTTGATTCTTCCGCAAGCTGGGAGGAGATCCGGGAAGCCATCGCGATCAAGGACGGCGGTCTTGTCAAGAAGGCGGCCTTTGTGGACGAGTACCGCGGGAAACAGATACCGGCGGGTAAGAAATCCGTGACGATACGTCTTACGATCGGCTCAAAGGAAAAGACGCTTACTTCCGAAGATATAGAGAAGGCTGCGGGTTCGGTCATGAAGCAGCTGACAAAACGCCTGGGGGCGGAGCTTCGCGCGCAGTAAGCGGGGGCTGTATATTAACAGTTTTCGCATATAAATACCATAATGAATACAAAAATCGGGCTTTTCGAAGCCCGATTTTTACGTTCTTTTTTATCAGTAAGTCGGATGGACACATCCTGAATAGATCAGGATGATAACGAACAGAAGCGATGAAACAATGAGGCTTGCGAGACGTATGATCCTGACGACATTATTCTTTATGCCAAAGAAAAACAGGATGGCGCTTATGATGTTGACGGCGGCGACGAACAGGAAGAGATAAAGCAGGATACGGTTATCGGCGGCATCCAGCCGGTCGATGGCACTTCTGTGCCATACGTGCCGATTGCCGTACGGCATGATCGCACGATCTGTGTAGAGATCGATATTGAGGACGATAAAATATACGATATTGGCGATGACCGATATTATGCTCAGCAGCATTTTTACATTCTCCCGTCGATGACCTGTTCTTTCCGCCTCTGACCGGCGTTTGCTCTCAAAGTATATCATATCCGCAGCCGGAGTAACAGAAGAAGTTTTGTTCCCCTGAGGCATCCGGAGTACGGGAAATGACATTTGTCATGTGAATATCGTGACACAGTACACTTGTTGCCGGCCAGGGGCGCAGATTATAATGAGCCCAGAACAGGAAATCGCGGAGGTCTTTTTTATGAATGAGATACTGAAAGTTGAAGGACTGGTAAAGAGATACAAAGAACTGATCGCGCTGGATCATCTCTCCATCAGCGTGAATGAGGGAGAGATCTTCGGGCTGCTGGGACCGAACGGTTCCGGGAAATCCACCTGCATAAACTGCATCCTTTCCCTTCTGGAATACGACAAGGGTTCCATCCGTGTTTTCGGAAAGGAGATGAGTCCCAAAGCATACGAACTGAAATCGCAGATCGGTATCGTTCCGCAGGAAGTGGCGGTATACGATTCCCTCACGGTATATGAGAATATCGATTTCTTTTGCGGGCTCTATATCAGGGATAAGGAAGAGAGAAAAAAGCTTGTCCGGGAAGCGATCGATTTTGTGGCGCTGAACGATTTTGTAAAGTTCCGGCCCAAAAAGCTGTCCGGCGGATTGAAGAGAAGGCTGAATATCGCCTGCGGTATCGTGCATAAGCCGAAACTGATCTTTTTTGACGAGCCTACGGTGGCTGTGGATCCCCAGAGCAGAAACCGCATACTGGAAGGGATCGGTGAGCTCAGGGATAAGGGAGCGACGATCATTTACACCTCGCATTATATGGAAGAAGTGGAACAGCTCTGTGACAGGATCGCCATTCTCGATAAGGGAAATACCATCGCGGAAGGTACGATCGAGGAACTCAGGAATATGATCAAAAAGAGCGAGATCATCTCCATCGAAGCCGGCGGCCTTGAAGAAGCGGTCCTTGAAAAAGTACGGGAGCTTAAGAACGTATACAGTCTGGATTACGACGGGAGCACGCTTAAAGTGGAGGCGGGCTCCGGCAGGCATAATGTCATCGATATCGTTAACATACTTCAGGAGGCAGGATACAGCCTCAGGAAGATCTTTTCCGAGCAGCCCACACTCAACGATGTGTTCCTGGAGCTGACCGGAAAGACCCTGAGAGACGAGTAAGGAGTGGATGAGGATGTTCAGATATTTTTTGTTAAAGGTTCTGCGCAGCAGGAATTATCTCTTCTGGAGCATGGTATTTCCTCTTGTGATCATGTTCTGTATGAACATGGCGTTCGGAAATATCTATGATACGGAGAACAGCATCGATCCGATCAGGACCGTGCTCGTAAAGGAAAGCGGTTCCTTCTTTGCGGAACAGTTCGCGGAACTTGTAAAAAGCATGGCGGATGAAGGTGCCGAAAGACAGCTTTTCGATCTGTCGGAGGCGGATTCGGCAGAGCAGGCAAAGGAGATGCTGCTGGCTCATGAGGCGATGCTCCTCTTTGTGGCAGGGGAAGACGAACTCGAAGTATTTTTATCCGATGACCACAGTATGACTTCGGGTATCGTTTCCGGGACTGTCGCCGATTCCTACAGGACAAATTTCCGGCTCATGACGGATGTTTATGAAAACGCAGAGCGGCTTCCGGAAGAAGCGGTCAGCGAGATCATGGACAATATGTCAAAGGAACTGAGCTATACGATGCAGTCAAAGGGGATATTCAGCGACAGCCCCAATCCCTACGTCTGGTATTTCTACAGCACGCTCGTCATGGGAATGTTCTTTAATGCGATGACAGGCGTGAATCTCGTATCGGATCTGAAAGCGGATGTTTCCGGGGAAGCGATGCGCCTGTCCGTATCTCCCGGGGGAAAGGGAAAGATGATCGTATATGCCTTTATCGCCAGGCTGATTCCCTCGCTGCTGATCAGCGGCATCCATCTTGCAGTCATGAAGCTTGTGTTTAAGGTGCCTCTGGGAGACGATCCCCTGCGGCTTGCCGCCTTTGTCCTCTGTTCCGATATCTTTGCGATCGGCTTCGGCGTGATCTGCGGCCTGGTATTTAAGGGAAATCTGGTGGCCAGGGAGAACAAGACCACAGGGATGCTCATGGCCAGCGTGTTTCTCAGCGGAGAGATGATCTCGCAGCTTCCGGGGATCATCGAGAGAAGCGCCCCGATCATCAACGATATCAATCCGGCAACGGTCATGAACATGGCTCTGTACCGGCTGGCGATGTACAATAACGATTACGATTTTTACGGCAATATGATAAAACTGGTCGCAGCCTCCGTCGTCTTTCTTGTGATAGGGACTGTGATCCTGAGGAGGGAAAGATATGCATCTTTATAAGAATTTTTTCAGACTTTTAAAGCATAATAAGACCGGGGTCATCATCTACGGGTGCATATTCGTTGCCATGGTAACGCTGCTCTTTCTCACAGCCGGTCCGGGAGGAGACGGCGCCGGTGAGTTCAAAAAGTCGTACGACATCAGTTATGTCGATCATGACGGATCCGAACTCAGCAAAGGGCTGATCGCTTTTCTTTCGGAAGGGAATCACGTTCAGGATCTCGGAGACAGATCCGAAGCCGCCATTCTCGATCTGGTGTTTTTCGGAATGAGTGTTTACCATATGGATATCGCCCCGGGCTTTGCCGACAGCATCAACAGGGGTGAGGACGGAAAGATCAGCTATACCACTTCCTTTGATATGTCTTCGACGGTATTTGGCATAGACAATACGGTCAACAGCTACATCGCCCTGTATCGCGATTATAAACTGATGGGATACAGCGACGCCGAGGCCGTAAATGCCGCAGCGGAGCTTCTCGGAAGCGGGACAGAGATCAAAGTACTCGCTGCGGATCCCGCAGCGGAGCAGGACAGCAATGAATTCGTGGTATTTCAGCTCAATCAGTTCTTCTGCTATCTGGTGCTCGGCTTCCTGGCTCTCGGCGTGGGACACACGATCATAGCGAATAATGATGAAAATGTGGGACGCAGGATCGAGGCGTCGCCGGTCAGCCGGAAGAAGATCAGCTTTACGAATACTTTGGGCCTTGTTACTACCGGCGTCGTGATCTGGCTGTTCTTTGTGGCGGTCAATGTCATCTTTGGGCATGATACCCGTTTATTTCAGGAATACTGGTGGGTGATACTCATCAATTCCTTTATCACCATGACGGTGTCATGCGCGATCGCTTCGCTGCTCACTTCCTTTAACATCAACGCAAACAGTCTGGCTATGGTGACCAATATCGTTTCGCTGGCGATGTGCTTTGTATGCGGGGTCTTTGTGCCGCAGTGGCTGCTGGGCGACGGCGTTTTAAAGGCGGCAAGATTCCTTCCGTTTTACTGGTCGGTCTATGCAAACAATATGACCTATCCCCAAAGCGGCGTGGGTTTTGATCTTTCCCGGCTTCTGCTCAGCTTTCTGATCCAGGCGGTCTTTGCGGTGGTCATTGCCCTGGCGGCGGCTTTTGTAAAATCGTCACGATTGGGAAAAAGGTGATATAATGTCTGTATGAGCTGGGGGTTTTACGATAAACTGTTTGTTTTCGCAGCCTGTGTAATGCTTGCGTATAAGCTGTCTTCAGGCTTCGGGGAGGGTCCGTATGTCATATGGATCCTTCTTGCGTTGGGCATACTGCTGCTTACGGAACTGAAAAAAGGATTTCTCTTTTCCTGTCTGCTGATTGCAGCGATCCTTGTCGCGGCTGTTTTTATCCCGCCGGTCCTCATCGTGATGCCGATGTCGGTATACGCCGCAGCAGCATCGATAAACGGCGGCGGAAAGCGGAGCATAGTGCTTGCGGCTGTGCTGTACGCGCTGTTTGCGGCAGAAGCTTTCCTGCTCTTTACGGATCCGCTGGATAAGCTCCTGCTGATCGTGGCGGGTGCGCTTCCCGTTTATCCTGCGATGAAGACGGCCTTTTATGACAGACATGAGCACTCTTTAAGGGAGCGCTATGATGACGCCAGGGAAGATTCGATCAATGCGAGAAGACTTGGCGAAGAGATCATGAAGAACGCCGATAATGAGATATATCTTGCAAGACTGAAGGAACGTAACCGGATCGCCAGGGAGATCCATGACAATGTCGGGCATATGATCACGAGGGTGATCATCCAGCTGCGGGCGACCAGCATCATCAATAAGGATCCCAAGGTGGAAAAGCAGCTGGAGTCGATCAGCGAAACGCTGGATCTGGCGATGACCGGTATACGGAAGAGTGTCCATGAGCTGCATGATGATTCCATCGATCTGTCCATTGCGATCCGGGAGATCGCAGGAACCCTGCCGGAAACTTTTGATACCGGGATCACCACCTCCATAGAATCGCCGGCGGACAACAATACCAAGAGCGCCATACTCGGTATCATCCGGGAGGCGGTCACCAATATATCCAAATACAGCAGGGGGAAAAAGGTCAGGATCGAAGTGATCGAGAACAACAGCTTCTGGAGAGTGCGGATATGGGATGACGGACCCAATCCGGACAGGGAATATACACTGACGGGTGAATATATGTCATCCGGCGGACTGGGACTGAAGAATATCGGAGTGAGGGCGAAGAGCCTGGGAGGCAGGGCAACGGCGCGGAGTAACGCCGGGGGCTTTGAGATCATAGCGACATTACCCAAGACGGAGGAGAAAAAGAATGATCAGGATCCTGATAGTTGACGACGATCCTTTTGTATCGGAGTCATTAAAAGTGATACTGGAGGCGGAGGATGATATTGAAGTGGCGGATACGCTGTCCTCCGGCGCGGAAGCCGTGGAGTATCTGAAAGAGAATCGGCCGGATGTGTCCGTGATGGACATTCGCATGGACGGGATGAACGGCCTGGAAGCCGCCGAAGCCATATTGAAAAACGACCCGGAGGCAAAGATCCTGTTCCTGACCACCTTCCTGGATGATGAATATATCAATAAGGCGTTAAAGATCGGGGCGAAAGGCTATATCATCAAGCAGGACTGCAAAGCGCTCGCGGACAGCTGCAGGGCTGTGGCCGGTGGGCAGATCGTGTTCGGAGGAAAGATCGTCGACCGCCTGCCGGATCTGCTGAACCGGAAGGAACGCTTCTGCTATGAGGATTTCGATATAAACGAAAAAGAAAGACAGCTGATCGAAAACGTTGCGGACGGGCTGTCCAATAAGGAGATCGCGGATAAGATGTTTTTGAGCGAGGGAACGGTCCGCAACATGATGAGTACCGTACTGTCCAAGCTGGATCTGCGGGACCGGACGCAGCTGGCCTGCTTTTATTACCAGAAGATCAGACCGTGAGGACAGGAGGACCGTCCCCCTGTCTTCAATGTGAGGACAGGAGGACCGTCCCCCTGTCTTCATCTCGAAAAAAAAGGATCTTTGTGGTATAATAAAATGTTGTACGGTCACCCGGCGGGAAAGTGCGGGAGGACGGAAAAGGAGGAGGATCATGAAAAAGAAATGGGTAGGACTGCTGTTTGCGATGATGATCACGGCGGGCTCACTGGCCGGCTGCGGTGAACAGACGGATAGCATATCGAGACCGAGGGATCCGCTTTCGGGACAGAGCGGTGATCAGGAGGGAGAAAACAAGGACGGAGAGGATAAAGACGTAAAGAGTGATACGGACAGCGGCAGCAGCGAAGGGAAAGACAGCAATACGGAAGAAAACAGCAATGCGGAGGCAAACAATAATGCCGGTGGAAACAGTGTCACAGTGGATGGTTTCTGTGTTGTGCATGATGTGGAAGGCCTGCTGATGGCCATCGAACCCGGTGCAAAGATCATCATGGAGCCGGGGGAATACAATCTGAGCGATTATCTCCAGGCGCAGTGGGACAATGCGGATGCCGGCTGGGAAAAGATCAGGGCAAAGGGCTACGTGTGGATGGAGAAGGTTTTTGACGGTGTCCAGCTCCATTTTGATAATGTGGACGGGCTTTCCATCATCGGAAGATCCAACGACCGCTCCGAAACCCTGATCGTGACGGATCCCAGATATGCTTCCCTGTTTACTTTCCACGACAGTAAAGAGGTGCTGCTGTCCAATCTGACCATGGGACATACGGACCGTGGTGAATGCGTCGGGAACGTTCTGGATTTCGAGGCCTGCAGCGATGTCATGCTGGTCAATATGGATCTGTTCGGCTGCGGCGTATACGGAGTCGGGACCATAAGCGACATGGCAAAGAGCTGCGGCAGTTTCCATTTCTATGATACCACGATCCGTGACTGCTATTACGGTCCCCTTAGTCTCGAAGCCCGCAATACCGCTGACTGGTATTTTTACAGATGCGAGCTGAGCGGCTCGGACGGCGGCGGATATGTCTCCCTTAACCCTGCGGTAAAATACTATTTCTACGACTGTATTTTCGGCGACAGGGAATCGGAGATCTTTGCGTTCCGCGATGATTTTATCACCGTAAACTGTACCTGGGGCAATATCCAGACCTATCCGGATTATTCGGATTCCGGGTATTATGAGGAGGGATATGAGCCGGATTACGAGGGCCCCGAGATCCATAAAGACCGGATCAAGGTCGCGCCTTTTGATGCCGCAGTTTTAAAGGATAGCACCTGGGAAGGTTTTGACATCGTGGACGAGAAGCAGGGGAGCTCTTGCTGGCGGCCGGTCCGGATCAGTTTTGCAGCTGACGGAAGCGCTGCCATAAGCGAGATGGGAACGGTCATAAAAGAGCTCGACTATGTCTGTGACGGGCATTACAGCGCGGAGCTCTTTGACAAGGTCGGAGATCACTGGGGCGGGGTCACGCTCTATAACGATCCGCAGCTCAATGAGCACATGTATATGGTGATCACAACGGAGAACGGTGGAGAGTGGTACTACCGCTGACGGAAATGAGCGGAAGAAGATCATAAGAAAAAGAAGAAAGCCTTACCGGGAGATTCACGGTAAGGCTTTTTGCTGTATAGGAAAATGCTCCGCATTTCCTATACACAGCAAAAACACTCCGGGAGGATGCGCACTTCTTCACTTCGTTATGTATTGACAAATACCCCGTGGGGGTATATAATCCGCTCATACAAATACCCCCATGGGGTATTTATGAAAGGAGAAGATACCGTATGTCAGATCATTCCGGGGGCTCCGGAAAAAGCGGGGAGACCTGTCCCTGCTGCTCGGGGAAAAAAAAGAAAAGAAGCGATAAAGAATACAAAGATCTCATGAACCGCTTAAAAAGGATCGAGGGCCAGGTGAGAGGCGTGGAAGGGATGCTGGAAAACGACGCCTATTGCACGGATATCCTGATTCAGGTGTCGGCGATCAGTTCCGCGCTGAACAGTTTTAACAAGGTGCTGCTTGCGGAGCATATGAGGAGCTGTGTCGCGGACAATATCCGGGAAGGCAATGATGAAGTGATCGACGAACTGGTGTGTACTTTACAGAAGCTGATGAAGTAGGAGAGTCATGGAACAGTACAGGGTAACGGGAATGAGCTGCGCGGCCTGCCAGAGCCGGGTAGAGAAGGCAGTCAGTGCCGTGGAAGGCGTTGAGAGCTGTGCGGTAAGCCTTCTGACCAATAGTATGGGCGTGGAGGGGACGGCTTCTCCGGAAGCGGTCATTGCGGCTGTGGAGGCGGCAGGATACGGCGCGAGCAGAAAAAATGACGGGAAGAAAGAAACAGGGAAGCCCACGGAAGATGAGCTGAAAGATACGGAAACGCCGAAGATGAAGAAGAGGCTGATCGCATCGCTTGTCGTCCTGCTTCCGCTTCTGTATGTTACCATGGGACATATGTTTCTGGATCTGCCGCTGCCCGCGTTTCTGGACGGTAACCATGTGGCAATGGGGCTGTATGAGCTGCTCCTTTCCGGCCTGGTACTGGTGATCAACCAGAAGTTTTTTATCAGCGGTTTTAAGGGGCTGCTCCACAGGGCGCCGAATATGGACAGCCTGGTCGCGCTCGGGGCCGGCGCCTCATGGCTTTACAGTGTCGTTGCGCTGTTTGCGATGAGTGCCGCCGTGCTCGAAGGGGACAGTGAGCTCGTCATGTATTATCATGATCAGTTCTATTTTGAGGCGGCGGCCATGATCCTTACGCTGATCACGATAGGGAAAATGCTGGAAGCGCGGTCAAAGGGAAAGACCACGAATGCGCTGAAAGCACTGATGAAGCTTGCACCGCAGACGGCGGTCCGTATCCGCGACGGGGTGGAAGAGACGGTTGCGATCGAAGAACTGAAAGCCGGCGATCATTTTGCGGTCCGGCCCGGAGACAGCATACCGGTGGACGGCGTGGTGCTGGAAGGAGAAAGTGCAGTAAATGAAGCTGCGCTGACCGGTGAGAGCATACCGGTGGAAAAGAGAGCGGAAGACCGTGTGTTTGCCGCAACGATCAACACTTCCGGTTACCTGGTCTGTAAAGCTACGGGAGTGGGGGAGGACACAAGCCTTTCCGCCATCATCCGCATGGTCAGCGATGCGGCGGCGAGCAAAGCGCCCATAGCAAAGATCGCTGACCGGGTGTCGGCGGTATTTGTCCCGGCGGTTCTTCTGATCGCCCTGATTACTTTTGCGCTATGGCTTCTGAGCGGGCAGAGCGCGGGCTATGCTCTGGCCAGGGCGGTATCGGTGCTTGTGATCAGCTGTCCCTGCGCCCTCGGTCTTGCCACACCAGTGGCGATCATGGTCGGGAACGGCATCGCCGCAAAAACGGGTATCCTGTTCAAAACAGCGGCTTCGCTGGAACAGGCAGGGAAGACGCAGATCGTGGCCCTGGATAAAACGGGAACGATCACCGGCGGTGCGATGAAGGTGACGGAGCCGGTTCCGGCAGCAGGCGTGACGGAAGAGGAACTGCTCAAAACTGCCGTAGCTCTTGAATCAAAAAGTGAGCATCCGATCGCGGGAGCGATAACGGAATATGCCCGGGAGAAAAACATCTTTCCGGAAGAGACCACGGAGTTTGAAGCGCTTTCCGGAAACGGGCTGAGAGCCCGCCTCGGCGGGGCGGAGATTCTGGGGGGAAGTCTTAAGTATATACGGGGTATCATCGGCAGTGCCGCCACGGCAGAAGCGGGATCAGATGCGGAAGCGCTGGCAAAGGAAGGGAAAACGCCGGTTTTATTTGTAAAAGAAAAAAAGCTTCTGGGCATCATCGCGGTCGCGGATGTGATCCGGGAGGATTCAAGGGGAGCTGTAGAAGAGCTTAAGAACATGGGCCTGCATGTGGTGATGCTCACCGGGGATAATGAACTGACGGCGGCGGCGATCGCGGAGCAGGCCGGCGTTGATGAGGTAGTGGCTTCCGTAAGACCCGACGGAAAAGAAGCCATCATACAAAAGCTTAAGGAACACGGCAGGGTGATGATGGTGGGAGACGGGATCAACGATGCCCCGGCTCTTACTTCCGCAGATCTCGGCGTTGCCATCGGCGCGGGAACGGATATCGCCATGGATGCCGCGGATGTTGTATTGATGAAAAGCAGTATCCGGGACGTTGCCGCGGCGATACGGATCTCGAGAAAAACGCTCCGGAACATCCGGGAAAACCTGTTCTGGGCGTTCTTTTATAACTGTCTCGGGATACCGCTGGCGGCCGGCTGTTATGCGGCGCTTTTCGGCTGGACCTTAAGCCCGGTATTCGGGGCTGCCGCGATGGGCCTGTCCAGCTTCTGCGTCGTATCGAACGCCCTGCGCCTGAATCTGATCCGTCCCTACGATGCGGCGGGGGACAGGCGGAGCAGGAACAGTATCCCGGGGAAACTGCTGTTACAGGAAATGCAGGAGGAAAGAAAGGAGAAAAAGGAAATGAAGATCAGGGTAAAGGGAATGATGTGTTCACATTGCGAGGCTCATGTGAAGAAGGCGCTGGAAGCCATCGACGGGATCGGGAGCGCAGTGGCGTCCCACAGTGAAGGCCTTGTGACGATCGAGAATACAAAGCCGGTCGACGAGGCTCTCATAAAGGCGGCCGTGGAGGAAGCCGGATATGAGTATGAGGGTATGGCGGAATAAAGGAAAATAAGCGGAAAAAATCTGCCGGAGCTTTTATCACGGAGCATAACGTGGTATAATACAGGCTCAGGTCCGAAAGCTTCGGGACTGCGGGCGTCCTGCCCGGTTTTTCACGGCCCGGAGGGGGATCTGTAAACAGGCAGAAAGGGGAACTGAGATGTACTACACGAGCGTGCTGGATCTGATCGGGAATACGCCTCTGATCAGTCTGGAACAGACTACGGGGCTGTCGATCTATGCCAAGGCGGAGTTTTTAAATCCCGGAGGGAGCATTAAAGACCGCATCGCGTTGAATATGATAGAGGAGGCCGAGAAAGACGGACGTTTAAAGCCCGGGATGACGATCATCGAGCCCACATCCGGAAATACCGGCATAGGCCTTGCGTTATGCGGAGTGCGGAAAGGCTACCGCGTGATCATCGTGATGCCGGAGAATATGAGCGAGGAAAGAAAAAAGATCATCCATGCCCTGGGAGCGGAACTGGTACTGACCGATCCGAAACTGAGCATAGGTGGTTCCGTGGATAAAGCCATGGAGATCGCGGCTTCTTCCGATGAATATTTTGTCCCGCAGCAGTTTCAGAATCCGGCAAATCCGCAGATGCATTACCGGACGACTGCGGTGGAACTGACAGAGCAGCTCGGGAAAAAGATCGATATCTACGTGTCCGGGATCGGAAGCGGGGGCACGCTGCAGGGAGTGGCGCAATACCTGCTGGAGCGGAATCCGGACTGCAAGATCGTAGCTGTGGAACCCAAAAATGTTTCGGCGCTTCTGGGGGACGAGCCCGGCCTGCATCAGATCCAGGGGATCGGGGACGGCTTTATCCCGGATATCCTTGATACTTCGATCATTACGGATATCGTGGAAGTCACGGATGACGATGCGATCAATACTGCGCGTGAGCTTGCGCGCGTGCAGGGCCTGCTGGTGGGAACTTCGTCGGGGGCCAATGTGTGGGCCGCGAAACAGATGGCGGAAAAATACGGGAAGGACAAGGTCATTGCTACGATACTGGCAGACCGTGCGGAACGCTATTTCAGTACCGCGCTGATATGAGAACGCGTATTTTACGGCTGCTTCTTCCGCTTTGCTGCCTGCTGCTCTGTGCCTGTACGGGGAAAAGAACGGCAGACGATAAGGGAAAGACAGCGCAGGGAAATACAAAAAAAGAGCAGGGAGAGTATACGAAGGAGCATCACAGCTACGAGGAGCTGCTGGAATATGCCCGCAGCCTGGATCCTCAGGCAAGTGTTTCCGAAGATTATGAGGATGTTACGGAAAACTCCCGCGAATACCGTATCTGGCCCGCAGTGATCAACGGGATCGACTGCAGCGTGGCCAGTGAATCCAAAAATGTCTATAATGAGGGGATCGCCGGCGGGGAATTTGCTGAGACCATGTACCGCATGGATACGGATTATGACTTTTATGTGATCTGTGAAGTCCTGGAGGCTTATCCGGAACTGGGCAGCGTAACGGATGACTCTGTCAGTTACCGTTTCCAGACGAATGATATCATCGCTTCAACGATCACGGCGGACAGTATCACGGACAGTGAACTGGATGAACTGTGGGATTCGTATCGGAAGATGAACGCCGAACTGGAGCAGTATCCGCTGCATAAGGCGTATTGGCTGGAGCTTGATATTTCGGGCAGAGCGTATTATATGACGGATACGGAAGAAGAAACTTTCCGGGAAATGAAACAGCGGATGTCGGAGGACGGCCGGCTTGCCGATCAGTAACGACGGGATACTCTGAAGACGGCGAAAAGCGGAGGGCGGATATGCCGCGGCCTGACGGGAAAAAGAGAAAAGACGGCTTTTCACAGGGCGGATCACCTTGCGGGGGATCCGCTTTTATATTATAATATCAGGTGTTGCGAGAGAGCCGGGAAACGGAGGTGGCCTGTATGAAACTTCTTATGATAAGGGAAAACGAAAGTGTCAAGGAATATGAAGATACGGTTGTGAAGCTGAAACGCTGCCTAGCGGATAACGGGCTTGTGTCCAGGATCCCGACGCTGGATTACATCCGGCCGGACGGGAAATATACCGACGAATACATTGAGGAGATGATCTCCGAGATGGTGCAGCGGGTCGGTGCGGAACATATGATGAAACAGCCTCTCTTTGATGCGGTGGTACTGCTCCGCCGTCTCGAGACCAGCCAGGAGACCTGACGGATACGGGAATGAAGCGCGCATATGAAGACAGAGCTTATCTACAGCCGGAATAAAAGTGACGATATCGAAAAGGCGATCGAGAATATCGATCGCTTTCGTCGTCAGTATCTGCCCCTGCTGGAGGGCGGCAGAGGTCTCTTTGCCCCTTTACGGAGGCGTATCATCCGGCGCCGGTACGCGCAGCTGATCATCGGGGATCAGGAGCTGCAGCTGCAGCTTGAGTCGCTGAAAGAGATACAGCGCTATGTGGAGATCTCGAATCTGATACAGGACAGTGTGCTGCGTTATCACGGTGCCGTTGATATCCGGGTAAAGGAGGAAGCTTCGGAAGCGGATGATGCGTGCTATGAGCTGAACGTAGTTACCGAGGGCTACATGGATGATCTGGGCAGCGGCGGCAGTGTAAAGATCCCCGGGATACGGAGGAGTTTCAAACTCACGCGGCACGCGATGGAGAAGACCTTCCGCCGCGGCATGATCGATTTTTCCTGGCTGGATGACGAACTGATCGACTGTGCGCAGAGGACAGCGGCTATGTGTAACGGGATGCGGGGCTTTGAAGTGAAGGTATCCGGCGGCCTTCCGATGAAGGAGGATCTGCCGCCGGCATCTTTTGATCCGGGCGGTGAAAATCCGCGTGATATCATAGGATAAAAAAGAAAAAAAATAAAATCATAGAAAACCTATTGACATACTAGTTTAATAGTGTTATAGTTCTCCTATCAGAAAACGAAAGGAGATCATTTATCATGAGTGATTACAGATTTGAAACATTACAGTTGCATGTAGGACAGGAACAGGCAGATCCTGCTACGGATTCCAGAGCGGTTCCCATTTATCAGACGACGTCTTACGTTTTTCATAACAGCAAGCACGCTGCGGACCGTTTCGGCCTGGCAGATGCCGGAAACATCTACGGCCGTCTGACCAACTCCACCCAGGATGTGCTGGAAAAGAGACTGGCTGCTCTGGAAGGCGGCAGCGCAGCCCTTGCACTGGCATCCGGAGCCGCGGCGATCACCTATACGATCGAAGCCCTGGCAGCAAACGGCGGACACATCGTAGCGCAGAAGACGATCTATGGCGGCAGCTACAACCTGCTGGCACATACCCTTCCGCAGTACGGTATTGAAACGACTTTTGTGAATGCACATGACCTGGCGGAAGTAGAAGGAGCGATCAGGGACAATACCCGTGCCATCTATCTGGAGACCCTGGGCAATCCCAACAGTGACATTCCCGATATCGATGCCATCGCGGAGATCGCGCATAAGCACGGCCTGCCTCTGGTGATCGACAATACCTTCGGTACCCCGTATCTGATCCGTCCCATCGAGCACGGCGCGGACATCGTGGTACATTCCGCAACGAAGTTCATCGGCGGCCACGGCACGACCCTGGGCGGCATCATCGTGGAGTCCGGCAAGTTCAACTGGGCAGCAAGCGGGAAGTATCCCAACATTGCGGCACCCAACCCCAGCTACCACGGCGTATCCTTCTATGATGCGGTAGGACCGGCAGCCTTCGTGACCTTTATCCGCGCGATCCTTCTCCGTGATACCGGCGCAACGATCTCTCCCTTCAATGCTTTCCTGCTGCTGCAGGGTGTGGAGACCCTTTCCCTCCGTCTGGAGAGACATGCCGAGAATACAAAGAAGGTAGTGGAGTTTTTGAGCAAACATCCCGCTGTGGAGAAAGTGAACCATCCTTCGCTTGCGGATCATCCCGATCATGCGCTGTATGAGAAATATTTTCCGAACGGCGGCGCATCCATCTTTACCTTTGATATCAAGGGCGGACAGGAAGCAGCCTGGAAGTTTATCGACAATCTGGAGATCTTCTCCCTGCTGGCCAATGTGGCGGATGTGAAGAGCCTCGTGATCCATCCGGCATCTACGACCCATTCGCAGCTGACGGAAGCGGAACTGAAGGATCAGGGCATCAACCCCGGTACCATCCGTCTCTCCATCGGGACCGAACATATCGATGATATTATCGCAGACCTTGAAAAGGGTTTCTCTGCGTTGGATTAAAAGGAGGAAAAACATCATGGCGAACATTTACAAAGGAACACTCGGACTTGTCGGAAACACTCCGCTGGTGGAAGTGACCAATATCGAAAAGGATCTTGGCCTGGAAGCAACGGTTCTGGTAAAGCTGGAGTATTTCAATCCGGCAGGAAGCGTTAAGGACCGTATCGCCAAGGCGATGATCGAGGATGCCGAGGAGAAAGGGCTTCTGAAGCCCGATTCCGTGATCATCGAGCCGACCAGCGGCAACACCGGTATCGGTCTGGCGGCGATCGCAGCAGCAAAGGGATATCGTGTGATCCTGACCATGCCCGAGACCATGAGCGTTGAGCGCAGGAGCATCCTGAAGAGCTACGGCGCCGAGATCGTTCTTACCGAAGGCCCCAAGGGTATGAAGGGTGCCATCCAGAAGGCGGATGAGCTGGCAAAGGAGATCCCGAACAGCTTTATCCCCGGTCAGTTCGTAAATCCCGCCAATCCTGCGATCCACAGAGCTACCACGGGGCCCGAGATCTGGAAGGATACCGACGGAAAGGTTGATGTGTTCATCGCAGGTGTAGGTACCGGCGGTACCGTCACCGGCGTGGGCGAGTATCTGAAGTCCCAGAATCCCGATGTACGTATTGTAGCGCTTGAGCCGGAAGATTCTCCCGTGCTTTCGGAAGGCAAAGCCGGCGCGCACAAGATCCAGGGCATCGGAGCAGGTTTCGTGCCGGATGTCCTGAATACCAAGGTATATGATGAAGTATTCAAGGCCTCCAACAAGGATGCGTTTGAGACCGCAAAGTACCTTGCAAAGAAAGAAGGTATCTCCGTAGGTATCTCCTCCGGCGCGGCCCTGTTCGGAGCGATCGAACTCGCAAAGAGACCGGAGAACAAGGGTAAAGTGATCGTAGCCCTTCTTCCCGACAGTGGAGACAGATATTATTCAACAGCGTTGTTTACCGAGTAAAGAATACCTCCTGTAAGCCGGAAGCCGCGCAGCGATGCGCGGCTTTTGACTGAACGGAAGAAACGGTTATGGACATAGCTCCGGCCGCGAAGCAGGAAGGAGGGGGAGTATGAGAGTATCCACGAGAGTTGAATACGGCGTTCAGGCTCTTGCGTATATCGCTCTGTATTCCGAAAACGGGACCAGCGTATCCACGCCGGAGATCGCGGAAACACAGGGGATATCCAAAAAATATCTGGAACAGATCCTGCCGCTGCTCCGGCAGGCCGGTCTGATCCGGGCGCAGAAGGGTCTGGGCGGCGGCTATACACTGGCACGGCAGGCAAACGGGATACGGATCGCGGATATCCTGAATGCCCTGGATAACAGCGTGCTGGAAGATCCGGCGGCCTCCGGGGAAAAAGAGGGGAATGAGCTGAAAAATGCGATCGATGAATGTCTCTGGGGGCGGATCAACCGCCTGCTGGGCGGCTTTGCGGCAGAGAATACGCTGGCTGACCTTCTGAGAGAGTGCAGGAACCGTATGGCCAATGAGTACGATATGTATGTGATCTGAGTGTATGTTATATGCCCGCGCTCCTGCGCGGGCTTTTTTGTGCGAAAAGCCGGTCCGGCGGGGCACCTAAAAATGCTTGAAAAAACAGACTTTCCGTGTAAAAATGGAAAAGGGACGGCTCCCGATCCGGAGCCGGCGCATCCGCAGAACGGGGGAGGGTTACATATGAGCAGTCAGGAGCTGTTTGATGAGCGGTACGGGAAGATGCCTCTTGGGCTGCCCGGCGGTTTTTTTATTTATGAGAACGGGGGGGATGACGAGATCCTCTATGCGGATGGGAATGTGATACAGCTTTACGGCTGTGAAACGCTGGAGGAGTTCAGGGAATACACGGGTAACAGTTTCCGCGGCATGGTCCATCCGGAAGATTATCACAAGATCCAGAACCAGATCCAGGCCCAGACCATGTTCGGCGAAAAGCGGCACGATTATGTGCGCTACCGCATCCTGACAAAACAGGGGGAAGAACATTACATCGAAGATTTCGGGCACCTGCTCCATGGAAAGAACGGTAAAAGCTTCTTTTATGTTTTTATCGTTGATGTGGACCAGAACGAATACTTAAACCGGAACCGGAATTCCTTTGCCGAGGCGGAGATACTGTCCAATAACCAGGATACGGATCCGCTCACGGGACTTCTGAACATGCCGTTTTTCTACAACAGCGTGATCCAGCTGCTGAATTCGCCTTCGGGCAGGCGCAGGGATATTTCCATCGTTCATTTCGATATCCCGAATTTTAAACTTTATAATGAAAGAAACGGCTTCCGGCTGGGAGATGAGCTTTTGTGCGATCTGGCCAGGACCATCAGTGAGGAATTCCGTGACGGGATCGTTGCGAGATTTTCGGATGATCATTTTGTGGTCTGTGCCACAACGGACAGGGAAGCGGTAGTGTCCGCGGTGGAAGAGGTTCACAGAAAGATGCTCCGTTACGAGGAGGCAGCCAAGAGAGTACGGATCAAAGCCGGGATCTATTATATGGATGACCGCCTGACCGAGATCGGTCTGGCCTGCGATCACGCAAGACTGGCCTGCAACAGTATCAAAGGGCGTCATGATCTTTTCTACAGTGTGTATGACGAGATGCTGCGAGACCGCCTGCGCCGCCAGCAGTATGTGGCGGATCATGTGGATGAAGCGATCGAAAAGGAATATATCAAAGTCTATTATCAGCCGGTGGTACGGGTACAGACCGGAGAGATCTGCGGCTACGAGGCGCTGGTACGCTGGATCGATCCGCAGATAGGTATGCTTTCGCCCGGGGATTTTATCGATACGCTGGAGAATTTCCATCTGATCCACAAGCTTGACAGCTATGTGGTGGAACGTGTGTGTAAGGATTACGGCGGGGTCATCGAGGCAGGAGACCCGATCGTACCGGCCTCCATAAATTTTTCGCGTCTGGACTTTGAACTCTGCGATATATTTGACGTCGTGGAAAAAATGCGTGAAAAGTACAATGTACCAAGGAATATGCTGGATCTGGAGATCACGGAGAGCGCGCTGAATGATAATCTCGGCCATATCAAGGCGGAATGTGACCGGATGCGTGAACTGGGCTATCAGGTGTGGATCGATGATTTCGGCAGCGGCTATTCATCACTGAACACGATCGCGGAATATTCCTTTGACGTGCTGAAGCTGGATATGGTCTTTCTGAGAAATTACGATCATAATCCCAAGACCGCTCCGCTGATGAGCTATATTATAAAGGGAGCAAGAGGGATGGGACTCCAGCCGCTCTGCGAGGGCGTGGAGACGGAGGAACACTACCGTTTCCTGAAAGAAGCGGGCTGTGAAAAGGCACAGGGCTACTATTTCGGGAAGCCCATGCCTATGGAAGAAACGAAGGCTTTTACCATGGCCAAGGGCATGACCTGGGAGGTCTGCGGGGAAGGCAGGAGCTGAGCGCGCCGGGAAAAAATCCCGAAAGAAATGGCCCTCGGTTGACATAATGCCGAAAATGCCCTGAATTACAGCAATATTCTGTAACAATTGCATAAAATAGCAAAAATTGATATGGTCTTTTAAGGTAAATACTGATATACTGTTAGAGGTTGAGAATACTCTACCGTTCTTGTATTTGTTCATTGTGGGGGGTCACCATGGCGAATATATTTGATAAGGCGAAAAGCGCGATAAGAAAGATTTCCGATGATGTGAATAAGGATAAATGGGACCGGAATTGTATCAATTCGGCTCTGTTTACCGATCCTGAACCCGGAAAGCATGTTCCTCCTGCAAGACAGGAAGGAGTACCTGCGCCCGTACCGGCCGGCGGTGGCGATCCCGTGCGTAATCCCGGTACCATGGCGGTTCAGATGGGAAATTCCGGCGGAAGCAAGCCGATCGTTGCACCGGCTCCGGAGATCATGCACAGCGGCGAGAAGCCGACGATCAAACCCGGGCTGAACGGAGAGCAGGAGCACAAGCCGGTCCGTTTTATCAACCCGCGTTTCAACCGTTCGATCAACTATGTTACTTCCAAAGTTGTGATGCCGGGAGCGAATAATGTACGTTCTCTGGAGGATCTGCCTACCGTGGATCCGTCCCAGTCCATAAGCAGTATCGGGGGAGCTGCACCGGAGGAGGCAGCAGCGGCACCCGTAAATGCATCTGCGGATGTAAATGTAATGCCGGCAGCGGCAGGGGGAAGCGATCCTTCGGTCGCAGTGGTTCAGCAGCCTGTACCGGCAGCGGGACAGTCCGCGCCTTCACCTGCAGTGGCAGCGGCGCAGGCCGTGATGGCACAGCAGGCAGCGGGACAGTCCGCACCTTCACCTGCGGTAGCGGCAGCGCAGGCCGTGATGGCACAGCAGGCAGCGGGGCAGTCCGCACCTTCACCTGCAGTGGCGGCAGCACAGGCTATGATGTCACAGCAGGCAGCAGTTTTGCCGCTTTCACAGCCGGCAGCAGCGGGGCAGCCCGCACCTTCACCTGCAGTGGCGGCAGCGCAGGCTGTGATGGCACAGCAGTCCCAGCAGCCGCTTACCGCAGCAGTATCCCAGCCCGTGCCGGTGGTGGTCGCACCGTCCGTTGCGGTGGCAGCAGTGCAGACTTCGCCCGTGGCGAACGTGGCACAGGGAAGTACTGTGGAAGCTAAGGAAGCACCCGCGGTGGAAGCTGCAGCAGGCGTTGAAACGGCGGCGGACGAAAAATGCTATTATGTACTGATCACGCACACGAAGACGTTTCCGGCACCGGGCAGCCGCGTCCTGATGAGAAACTGTGATTCCCAGTATGCCTGGACGAATGAGAAGGATGAGAGCGAACGTCCGAGCTATAAGGTATGTCCGAATTGCGGAAAGGCGATCGATATCATCGAGACGGAGATGGATTGATCCTGTCTTTTTCGGTGATCTGTGATATTTATATGGGAAAGACGCCTGTTTCCGGGCGTCTTTTTTACGAAGGGATGTCCGGCGCGGAAAGACTGCGGGAATAATCATTCCGGGAAAAGCAGTGCGGAAAAGGCCACAGAGGATACTGATTTTTCCGATATAATGTGATATAATACCTCTGTTTGCGGATCAAAGGAGAATGCTGAAAACGGAACCGTGATGAAAGAGGAAGCGAAAGAAAGATTATCAATAGAAAAGATCCTGCATTTCCTGGTGCATAACAGTTTTATGGTCACGGTCGTCGTTATGTGCCTGGTACATGCGGCGCTTCTGGGTATCATGCTGGTCGCCGGCATAGGACCGCTGATCAGTTATAATATACTCAGTGTGATCGTTTATCTGTTCTGTATCATTTTATGTAAGTTCGGGCATATCATGCCGGTCTATATCAGTATCATGCTGGAGGTCAGTACCTTTACGGTTGTGGCTGTCCTTTATATCGGCTGGGATTGTGCGCCTTCCTGCTTTCTGTGTTCTATCGTGCCGATCATTCTGTACATCGGAAGCTATCTGTTCAAAGGGACCAAACGCTGGTTCCTCGTGCTGTTCCTGGCTCTGGAATTTGCCCTGTACGTGGCAGTCTTTCTTTTGTTTGGTGATGCGAAGCCTTTCTTTGAGGTTACGGATACATTACGCAAAGTGCTGGTCATTTTTTCCTCCTTCGTGATGATCTTTTCGATGATCTTTTACACGACCATGTATATCTTCATGAGTGAGGTGGAACGGAGCAGTCTGGCAAAGAAAAATGAACAGTTATCTTTTGACGCACATGTGGATGTTCTGACCGGTCTTCTGAACCGCCGCGGTTTTCTGCCGCTGCTTGACGAGCTCATGAAAAAGAAAGAGGGGCCGTCTTTCTGTGTCGCTTTTTGTGATATCGACAATTTCAAGCGTATCAACGATTCCTATGGTCACGACTGCGGCGATGAGGTGTTAAAGCATATTTCCCGTCTGATCAGGAAAGAAATGACTGACTGCGATATCTGCAGATGGGGAGGAGAAGAGATCGTCATACTGATGAAGGGATACAGTTTTGAGGATGCAAAGGAAAAAACGGAGGATCTGAGAAAGGCGGTTGAGAATGCACCGACGGTATTTTACAATAAAAGGATCGTCTCCACGATCACGATCGGTCTCGAAGAGAATAAAAGATCCTATGAGGAACCGGAGGAACTGATCCGGGTTGCGGACGGACGTATGTATTACGGTAAGCAGCACGGAAAGAACATACTGATCTTTGAAGATATGGCCTGAGGCGCAGCTGATAAACGGGAGAGATGACCACCGGTCCGGGAGCTGCCATACAACGCATTCCGGGCCGTTTTTTTATCCTTGCGGGATGAGCGGAACGCTGTTTTTATACGCAGAGCGGTAAACGGCCCGGGCAGAAGACCCGGCATGACGGGAAAAGATATGGGAGAAGAGAGCAAGAACGAAAATTTCAGCATTCTGAGCCTGAACGGAACGCGAAGCGAGGCTGAGGAGATCGCGGCCTTTTATCAGGATCTGAACCTGCGGCAGATCATAGACCGGCTGACGGCAAAATGGGGAAAGAATATCCGTAAGCTGTACAGCTTTCTGCCGCCCACAGCGGAGGATGAGGCCTACCGTCGGGCGGTATACGGGGATATAAAGAATGAAGAAGTGTACCGTGCATTGATGAGCTATACGGAGGATCTCGAAGGGGTCGCTGAACTGCGTGCGGAAAAAGATAAGGTGTCGATCCCGCTGCAGAAGGCAGTCTGGCAGATCAGGGAGACCGAAGCTTATTGCAGATGCTATGAAGAGCTGGAAAGCCGGCTGGAAAAGTGTGTACTGTCCTCGGTGGGAATGCAGGCCTTTCTGGAGATACTGAAAGAGATCCTTGACAGCTCCGGATACCGCGAGCTGCGCGAACGCACGGAGAAACTTATGAAGGAGATCAGGGAGCTGCGTTTTACCCTGGTCTATGACAAGGACCGGATCAGTGTTGTGCCCGTGGAGACGGAAGGCAGCGGACGATATGAGGAGATGCTGCGGAAAGAGGGCGGCAGGGAGATCCGGCAGCTTCAGAATCCGTTCCGGTCAAATCCTTCTCTCACGGAACTGGAATATGCCTGTCTGGAAATTCTGGAAAAGAAAAAACCGCAGCTTTTCCGGGAACTGAGAAATATCGCGGAGCACAGTGAGGATTACGAAAAAGCGGTACTCCGGCGTTTTGAAAAGGAAGTGGTCTTTTATCTTTCTTTCCGTAGTCTGGAACAGGAGCTGGAAAAAGCCGGTTTCTGTTTTTCGACACCGGAAACCTCCGAAGACAGGAGGATGGAGGCCAAAGGACTCTATGACCTGGCCCTGGCCCTTTCGTCACTCACGTCCGGAAAAGAGGTGGTCCCGAATGATCTTTATTATGAAGAGGGGGAACGCTTCTTTGTGCTGACCGGACCAAACCAGGGAGGAAAGACGACCTTTGCAAGAAGTCTGGGACAGCTGGTCTATTTCACAAGAATGGGTTTGGATGTGCCGGCGGAATCCGCAAATATTCCCTTCTTTCCGGATATCCAGACGCACTTCTCGGTGGAGGAAAGCGTGGAAACAGGACGGGGGAAGCTCAAAGAGGAGCTGAGCAGACTTGCTCCGATGATGGAGGATCATAAAAAAGGAAGCTTTGTCATCATCAACGAGCTCTTTACAACAGCGGCGAGTTATGACGCTGAGATCATGGGAAAGAAGGTTCTGAAACATTTTATCGGGCTGGGATGTATGGGGATCTACGTCACGCATCTGAAAGAGCTTGCCGAAGGGCAGCAGGGTGTGGTGAGCCTGAGGGCCATGCTGAACGACCAGAGGATACAGACATTTAAGATCCGCAGGGGAGCTGCGGAGGACATTCCCTGCGCGGAAAATGTGGTGAACAAATACCGCCTGAACTACGAGCAGCTGAAGGAGCGCCTATGAAAGTCTGTTTACTGTATGAAGACGGTGAGCATACAAATGAAGAAAGCTATTATGACAGCGCGAGCATCATAAAGGATCTCGGACTGAAAACACTTTTTCTTGCCGCGGCAAAAAAGCTGGTCTACGAGAACGGGGAAGTGAAAAAAGCGGAAAAGGAAGATCCCTATCTGGTGGAAACCCTGCGGAGCGTTATGATGATCCCGCTGCATACGAAAGAGGAGATCGAATACCGCCAGCAGATCCTGGGAGACTGCATCCGGCATGAGGAGCTGATACGCGGTCTGTACCGGATCGCTTGCACCGTGGTCCGCAAATGGGGCGAGCTGGGGAGAGGACCCCGGGAAAAAATGCAGCAGAGCAATCCCGTGATGAAGCTCACAGCAGATATCAAAGTGATCCATCTTTTCTGTGATTCATTGTCGGAGATCAGGACGCTTCTGACAGATCAGGAGGAGCTCTCTTCCAAAGGGCTTTGCGCTTTTCATGACGGACTGCTCAGGGAGTTTTCACAGGAGCGGGAGGAATATATAAGAAGGGTGCTTGACGATATCTCTTTTTACACGGATGGCGCGGATCAGGAGGATGAAGGGAAAAACCAGGTGGTACGGCCGCGGATCGTTCTGGAAGCCGGTCTGGAGGACGGTATGAAATTCAGTTCACTGAAACTGGAAGAACTGTCATCCAGAAGCACAAAGTTTTATAAGCCCGGAAGCACCCGGTATAAATTCCAGGAATTCATGAATTCCCGTATCCCGGATTCTTTTTCGGCAGTGAAGGACGCCCGCATCAGTGAGCAGTCGCAGATCCTGGAATACGGGATCGTGAGTTACCTGACAGAGGAATTAAAGAGTCTGATGGAGGGCTTCCAGACTTTCTTTGACCGCCTGAGATACCAGACGGCATTTTATCTCTCTGCTGTCCAGCTGCTGCGGCAGATGGAGCGTATCGGGATCGGATGGTGCTTTCCCGGAGTATGCGGACGGAGGGATCTGGAATTCTCGGATCTGAAGGAGTTTGTGATGGGACTGGAACGCCGGGTGGACGTGATCGGAAACAGCTGCTCCCTCAAGCAGAAGGATCTGCTGATCGTGACCGGTGCAAATCAGGGCGGAAAATCCACTTTTCTGCGCAGTGTCGGGATCGCGCAGATCATGATGCAATGCGGTATGATGGTGACCGCAAAGTCTTATCAAAGCGGGATCTTTCCGCGGATATTCGTTCATTTTACCCGCAGGGAGGACAGCGAGATGAACAGCGGCCGGCTGGATGAGGAACTGAGCCGCATGAACCGTATCGTGGAACAGATCGGAGACGGATCCCTGCTGCTTCTGAATGAATCCTTTGCAACGACCACAGAGAAGGAAGGCTCTGTGATCGCTTACGATATCATCCGTGCCCTGAAGGAGGCGGGCGTAAGGATACTTACGGTCACACATCTCTTATCCTTTGCAAGGCGCGTCCGGGAAGAGAGCCGGGACATGCCGGAAGCGGGAGTGGAATTTCTGTCCGCCGAGAGAAAAGACGACGGGACCCGTACTTTCCGCATGATACGTCATGAGCCCGAACTCACCAGTTTCGGACTGGATCTGTATGAAGAGATCGTCGAAAAAAAAACACAGTCCCGAAGCTGAAAGCCCGGGACTGCTTTTTTCAGAAGCCTGCTTTTTCTTTTTCCTGTATCACGCCGTAAAAGGCATATTTCGGAGCCAGGGTTTTATCAAAGAGCTGTGCGGAGTACTCGCCTCTCCAGGAAGTCAGATCCGTAAAGCCCCAGATGGTCAGGGAATCCATTTTGATCTTTCCGGAATCGACGCGTTCCAGTATGCCGTTGATCAGATCATAATAGTATTTTCCCTGTTTTTTCAGATTATCATCCGTAGGGGAAAGAGGTCCCTGGTAACGGCCGAGTCCGACGTCCAGTTCCGTCATCTGCAGCTTTAAGCCGCTTTCCGCAAGGCGGTCGATGGCTTTAAAATACTGATTCAGATCGTCTGCGGTAAAGAAATGCGCCTGCAGACCGATGCCGTCGATCAGGGATCTTCCGTTCTCGTCTACCAGAGTCTCCGCAAAGCTGCAAAGCGTCTCTGCCTTGTACTGCTCGTTATAATCATTATAGTAGAGATCGATGCTTTCGGGTGCATATTTGTCGGCGTAATAGAAAGCATACCAGAGATAATCGTCTCCGATGATCTCGCTCCAGCGGTTCTTTCGCATGGTTCCGTCTTCCATCCAGGCTTCGTTGACCACATCGTAAGCATAGAAGAGATCCAGGCAGCCCAGTTTTTCCAGTTCTTCAAAATTCCGCCGGATATAAGTTTCCATACGGGAGAGCATTTCGTCACGATTGACAAGCTCGCTCGAAGGATCGAAATCCTTATGGAAGATCCACTCCGGCGTCTGGCTGTACCATACCAGGGTATGCCCCCGCATGGGGATACTGTTGGCTTTTGCCCAGTCCAGGAGCTGAAGGGTTTCTCCGCTGTATTCCACGACGATGTTTCCGTCGGCCCGGCTCTTTTCACGGTTTAGGATGGAATCCGGTTTCATGGCGTTCTCCATGGTAACGCTGTTGAACTGGTCCAGTACCATCTTTTCCATTTTTGTGTTCCCGATGACCCGTGAA
This sequence comes from Lachnospiraceae bacterium, assembly GCA_016282915.1. Taxonomy (GTDB): domain Bacteria; phylum Bacillota; class Clostridia; order Lachnospirales; family Lachnospiraceae; genus NK4A136. The sequence goes on along the minus strand of JAEELW010000128.1, from coordinate 10,511 downwards.
GAGATGCAGGTGCCGGCCTTTATACCGTGTTCCGCAAATACTTCCTTTATGGTCCTGTCAGGGGCCTCGGGTTCGGGGGTCGGCTCTTCCTTTTCATCCTGAGGCGTTGCTTCGGCTTCGGTCCCCTGCGTAGGCGTTTCGACCGTTGCGCTTTCCGTGGGCGTGGCGTCTGTGCCGGACCCGGCTGTCTCTCCGCAGGCGGACAGAACGAGCAGCATCGAGCACAGGATCAGACTCAGCATTCTTTTCATAGTTTTCCTCCTTTTCCGGAGTACGGTACTCCGGTCTTTTTGATACCCGCATACTATAGCGTGTTTTTTTTCGGGCGACAACACTTATCCGCCGATTTAGCATTTTATGAGAATTACGTTGTTTTTTGGGCATCCTGCCGGGGGGAAAGGGTGGTATAATATAAATATGACTGATGAAACGCGCCTGCCGGCGTCCGGTATATAAAATCAGATCAGAGATCAAGGAAAGGGTTCGTAAGATCAGATGAGAGTATACTACCATCTTCCCGGTCTGTTCGAGTATTATGAGCTTTACAGCTTATTCCTGCCGCTTTTTCATGAGCACAGGGAATACTTTTACGACTGGTGCGGGATCGGTTCGATCTATGGTGCACCCGGGGCCTGTATATGGGGCGGCGGCCGCCTGGAATTCGGTGAAGAAGAAGCGGAAAACGTAGCCGCACTCATGAAGGAATACGGGATATCGGCGCGGCTTACCTTCAGTAATTCCCTTCTGGAGGAGAAACATCTCTCGGACCGTCTGTGCAATTCCCTCTGTGTCCTGTTTGAAAAAAGCGGCAGCGTGGAGAACGGTATCATCCTGTATTCGGAGCTGCTTCTGGAATATATACGGAAGAATTATCCGGGCTTTTATTTTGTTTCATCGACGACGAAGGTACTGACGGATTTCGAGGATCTGAAGGCGGAACTGGACCGGGAGGAATTCCGCTATGTGGTGCCGGATTTCCGCCTGAATAAGGAATATGCCCGTCTGGCGGCGTTGAGCGATACGCAGAAGAGGAAAGTAGAGTTCCTTTGCAACGAATGCTGCTGGTTTGCCTGTTATGACCGGAAGAACTGTTATGAGAATGTCTGCAGGAAAAGCCTCGGAGAGGACTGTGAAGATCATATCTGTGTCTCGCCGGATGCGGAACGGGGGTATCGTTTTTCCGACGCCATGAAAAATCCGGGTTTTATCGGGATCGATGATATCCAAAACTTCTATGTTCCGGCCGGATTTTCCCATTTCAAGATCGAAGGACGCAGTCTCGGAAGCGCCCTGATCCTGGAATTTCTTCTGTATTACATGACGAAGCCCGAATATCAGCTGAAGGTCCGGGAAGAGATCTATCTGGACAGCATGCTGGATCTGTTCTGAAAAGGAAGCGTCATTCAAACTGGCTCCGGTAGAGCCGGTAATAAGCGCCTTTTCTATTCATCAGTTCGTCGTGTCTGCCCTGCTCGATCACGTCTCCATGTTCCATAACGATGATATTATCGGCGTTACGTATGGTAGAAAGCCTGTGGGCGATGATAAAACAGGTCTTACCCGTCATGAGTTTCTTCATGGCGTCCTGAACTTTTCGTTCCGTGGCGGTATCCACATTGCTCGTTGCTTCATCGAGTATCAGCATTCCCGTATCGTAAAGCATCGCGCGGGCAATGGTGATCAGCTGTTTCTGGCCTTTGCTGATGTTTCCGCCGTCTTCGCTTATGACCGTGTTGTAGCCGCCCGGGAGTTTCATGATGTAGTTATGGATATGCGCGGCCTTTGCGGCTTCCGTCACTTCCTCATGTGTGGCATCTTCTTTTCCGTAGGCGATATTATCGTAGATTGTTCCGTTGAAGACCCAGGTTTCCTGGAGGACCATGGAATAGCTCTTTCGGAGGCTTTCCATCGTGTAGCTGCGGTTTTCCAGGCCGTCTACCCGGATCTGACCGTGCAGGGGATCGTAGAAACGCATCAGAAGATTGATCATCGTGGTCTTTCCGGCTCCGGTATGTCCGACGATGGCTACGGTTTCACCCGGCATTGCTTCCATATTGAAATCCCGGAGTATGGTTTTTCCGGGAACGTATGCAAATTCCAGGTCCTGCACTTCGACATGCCCCTGTGCATTTTTCAGCTCTATGGCATTTTCGATATCTTTTACTTCTTCCGTCTCGTCCAGCAGCTGGAAGACACGTTCCGCCGCAGCCAGGGCGCTGAAGATCTCGTTTATGATATTGGAGATCTCATTAATGGGGCCGCTGAATTTTCGGCTGTAAAGGATAAAGCTGGAGATCTGTCCGAGGCCTACGATATTGTACATATAAAGAAGCGCACCGCCGAGACCGATGGCAGAGAGACCGATATTGTTGATCATCCCGATGGTGGGGAACATGGTCGCGCCCAGTCCGTCAGCCGCTTTGTAAGCTTCGGCGGCTTTTTTGTTGATCTCCGAGAAGCGTTCGCAGACACGCTCTTCCTGGGCATAGGCCAGTATCGTTTTCTGACCCGTGAACATCTCTTCCGCAAAGCCGTTCATTTCGCCATAGGCGCGGCTTCTCGCGCGATAGAGCGGCCTGGTCTTTCTGCTCATATATCTGGTGAAGAGTATGGAAACGGGAATGGTGAAGATCATGCACAGTACCAGAGGAAGTGAGATCAGGCACATCATGATAAAGCTTCCGATCACCGTTACAAAGCTTGTGAGGATCTGGACGATATCCGAGGAAAGGCTGGTGCAGACTACATCGATATCATAGGAAACACGGCTGATGATATCCCCGGCGAGATGCTTGTCAAAGTAGTCGGCCGGGAGTTCCATGAGTTTGTGAAAGACATCCCTGCGCAGATTGCGAGCGACCATTCTTCCGACACGCATCATCCATATATTGACCAGAAAAGAAAGGATATTGCTTCCCACATAGACCAGCAGCATGAGCAGGCCGTAGCGGATCACCAGGGGCATGTTTACCTTTCCTTTTCCGGCAGCGGCTTCATTGATGGCTTTTCCCGCAAAATCCGGTCCGAGGAGATTGCCGATATTGCTTGCGAAAGCGAGGAGCAGCAAGAGGAAAAAGATCCACCCGTACTTCATCATGTACGAGAGGAGGCGCCTTAAGGTCCTGCCTGCGTTTTTCGGTTTTTGTTTTTCCCCGCCTCGGTCTCCGGGTCCCGGCATTTTTTTGCTCCTTTTGGCAGACCGCTTTCAGCTTGTCTGCATTTCGTAGGTTTCGCGGTAAGCCGCACAGTTTTCCATCAGTTCATTGTGTGTTCCGTAAGCGATACACTTTCCGTTGTCCATGACCATGATCCTGTCCATGTTCATCACGCTGCTCACCCGCTGGGCGATCAGGATCAGCGTGCTGTCGCTGTGATGTTCTTTAATGGCCCGCCGCATATCCGAATCCGTTTTGTAATCCAGGGCGCTGGAACTGTCGTCCAGGATCAGTATTTCCGGCCTGCCGGCCAGTGCGCGTGATACAAGCAGCCGCTGTCTCTGACCGCCGGAGAGGTTTGCGCCCTTTATGTCTGCCTGATGATCGAAGCCGTCCTCAAGGGCGTCGATGAATTCAAACGCCTGAGCATCCTTTGCGGCAGCGGAAAGATCCGCATCTGTAAGGTTTCTTCCGAAAGCGATATTGTTCCTGAGCGTATCTTTGAAGATCATATCGTTCTGGAACGCCACACCGAATTTCCTTCGCAGTTCATCACGCTCATAGCTTTTCACGTCTTTTCCGTCGATCAGGATACGGCCCTCGCCGGCATCATAGAAACGTAAGAGAAGATTGACGAGGCTTGTTTTGCCGCAGCCTGTGGGGCCGATGATCCCGAGGCTCTGCCCTTTTTCAATGGAAAAGTTTATGTGATCGAGGGCCTTTTCGCGTACGCCGCCGACAAAATCACCGTCACCGCGGCTTTCGCTTCCGTAAGAGAAGCTCACATCACGAAATTCGATAAAAGCTTTCCCGGCGGGGGCTTCGCCCGGGATATCGTATTTTATCCATTCATTGCCCCTGCTGATGACCTCATCGATCCTGTCGGCACTGGCGCTGGCTTTGGAAAGGCTCATGAAGATGCGGTTCAGACCCATGACGCCCATCGTGATCATATTGAAATAGGTCAGGAAGGCGAGTATGATCCCGGGTTCCATAAGGCCTTCGTTTACCCGCTCTGCCCCGAGGATCACGACAAGCGTAAGGCCCACATTCAGACACAGCTGCATAAAGGGGCCGGGGATCGCCATCACGGTGCCGGCTTTCACATCACAGGCAGTCATCTCCTCATTGGCCCTGCCGAAGCGTTTCTTCTCGTAGGAGGCTTTGCTGAGGGCTTTTACCACACGGATGCCCGTAATGTTTTCACGCATGATGCGCACCACGGTATCCAGCTTCTGCTGCACTTTTGTATACATGGGGATACCTTTTGAGGAAACGATGAGAACCACGGCGATCAGAAAAGGAAGCATGACGATCAGGATCATGGCAAGTGCCGGATCCATGAGGAGCGTCATGATCACGCCGCCGAAGAGCATCATCGGAGCGCGGACACAAAGGGACTGGAGCTGCTGCACCGCAGACTGGACGTTATAACTGTCGGAGGTCATGCGGCTGATCAGGCTGGGAAGCCCCACCTCATCGAAGCTGTCACCGGAGAGATTGGCGCTTACCCTGAACAGATCCTGACGCACATCGTAGCTTACCCTGTGGGCATTAAAGATCGCGCGCGTATTTGCGATGACATTGAACTGCCGGCAGCAGATCGTGGCCACAAACATAAGAACACCCCAGAACAGGACGGTCTTCATATCCTTTGCGGGAACCACATGATCGATCATGTATTCAAGAATGTAGGGGAGAGTGAGCTCAAACATCGTTCCGACGAGTTTGATGAAGACAGCCAGAAAAATGGCGGCCCTGTACTTTCCCATATATCTGAAGATCAGTTTCACGGATATACTCCTTTATGTGTTCACAGCATATTATTATATCACAGGAGTCCTTCAGGAAACAATGGGAAGGCGGGAGGGACGGTTTTCCTTGAATCGTGCCGGACTATGCCATCGCAAAGCGAGGGCATATCCCGCGAAGGCGGGATTCAGGGACGGTTTTCCTTGAACCGTCCCTGAAGTCATGATATGATAAATAATTGAGATAAAAGGCATTTTTGCCTGCAGGCATAGCAAAAAAGAAAGAGAGGAAAAGAGTATGAAACTGCATCCTATCATCAACAGTCTGCTGGAGACCGATCTTTATAAATTCAGCATGGGCCAGGCGATCTATCACCAGTATCCGGATTATAAGACGACCTGGACTTTTAAGTGCCGTAATACGGACGTGCATTTCACCGATGAGATGATAGAGGAGATCCGGGATCAGATCCGCGCATACTGCGACCTGCGCTTTACCGAAGAGGAACTGGAATATCTGGACGGGATTGAGTGGTTCAAAGGCTCTTATATCGATTTTCTGCGGCTCTGGAGACCGCGCTTTGAAGATTTTGAGATCACGACGGATGCGGAATGCGGGCTTTCGATCGAGGCAAAGGGGACCTGGCTGAATACATCCATGTATGAGATTCCTACACTGGCCATCGTAAATGAAGTCTATTTCAACATGGCCTATGATTATAATGAACTGATCCAAAGCTTTAAAGAAAGGCTGGAAACGAAATACGAAAATCTCCGTAACGGAAAGTGGTATGCGGGGGTATTCTCGGAGTTCGGTCTGCGCAGACGTCTCTCCGCAGAAGCGCAGGAGATGGCAGTGCAGAAATTCTCCGAGCTGAATAAGGATCTGAAGTGTGCCACCACCTTTATCGGAACTTCCAATGTGTATCTGGCGAAGAAGTACGGGGTAAAACCCGTGGGAACCATGGCCCATGAGTGGATCATGTGTGTCGGCCAGGGCAATCACAGACACAATCCGGCTTATTCGAACTGGTATGCACTGGAGGCATGGGTGAAAGAATATGGGGTGCTGAACGGAACGGCTCTGACGGACGCCATCACCACCGACTGTTTCCTGAAGGATTTCCAGCTGACCTACGCTACGCTCTTCTCCGGCGTGCGTCACGATTCCGGCGATCCCATCGAATGGGGCGAGAAGATGATCGCGCATTATGAGAAGCTGAAGATCGATCCGAAGTCCAAAACCCTTCTGTTCTCGGATTCGCTGAATTTCGAGACGGCGGATCGTATCTTCCGGCATTTCCAGGGACGTGCCAAGGTGGCCTTTGGAATAGGGACCTATCTGGCCAACGATACCAAGGTGCCCCCGCTGAATATCGTGATGAAGACGACGGCCTGCAACGGTCAGGACGTTGCAAAGATCTCGGATACCGAGGGCAAGGGAATGTGCAAAAATCCGGAGTATGTGGATTATCTCAAGCGCAGCATAAAGTGGAGAATGGATCACGAGAAATAAAGTATTGTTACAGAGCGAAAGCTCTTTTTCCGGAGGAACAGAATGCAGTTAATGAGCCTGAAATGCCCCAATTGCAATGCTCTGGTGGAACAGACCGAAGAAGGAAAGTTTCACTGCCCCAGCTGCGGCACATCCTTCCTGGCGGATTACGACAGGGAAGATGTGGAGTACGCGCGCATCAAAACAGAGGCGGAGATCAAAAAGAGACAGCTTGATCTGGCGGAGAAAAGGATGGAGGGCGTACAGGGCGGCGCGGCGATGCGCCGTCCCGTACAGAAGTCCAGGGCGGTAAGCATATGCATTGTCGTGTTTATCGTCTTTGTGGTGTTCGTCTCCGGCATCTCCGCAGTGTTTACCGTGCGGAGAATGGCCGCGGAATCCCAGGCCAGACAGCAGAGGGAAGAGCAGAGGCAGAGGGAGCAGGAGGTAAAGAGAAAGCAGCAGGAAGAAGAGCGGAAGCTTCAGAAAGAAGCGGAAGAGCGCCGGAAAGAAGAAGAAAGACAGGCGCTGCTCGCTTCCTATAAAGTTACGCCGGAAGAACTGATGGCGGATCCGTTTTTTAAGGAGCATGCGAAAGCGGCCATTCTGGGCCAGGTCAAAGATAATACAAACCTGTTTTATACAAACTGGAATCTGACAGAGCTGGAGTATCTGACGAGCTATATCTTTTATGCGAAAGACGATAACGAACGTGAGCATAATTATGTTGCCAATATATACAGGGTTCACTGGGATAAGGTTCTTGATGATCATGTAGAGCACTACGTGATGTATGACGGTGCCTGTCTGCAAAATGTTTCCAGGAATACGGACGGGACGATCAGGACGGATTATGTTCCGCATGAACTGAGCTATCACAGTGAGATCGTTGCAAATCAGTTTCTCAGCGGATATACGGATCTTGACCAGCTCATCCGAATAGAGATCTATGGGAACGCGGACTATGATTACGTGGAGTTTGATTTCGAGAGCGGAGATGAAAGTGCCGGGGACAGCGGAGATGCGGATACGGAAGAAGGGCAGTGAGGTTTTGACCGGATGAAAAAAAGAACGATACGCGTGATCATTATCGTGAGTCTTTCGATCTTCCTGCTGCTGCTCGGCGTTCTTGCTGTGCGCGTGCTTTTTCCGGCAGAAGGCGATGGAGAAGTATCCGTGGATACTCCGGTGTCTGCCGCCCAAGGAGAGGTGAGGGTCTTAAGCATAGAGGATACCGAGCCTTTCCAACTGGTCGAGGCGGGAACGGAGACGGAGGTGCCGACCGTATCGGCGGACGAGGCGGAAGAAGAGGAGCCCGCTACGGTATCGGAAGATGAAGCGGCCGCCGTTTCGGAAAACGAAGCGGTATCCGATAATGAAACGGTTGCCGATGCGAAGGAAGAAGAGACGGAGCCGGAAGCGGAGCCTGAGCCGGTCGCACAGGAAGGGCTGCCGGAGGATACGCAGCCGCCTCTTTTTCTGTCCTTTAACGGATCCCCGATGCTGAAGACCGGCAGTGTTTTTGATATCCATAAATATATCGGCTATGCGGACGATGTGGACCGGCATGTGGATCTGGAAGTGGCGGGAGAAGTCAATACCGCTGCGGAAGGGACCTATCCGCTGCAGATCACGCTACGGGATGATGCGGGACACAGCGTTTCACAGAAGATGAATGTGAAGGTTGTCGCCGAGATCCCGTCCGGCTCCGGCGGCGGCGGGAAAACGGAGGCGTTTTCCGATTTTATCGCCAATTATAAGACCGAAGAGACCTGTGTCGGGATCGATGTATCCAGATGGCAGGGAGATATCGATTTTGAAAAGGTCCGGGCGGCCGGCTGTGAATTCGTCTATATGCGTATCGGCGGACTTGATGAAGGCGAACATTACACGGACAGATATTATGAATACAATATCGCCGCAGCAAAAGCGGCCGGGCTGAAGGTCGGTATCTACTGGCATGCGGAAGAGAGCAACGCGCAGCAGGTGAGAGCCAGCGTAGACTATCTGATGGGCGTTCTGAACGGGCAGGAGCTCGATTTTCCCATCGCGTACGACTGGGAAGATTTCCTGCGCTTCGAAAACCATGAGATGAATCTTTATGATCTGAATGAGAATCTGGATGTCTTTGTCAGTGAAGTGGAGAAAAGAGGCTACGCCGGCTGTCTGTACAACAGCAAGTATTATCTGGATACGGTATGGACCAGTGATTCCAAGCACCCGGTATGGCTGGCTTATTATGTTTCATCCCCGTCCTGGCAGGGAGATTTCTTTATGTGGCAGCACGGCTGCACGGGGCGCATCGACGGAATCAACGGAGATGTGGATCTGGACGTGTGGTATGTGAATAAGCCATTTCGTTAAGTGTTTCCGGAAAAAAGCATTTCGAAAACGGAAAGAACAGGGAAAGCGTTTTACCTGCTCCTCTCGGAAAAGGAGACGGTCAGCACCTGTACAGACGGAAAGTCTGAAGCGGACGGGGCGATCGAAGCAACGGAGGACGGATTCGTCATGCATACGGCCGATGCGCATTCCGCAGGAGAAGAAACGGCGCGCAGCTTTTATCCGATAAGAAAAGTGGAAAGGATCGACATCGATACGATCAATGCCGTTGCCGCAGAGCTTCAGGAAGGGATACTGAAGGAATCCATAGAAAAGCATTTTGCATAGAAAGTGCGGAGATAAGAAGAACGGAATATATTGGAGTGAGAGAACAGGGGAAGAGGATATGAGTTTAATCGAGATCGTAAAGTTTTTTCTGTCACTGCTGATCGCGCTTGTCCCGGGGCTGGCTTTTTACTCGCTCGTTGCCATGGTGATCGTCCGTGTAAGGGAGCGTACGTACCCGCCCAAAGCTCCGGAGTTCTATCCGGACAGGCATATCTATTATCCGCACCGGACGCAGAGTTTTCTGAAAATGCTGTATATGTTCTGTCTCGCAGCTGCATTGTGCCTGATCATTCCCTTTGTTGTGACACTGATCTCCTACAGACTGTTCAGGGGAGGAGCCGTGGTTGTGGCCCTGGCGGCATTGGCCGGAGGCATCATCGTGATGAGACGCCTGATAAAAGAGTCTTCCGGAAGTGTGGCGGATTATATGATCGTGACTTCGGAAGCGCTGATCGTTCATTACAGGTCGGGACGTCTGGAGCAGTATGCCTGGCGGAACCACAGCGGATATGACAATGGAGAAGGGGGCATAGTATATATTGTTTTCCGGGCGCAGAACGGGACGGAGTCAAGGATCAGCATGGGGGGGCTGAGTGAGAATGACTTCCTCTTATTGCGAAAGGATCTGGAAACAATAAAGAAGAGCGGAAACCTTTCCGGAAACGGAATGCAGATGCGGACCGGCCGGACGGATACGGAAAACAGGGCCGTGAATACTCCGCATGCCGGGGCCGGCGCTGCAACCGTACCACAGAAGACAGCGGTACGGACCCAGTCGGAAAAAGCTGCCCTGTACGCTGACCCTGCGGCTTATAGCGCATATCTGAAGCAGGAAGCGGCGAAACTTTCCGCGGAACAGAGAAGGGAGCTTGTAAAGATCATCGAAAGCGGATATATGATGCCTGCGATCAAGCAGTGCAGGGAATGGACAGGGCTTGGCCTGAAAGAAGCCAGGGATATGGTCGATGCCTGGAAGAGCTGTCTTGCGGATGAGAGCGGAATCCGGCCTTCTGCGGAAGCAATGCCGGGAGTATCCTCTGTTGCGGCGGCGATGCCGGAAGCCCGGCCGGGAGTACAGTCTGGCACGGCATCAAAGCCGGAAGTACAGTCGGGAGTACAGCCTTTCACAGCGGCAATGCCGGGAGTACAGCCGGGAGTACAGACTTTCACAGCGGCGATGCCGGGAGTGCAACCGGGAGTACAGCCTGTCGCAGCGGCGATGCCGGAAGAGGGCCCTGTGGCAGCAGCAGATGCGCGCCGGGAAGCTCTGCCTGCATACTCCGTTGATGCTGCACTTCCGGAAAATACGGAGGAGAAGAAGGAACTGTCCTGGACACTTCGTATCACGGATAAGGAACAGGGTGTGACTGATAAGCGCAGTCTGGAGAGAAATATCGACCAGGCGATCGTGGACATCGGAAGAAAACGGGAAGAATTCCT